>NZ_JAXAVV010000003.1:0-485896 GCF_033949925.1 Lentzea kristufekii
CAGACGTGCCATCTACCCGCGTACGGCGTGGACCCCGGCTTTGGATCAGATTGGCTGGGTCTGGGGCGGAGCCCCAGGGATCAACGCAAGGTGGCGCCCGCAAAGTGACCCCGACGCGCACGCCAACGGCAGGCCCCCGGTGTCCTCCACCACCACAACCCTGCACGTCATCACCAGCGAGATATCCTCTCCACCGTGGAACACATCTTCACCGGACTCCTGGTGCTAGTGACGATCGCCGTAATGTGGTTCGCCGGCTACGTCGTCTACCGCCTCTACTCCGACCAGCGATGACCAGCGGCGACGAGGCCATCCGCCTGGCCGAGGAACGAGCAGCCGCCACGAGGGCGCGCAACCTCCCCCAGTTCGACGACATGCCCGTCCCGGGCGACACGGCGAACCTGCGCGAGGGCGCGAACCTGAACGACGCTCTCCTGGGCGTCCTCCCGCTGGTGGGCGTGTGGCGAGGCGAGGGCGAGATCGTCTACCCGACGATCGACGGCCCGTTCCGCTTCGGCCAGCAGATCACGTTCGCCCACGACGGCCGGCCGTTCCTCGTCTACGAGGCGCGGTCGTGGCTGTTGAACGAGGCCGGCGAGGTCATCCGCCCGGCGGCGCGAGAGCAGGGCTTCTGGCGCCCGCAGGAAGACGACACGATCGAGTTCCTGCTGACGCACAACACGGGCATCGTCGAGCTGTACTACGGCAAGGTGCGCACGCAGACCTCCTGGGAGTTCGAGACGGACGCGGTCATCCGCTCCGCCACGGCCAAGGACGTCAAGGCCTCGCAGCGCCTGTACGGCGTGGTGAACGGCGACCTCGCGTACGTCGAGGAGCGCGCCATGATGGGCCAGGAGATGCAGCCGCACGCGTCGGCGCACCTGAAGCGCGTCGTCGGCTAGCTCGGCTTGTTGGCTTGTTGGCTTGTCGGATCGTTGAACGATTCAACAGAAGCATCGCTGGATTGTTCAACGATCCAACAAGCGCTGCGCCGAACATGCCTGGCATCCCCAACGTGCCGCGCCGCCGCACCGCCGCACCGCCGCACCGCCGCACCGCCGCACCGCCGCACCGCCGCACCGCCGCACCGCCGCACCGCCGCACCGCCGCACCGCCGCACCGCCGCACCGCCGCACCGAGGGATTGTTGAACGATTCGCGTGTCGGATTGTTCAACAATCCCACGATTCCCCGTAACATGGGTGCATGCTTCTGCGGCGCTGCGGAACCGACGCGCTCCTGGTCGAGGTCGACTCACTGAGCGAGGTCGCGGCCGTCCGCGCAGCCCTCGAACAGCTCGACGGCATCGAGGAGCTCGTCCCGGCCGCGCGAACGGTGCTGGTCAAGGGCGCACTGACCCAGGTCAGGGACGCGCTGAAAACGATCGACCTCACCAAGGCCCCCACGACGCACTCGCGCGAGATCACCATCCCGGTCATCTACGACGGCCCGGACCTCGCCCTCGTCGCCGAAACAGCCGGCACCACCCCGGACGAAGTCGTGCGACTCCACACCACCGCCACCTACGAGGTCGCGTTCTGCGGCTTCGCGCCGGGCTTCGGCTACCTCACGGGCCTCCCGGAACCACTCCAGCAGCCGAGGCTCGACTCCCCGCGGACCAAGGTCCCGCAGGGCTCGGTCGGCATCGCGGGCGAGTTCACCGCCGCCTACCCCAGACCGACACCGGGCGGCTGGCGGCTGATCGGCCGCACCGAGATCACGCTGTTCGACGCCAAGGCCGAGACCCCCGCGCTGTTGCAGCCGGGCGACCAGGTCAGGTTCGTGGTCGCATGAGGCGCAGCGTCACGATCATCAGGACCGGACCGCAGGCGCTGGTCGAGGACCTCGGCAGGCCCGGCAACGCGCACCTGGGCGTGCCTCCGTCGGGTGCGCTGGACCAGGAGTCGCTCAAGCTCGCCAACCGTCTCGTCGGCAACCCCGAGGGCGCGGCCGGACTGGAGCTCCTGCTGGGTGGTCTCACGCTCAAGGCCGGCGCGAGTTGCACGGTCGCCGTCACCGGGCCGGCCACCGAGGTCCGCGTCGACGGCAGGCTCGCCGACTCGCACCACCCGATCCACCTGAAGCAGGACGAGGTCCTGGAGATCGGCATCCCGCAGACCGGGCTGCGCAACTACCTCGCGCTGTCGGGCGGCATCGAGGTCGACGAGGAACTCGGCAGCCGCTCGACCGACCTGCTCTCCGGAATCGGTCCAGAACCGTTGCGGGACAACGACGTCCTGCATCTTGGGACGCCAAATCTGCCCGAAGGTGCCGATGTGGTGCCGCCGCACAACGCGCTGCAAACGTTGGTCATCCCGATTCGGCTCGGGCCGCGGGACGACTGGTTCGACGAGGCGGAAACCCAGCTGCGGCAGGGGTCCTGGACGGTGTCGGATCGCAGCAACCGGGTGGGCGCTCGACTCAACGGCACCAAGCTGAATCGTCGTGACGGGGAGATTCCCAGCGAGGGGATGATCACCGGTGCGGTTCAGGTGCCGCCGGACGGGCAGCCCGTGATCTTCCTGAACGATCATCCGACGACGGGTGGCTACCCCGTCATCGGTGTGGTGGACAACGATTACCTGGGTTTTCTGGGGCAGGCGCGGCCGGGCACGGAGGTCAGGTTCCGCCCGATCGACTGAGCGCGCACGCCGTTGACGGAGTGGTCCAGACCAAATACCGTAACTGGCAGCCGCCGCGGAATCTCTACCAAACTGGAGTTCCGCATGCGCCGGATCCCTGCCCTCCTAGCAGTTCTGCTCGCGGTCTTAGCCCTGGCGGTCCCTGCACAGGCCGCCACGGGCATCACCGCGACGTTCTCCCGCACCGGCACGAGTGCCAAGTTCGTCGTCGCCAACGCGAGCACGACCGCGCTCAACGGGTGGTCGATCAAGTTCGACCTGCCGGCCGGTGTCACGGCCAGCGCCCCGCAGAACGCGACGATCACCCAGAACGGCACGAGAGTGACGCTCACTCCGGCCTTCTACATCAACAACCTCCCGCCGGGACGCAACACCGAGCCCTACAGCCCGACGTTCTCGCTGAGCACCGCGGCCGACCCGACCACCTGCACGATCAACAACATGGCGTGTGACGGCAGCGGCACCGCACCGCCGGCACCGACAGGGCTGACCGCCGAGTACTCGGTGGCCGGTGGCGCCGCGAAGTTCGTCGTCCGCAACCACTCCGCCGTGGCCGTCTCCGACTGGTCGATCTCCTTCACGCTGCCCAACGGTGTGACGGTGAGCAACGGCCAGAACGGCACGATCTCCCAGAACGGCAACCAGGTCACCGTCGCCCCTGCGCACTACAACAAGACCATCAACGCCGGTGGAACCACTGAGCCGTACAGCCCGGCGTTCTCGATCAGCCAGAACGTCGACCCGGTGACGTGCCGGATCAACAACGCCAACTGCGACGGCAGCGCGGACACCCCGCCCAGTGCGCCAACGGGTCTCGCGGCACCGACGAAGACCACGCGCACGGTGAGCCTGCAGTGGAACGTCTCCACGCCCGGCTCGCTGCCGGTCGCCGGCTACGACGTCTACAACGGTTCAAGCCTCGCCGGCAGCTCCACCACGACGTCGACGATCATCACCGGCCTGAGCCCGAACACCGCGTACTCCTTCACGGTGCGGGCCAAGGACACCAAGGGAACCCAGTCGGCGCCGAGCTCCGCGCTGAGCGTCACCACCAACAACCCCGCCAACGACACCACGCCCCCGACCGCGCCGGGCAACCTGCGGTCGACGGCGAAGGACGCGGGCAGCATCACGCTGGCGTGGAACGCCTCCACGGACAACAGCGGGATCGCGAACTACGACGTCTACGTGGGCACGACCGTGAAGACGACGGTCTCCGGCACCACAGCGGTCGTCTCCGGTCTCTCGCCGTCCACGAACTACACCTTCACCGTCAAGGCACGGGACCTCTACGACAACGTGTCGGCCGCGAGCAACGCGCTGAACGAGCGCACTGGTGACATCGTCGGCGGCTACGCCCGTGTCGGGTACTTCGTGCAGTGGGGCATCTACGGACGCCAGTACTTCGTGAAGGACATGGACGCCGCGAAGATGACCCACGTCAACTACGCGTTCGGCAACATCGACCCCGTCAACCTGACGTGTCTGCACGGCGTCACGAAGGGCACGAGCCCGAACCCGCAGGACCCGAACCAGGGCGACGGCGCGGGTGACGCGGAAGCCGACTACAGCAGGCCGATGAGCGCGGCGCAGTCCGTCGACGGCGTTGCGGACAGCGGCTGGGAACCGTTGCGCGGCAACTACAACCAGCTCAAGAAGCTCAAGGCGAAGCACCCGAACCTCAAGGTGCTGATCTCGCTCGGCGGCTGGACCTACTCCAAGTACTTCTCCGACGTCGCGGCGACGGACGCGGCGCGCAAGAAGTTCGTGGCGTCCTGCCTCGACGTCTACATCAAGGGCAACCTGCCCGTGTACAACGGCGCCGGCGGTCCGGGCAGCGCGGCGGGCATCTTCGACGGCATCGACCTCGACTGGGAGTGGCCGGGCGCCGAAGGCCACGCGGGCAACCACTTCGGCCCGCAGGACAAGGTCAACAACACGCTGCTGATCGAGGAGTTCCGCCGGCAGATGGACGCGCTCAGCACCACGACCGGCAAGCGCTACCAGCTCACCGCGTTCACGCCGGCCGACCCGGCCAAGATCGAGGCGGGCTGGGAGCTCGGACGGGTCGCACAGTCGATGGACATCTTCAACGTCCAGGGCTACGACTTCCACGGCTCCGGCAGCGACAACTCGTGGGAGCCCAACCGGACCGGCCACCAGGGCAACCTCTACCCGGACCCGGACGACCCGTACACGACCAAGTTCAGCGTCGAGAGCACCGTCCAGGCCTACCTCGACGCGGGAGTGCCGTCGCGCAAGATCACGCTCGGCCTCGCGTTCTACGGCCGCGGCTGGCAGAACGTGGTCAACGGGGGCAAGAACGGCGAGTGGCAGACCGCGGGAGGTGCGGCTCCCGGCCAGTTCCCGGAGGAGTCGGGCACGCGCGGGTACGCCAACCTCGTCGCGTCCGTGCCGAACTGCACCGTCTTCCACGACGAGGTCGCCGTGGCGACGTCCTGCTACACCGGCAACCAGTGGTGGACCTTCGACGACGTGTGGTCGATCCAGAAGAAGACCGCGTGGCTGAAGTCGAAGAACCTGCTGGGCGCGATGTTCTGGGAGATGTCGGGTGACCGCGGCCCGTTGATGGCCGCGGTCGACGCCGGACTCCGCTAGAAAATCAGTACTCCGACTCGTACAGGCCCTGCAGCTCGGTCAGCAGGGCCGACGAGTCGGGCAGCTGCTTGCCGTCCAACACGGTCACCCGCGTGATCTTGCGGACGCTGGACGCGAGGAACACGCCCTCGGCGTCGTAGAGCTCGTCGGTCTGGATCGGCTCCACGAGCACGGTCCAGCCGGCGCGCTCGGCGGCGCGGAACAACGCGTACTGCGTGGTGCCGGGCAGGATGCCGAGCTTCGACGGCGGCGTGACCAGGGTCTTGCCGCGCACCATGATCAGCGTCGAGGTCGGGCCCTCGAGCACCGAACCGTCGGACGTCGTGAAGACGACCTCGGCGGCACCGCGGCGCTCGGCCTCGCGCAGCGCGGCCATGTTGATCGCGTACGACAGCGACTTCGCGCCCAGCAGCAGCCACGGCGCGCGGTCGGCGAGGTCGGCGTCGATGCCGCGGTCCAAGGTCACCGCCGACAGGCCCTCGACGCGCTGCTTGAGCACCTTCGCGCCGATCTCCATGCCGAGCGCGAACCCGGTGGGCGTGCCGTCGCCGCCCTCGACGCCGCGGGTGTAGACGAGCTTGAGGGCGAACTCGCTGCCGCCGGTCCAGTTGCCGATGACCAGCTCGACCGCGCGCTCGAACTCCGCACGCGGAGGAGGCTGCATGTCGAGCATGGCCGCGGACCGGTCGAGCCGGTCGAGGTGGGGCGTGAGTTCGCGGGGCTTCCCGTCGACCACGAGGATCGTTTCGAACACGCCATCGCCGCGCATGAGCCCGAGGTCCTCGACGCGGATCTGCGGCGAGTCGGGGTCAGCGAGGGTTCCGTCGAGCAGTGCCAGCACGCGCATGTCGGGAGCCTACTAGCAGCAACTAACATGGCTGGTGTGGAGACCGCAAGAGGCCTGCGCAAAACGCTGCACGACCGCGGTATGAGGATGACGCCGCAGCGTCAGCTCGTGCTGGACGCGGTCAGGTCGCTGGAACACGCGACACCCGAGCAGATCTGTCAGCGCGTCCAGGAGACGGCGCCGACGGTCAACATCACCACCATCTACCGCACGCTCGATCTTCTCGACCGGCTCGGACTGGTTCGGCACACGCACCTTGGCCACGGTGCGCCGAGCTACTCGGTCGAAGATCACCAGCACGTGCACCTCGTGTGCCACGTGTGCGGTTCGATCCAGGAAATCCCGTGTGAGCTTCTCGACCCGTTGGTCGGAACATTGCGGGAGCGCGACGGGTTCGAACTTGATGCAAGCCATCTCGCGCTGTCCGGCACTTGCCGCGACTGTTTGAAGCAGGAGCAGGAGATCGAGTGACCCTCCCCGGAGCCGTCCCGCCGCCCGACGATTCCACGGATGCCGGCGTCGCCTGGCACTACGGCGACCCGTTCGCCGAACAGCGCTCCGCCGCCCGTTCGGTGGTCGTGGTCGACCGCTCGAACCGCGGTGTCATCGCGATCCCCGGCGAGGACAGGCTCAAGTGGCTGCACCAGCTCACGAGCCAGCACTTCGAGCAGCTCGGTGAGGGCGCGGCGACCGAGGCGCTGATCCTCGACGCCCAGGGCCGCCTGGAGCACCACATGGTCGTCGCGAACGTCGGCGGCACGGTGTTCCTCGACGTCGAGAAGGTCGACGACCTGCTGGCGTACCTGAAGAAGATGGTCTTCTGGTCCAAGGTGGAGCCGCGCGACGCCACGGCGGAGTTCGCGCTGCTGACGATCACCGGGCCGGACACCCCAGCTCTGCTGGAGAAGCTCGGCATCCCGATGCCGTCGAACGTCGACGCGCTCGGCGAGGGCTTTGTGCGCAGGGCCTCGTGGCCGGGCCGGAACGCGGTCGACCTGCTGGTCCCGCGCGCCGAGCTCGCCGACTGGTGGCAGCGGATCACCGACGCGGGCGCACGCCCGGCGGGCAGCTACGCGTTCGAGGCGCTGCGGGTCGAGTCGCTGCGCGCCCGGCAGGGCGTCGACACCGACGAACGCACGATCCCGCACGAGGTCGGCCTGGTCGACCCGGCCGTGCACCTGAACAAGGGGTGCTACCGGGGCCAGGAGACGGTCGCGAAGGTCCACAACGTGGGACGCCCGCCCAGGCGGATGCTCCTACTCCACCTGGATGGTTCTGCCGACGCCCAGCCGGAGACCGGTGACCCGGTGACCCTGGACGGGCGCGTGGTCGGCCGGGTGGGCACGGTGACCCTGCACCACGAGCTCGGCGCGATCGCCTTGGCTCTGGTCAAGCGGTCTGTACCGGTCGAGGCGGAGCTCATCGCGGGCACTCCCGAACGCGCGGTTCCCGCACGGATCGACCCCGACTCGGTGCCGCCGGACACCCCTGGTCTGGGCCGGGAAGCTGTTCGCAACCTGCGGGGATGACCCCCTAGAGTCGCGCCTATGTCACTGGGCACGCTGATCACTGTCGCTCCCACCGGAGCGGAGCACGCCAAAGCCGACGTCCCGCAGCTTCCGGTGACCCTGGAAGAGCTGGTCAAGACGGCGCAGAGCTGCGAACAGGTCGGCGCGGCGATGATCCACGTCCACATCCGTGGCGAGGACGCGAAGCCGTCGCTGGACCTGGGTCTGCTGAAGGCCACCGTC
The DNA here is from genome assembly GCF_033949925.1 of Lentzea kristufekii. Taxonomy (NCBI): domain Bacteria; kingdom Bacillati; phylum Actinomycetota; class Actinomycetes; order Pseudonocardiales; family Pseudonocardiaceae; genus Lentzea; species Lentzea kristufekii. The sequence goes on from NZ_JAXAVV010000003.1 coordinate 7,859, forward strand.
GAGGCGTTGCGCTCCGAGACCAGCCTCGTCGTGCAGCTCTCGACGGGCGGGTCGGTGCACGACCCCGAGTCGGACCGGCTGCGCGTGCTCGAGGCGATGCCGGACTCGGCGTCCTGCACGATGGGCACTGTCAACTTCGGTGACGACGTGTTCATGAACCGCTGGGAGTTCATCGTCTCCCTGCACAAGGGCATGCAGGAGCGCTCGATCGTCCCGGAGTACGAGATCTTCGACATCGGGCAGCTCGCGTCGCTGAAGCGCCTGCTGGACCAGCACGGCCTGCCTGCGGGCGGGCACGTGCACGTCGACTTCGTGATGGGCGTGCCCGGCGGGATGCCCGGCGACGCGGCGACGCTGGTCGCGGCCGTCAACGCTCTGCCGGACGGAGCAACGTTCTCCGCCACCGGGATCGGCCGGACGACCCTGCCCGTGATGTTCACCGCTTTGGGTGCGGGTGGCCACCTCCGAGTGGGTATGGAAGACACCATCAGCTACTCGCGGGGGGTGCCGGTGCGGGACAACGCACAGCTCGTGGCACGTGCCGCAGGTCTCTCCAAGATCGCCCAGCGACCCGCTTTGACCCCGGACGAGGCGCGAAAGCTGCTGGGCGTGCACATTTGAGACAAGTTTGGTGCATGGGATGTGTTGGCGGGTGAGGAGGATCTACCGCAGGATGGACACGTGATCGAGGTGCGTCCTGGCGGGCGCCGCCGAATCGACAGGGTGCTCGCCCCCGACTACACGGAGGGCGTCGAGCAGCGCCCGCTCGTCGAGGTGCGCGAACTCCGCGACGAGGCTGCGCAGGAAGAGACAGATCTGTCCTACCTGCGGCGGTTGTTGCACGCGCGGATCGACATCGTGCGCGCGGAGCAAGAGCGCCGCAGCTCGGGTGGCTCGGCCGTGGTCGAGCAGCTGGCCACAATCCTCTCCACGAACGCCGTGGGTCCCGCGACCGGTCTCGGCCGGTATCAGACCCATGAGCCGTCACGTGCTGATGCGCATCAACGGCACGTCGAGGCGCTCATCTCCGACGTGGACCTCTCCGACGTGAGCTCGTTGACCGACGATCGCCTCGGCGACGTGCTGGAGACGCTCATCTCGGAAGAGGCGTCCGTGTCGGTGCGGCGGCGCGAGGTGCAGGTGGTCGTGGACAAGCTCAACGCCGAGATCGCTTCGCGCTACCAGCGCGGGAGTGCCTCGGTGGACGAGCTGCTGGCTGCGGAGCGCGGACACCACCGTCCCAAGAGGTAAGACGAGCTTTCCACTTTCTGAGCAGCAGACCTAGCGTGCCCTCATGGGGTATCGCTGGGTCGTGCTGTCCGTCGGAGCTTTGGCGCAGGGCACGAACGCGGCCATCTTCCTCGGTCTGCCCGCGATCAGCCCGCAGCTCCAGCAGCACTTCTCCCTCACGTTGCCCCAGGTCGGGCTACTTCTCGGTGCGGTCAACCTCGGCACGATGATCGCCCTCGTGCCGTGGGGAGTCGTCGCGGACCGGCGCGGCGAACGGCTCGTGATGACCATCGGCGGCGTGGGTGCCGCAGGTTGCCTCCTCGCCGCTGCGTTGGGCAACGCCTGGATCGCCGGCCTCGCGTTGCTCGGCGCCGGACTGTTCGGGGCCAGCATCAACGCGGCCAGCGGCCGTGCGGTGATGTCGTGGTTCAGCCGGGAGTCGCGTGGCCTCGCCATGGGCGTCCGGCAGACGGCGACCCCGCTCGGCGCGGCCCTCACCGCGGCCGTCCTGCCCGGGATCGCGATCTCGGCCGGGATCCCCGCGGCGTTCGTCGTGCTCGCCGGCGTGACGGCGTTCGTGGCACTGGCGGTGGCCCTGCTGGTCCGGGAACCGCCCGGCGCGATCCGGGCGAGCACGGACCACGGGCTGGTGCTCAAGGACCCGCGGTTGCTGCGGCTGTCGCTCGCCAGCGGGCTGCTGGTGGTGCCCCAGTTCACCGCCACGGCCCTGCTGGTGCCTCTTCTGCACGGACACCGCGGCATGAGCGTCACGGCGGCAGCGGCCGTCTTCGCCGTGGCGCAGCTGCTCGGCGGGGCCGGACGGCTGGCGGTCGGCGTGTGGTCGGACCGCGCACGCAGCCGGATCGGGCCGCTGAAGATCGTCTCCGTGCTCACCGCGGGCGGGTTCGTGCTGGTCGCGGCACTGGACCAGGCGCCTTTGCCGTTGCTGGTCGCGGTCCTCGTGCCGACCTCGCTGTGCGCGTTGTGCTGGAACGGGCTGGCGGTCACCGAGGCCGGTGAGCTCGCGCCGGAGGGCCGCAGCGCCACCGCGATCGCCATGCAGAACTCGGCGAACTACCTGAGCGCGGCGCTGACCCCGTTCGTCGCGAGCTTCGTCGCGGTGCACGTGGCGTGGCCCGCGGCGATGGTCCTGGCAGCGGTGGCTGCCGTGACCGCGCGGGTCCTGCTTCAGCCGTGGCGTTCCCTGCGGGCCAGCTCGCCCCAGAACTCCCGCAGCGTCTCGTAGCGCAGCGCGACCTCCTCGGCGTCGTCCGCTTCGAGGGCGTCGATGATGGCGTTCACGTCGGCCGCCGAGGTGTCTTCCAGCAGGTCCTTGTCACCCAGCAGCTGCACCAGGCCGCCGTAGTCGAGCTCGACGGCCGAGTGCGGGTGGAAGTGTTCGAGCCAGCGGCCCGTGTCGGCGAGGACCTTGGCCGGCCCGTCGTCGCCCAGCGAGCGCTTCACGACCTTGAGCGCCCGCGCGATCCGGCGCCTGGCGTCGGCCATGGCCACCCGCCACGACACCTGGCGCTCCGGGTCGTCCTGGGCGCTGGCCAGCACCACGCGGCGCTGGGCGGGGTCGACGAGGGCGAACCACGGCAGCGGGATCGTCCAGGTCGTGGAGATCACGTGGACCGCCCCTGCGGAGAGTTCGGCCATCACGGCGGACGCGCGCGCCCGGACCGTTTCCGACGAGAGGTCGAGGGCCTCGTCCTGCAGGATCCGCGGCGCGGAGGCCAGGAAGCCCACCAGAGCGGCGGCGGAGCGGGCCCTGAGGTCGAGCGGGCAGACGAGCGGGCCCGGACCGACACGGGCGGCTTCGGAGGTCGGAACCTCGGCCGGACTGATCGTCATGACGTCGTGCGACTCGCCCGGGAGGAGCTTTTGTCCCAACTGTGATCGCAACCACAGCTCTCTTTCCCGGTCTCCTACCTCCGACCGGGGGACAGGGCCCGCTTCCAGGGCTTTTTCGACCTTGGAAGCTAGCTTTGCGTCCAACACCGATAACGGTTCGTACACCCGTAGGTAGGCGACGAACGGTCTTGGCACGTGTGCATCCTTCCACGCGAGGGCGGCCGCGAGATTTGGCGGTACGTGTCACGCCTACCGCGTCGCGAGGAACCCCATCGGCACGGTACGGTAGTTACCAGGAATCAGTTGTCGAGACGAGTGGGGCCGCCGTTCCCCCGGCCGCCCCCGTCCCTGTGCGAGGGGGTCGAGCCATGGGGCGCGGCCGAGCTAAGGCCAAGCAGACGAAGGTCGCCAGGGAGCTCAAATACAGCTCTCATGAGACCGACTTCGCTGCGTTGCAGCGCGAGCTGTCGACTGATGAAAGGTCGCCGAACGGGAGTAGTGGTGGCGACGAGCCACACGACGACCCGTACGACGACTACGACGATTACCGTCGCTGAATTCAGCCTTCGGAGTTCAAGGGTTGGGCGTCCGGTCATCCCGGCGCCCAGCCCTTGAACTCTGAGGGCTCTTTCAGAACGCCCTGGCGTACTGCTTCGGCGCGTGGATCTCCACACCCAACTGCTGTGCCGCGTGCAGTGGCCAGTACGGGTCGCGGAGCAGTTCGCGCGCGAGCAGGACCAGGTCGGCGGAACCGTCCGTCAAGATCTGTTCGGCCTGAGTCGCCTCGGTGATCAGGCCGACCGCACCCGTGGGCACGTCTGCCTTGCGTCGTACGGCTTCGGCCAGCGGCACCTGGTAGCCGGGCCCGATCGGGATGTCCGCCTGCGCGGTGTTGCCACCGCTGGACACGTCGATCAGGTCCGCACCCGCGGCCTTGAGCGCCTGTGCCAGCACAACGCTGTCGTCGGCAGTCCAGCCGTTGTCGACCCAGTCGGTGCCGCTGATCCTCACGATCACGGGCACCTCCGGGCCGACCGCTGCCCTCACGGCGGCGGTGACCTCGACGGGCAGGGCGATGCGTTCCTCGATGCTGCCCTCGTTCGTGAGCGGCGAGTAGAACTCGTGCAGCAGGTAGCCGTGGGCCGCGTGGACCTCCAGGACCTCGAAACCGGCCTCGATCGCCCGCAGCGCGCCGTCGACGAACGCCTTGACGATCTGTGTGGTGTTCGTCAGCTTCTCCGGCTGGTTGCCGCCGGGGAACGGCTCGGTCGTGGGCGCCACCGGCACCCAGTCACCGATCGCCTTGCGCCCGGCGTGCGCGAGCTGGATGGCCGGCACCGAGCCGTGCTCCTTGATGAACCTCGTGATCGGCTTCCAGGCCTCGACCTGCTCGTCGTTCCAGATGCCGACGTCCTGCGGTGAGATCCGGCCGCGCGCCTCGACCGCCGTCGCCTCGGCCATGACGAGGCCGGCGCCTCCGACGGCGCGGGAGCCCAGGTGGACGAGGTGCCAGTCGGTCGGCACGCCGTCTTCCTTCGTCACCGAGTACTGGCACATCGGACTGACCGCGATGCGGTTGGGCAGTGTGACCGAGCGCAGGGTCAGCGGGGAGAACAACAGGCTCACGAAAAGCTCCCTCGAACGTTCGTTGGGCTACGAATCGTTCAAGAGGCGCAGGTCGGCGTGTTGTTCCCGGTTGTGAGGCATCTCAGTCGCTGAACAGCGACGCGGAGACACGTGCCGGGGTGAAGTCCGGAGGCCACAGGGTCCCGCGGTTGACGCGCGCCCCGGTCAGGACCGCCTTGTCCAGGTTGACGGCGCGCATGTCGGCGCCGCGCAGGTCCGCGTCCGTGAGGTCGGCGGCGCGGAGGTCGGCGCCTTCGAGGCAGGCGACCCGCAGGGAGGCCTGGCGCAGGGAGGCTCCCCGCAGGTCCGCGTCGCGGAGGTCCGTGGCGTCGAGGACGCCGTCGTCCAGGCAGGTTCCGAACAGCCGCGCACCGGCGAGGTTGGACCGGCGGATCACCGCTCCCGCGAGCGCCAGCTTCCCCAGATCGGCGCCGCGCAGGTCGACGTGGGACAGGTCGATCACCGCGCCAGGCCGGGTCACGATCGCCAGAGCCGTCTCGACGTCGGACCCCGGGTTCTTGACGGCGAGGCCCGACGGCTGGTCCGCGCCCGTCCAGGGAGATCGCTGGCGCAGGAAGTCCCCGATGGTGTCGTCGACGAGCCGCCTGCTCCTCGCCGAGTCCTTCGCGATCTGTTCCAGCGCGCGGAGCCCGCCGAGCCTGACCTCGGACTCATCGCTGCCGAGGTGCTCCACGGCGCGGCGGTACCGCTCGACGACCTGGCCGTCCCTGGCCTGACGCCAGGCCAGCGCACCACCGGCGACGACCAGCACCCCGCCGAACAGCAGCAGCGACGTCGATCGCGGAGCGTTCTGCGGCACCAGCAGGGCGACACCGAGCACGAACAGGGTGACCGCCCCGAGCCTGAACATCCGCTTCCCCACGGAGGGTCATCCTCGTGATGGCCACCGTCCGGCGGTATCCGCTGTTGGAGTTCAGCTCAGGTAGCGGACCTGCCTGGCCTTGCCCTCCAGCACTTCTTCACGGGCCGCCGCGATCTCCGACCGGTGCGACACCTCGGGCACGCCGACCTCCCACCAGGCCCCGGCCTCGGTCCACGACGACGGGTGCGTGCGGATCACGACCACGGCAGGGCGTTTCTCGGCGACGGCCACCTCGCGGGCCTTGCGGTAAGCGCCTTCCAGGTCGGCCAGCGAGTCGACGGGGAAGACCGCGCAGCCCATCGCCGAGGCGTGGGCGGCGAAGTCGGTGCGCGGGGGTTCGGAGTGGCCGGTCGTGCAGTCGGCGTAGAGGTTGTTGAAGCCCGCGCCGCCCTGACCGGTCTGCAGGCGGTGGATCACCGCGTAGCCGTCGTTGTCGCAGACGACGGCCACGAAGCCGTGGCCCGCGAAGGCGGCCGAGAAGAGTTCGGAGTTCAGCATCAGGTACGAGCCGTCGCCGAGGAGGGTGGTGACGACGCCCTGGGTGTGGGCGATCGCGGCTCCCCAGGCGCCGGCCAGTTCGTAGCCCATGCAGGAGAAGCCGTACTCGACGTCCATTGTGGACTCACCGGTGGCCCGCCAGCCGCCGATCAGTTCGCCGGGGAGGCCGCCGGACGCGGTCATGACGTAGTCGGTGGGTTCGCTGACGTCGTTCACCACGCCTACTACCTGGGCGTACGTCGGCAGGCCGCTTCCGGGAGCGCGCAGCGAGGTGATGTGGGCGTCCCACTTCGTGCGTTCCGCCAGCGCCCGCGCCGACCAGGAGGCCGGAGCCTGCCAGGACGCCAGCAGGTCCGTCAGTTCGCGCAGGCCCTCGTCGGCGTCGGCCACGAGGGCGAACGAGCCGTGCTTCACGGCGTCGAAGCGGGCCGCGTTCAGGGAGAGCAGGTGCGCGTCAGGGGAGAAGACGGTCCAGGACGCGGTGGTGAAGTCCTGCAGGCGGGTGCCCACGGCGATGACCAGGTCCGCCTCCCCGGCCAGGACGTTCGCCGAGGTCGAGCCGGTGATGCCCAGCGGGCCCGAGTGCAGCGGGTGGTCGTGCGGGACCAGCGTCCGGCCCGCCGTCGTCTCGACGACCGGGATGTTGTGCTGTTCGGCGAAGCGGAGGGCGCGGCCCGCAGCGCCCGAGTAGCGGACGCCACCGCCCAGGACCAGCAGCGGGCGGGAGGCGTTGCGGATCGCCGAGGCGGCCTCGGCCAGAGCGAGCAGGTCCGGGCGCTGGCGCAGCGGGCGGTGGACCACGGGGGCGAACAGGGCATCCGGGAAGTCGTACGACTCCGCCTGGACGTCCTGGGGCAGGGCCAGCGTCACCGGGCCGCAGTCGGCCGGGTCGGTCAGGACCCGGGCAACCTGGGGCAACGTCGAGAGCAGCTGTTCGGGACGGGTGATGCGGTCGAAGTAGCGGCTGACCGCGCGGAACGCGTCGTTGACCGTCGCGGTCGGGTCGTGGAAGTGCTCCACCTGCTGGAGAACGGGGTCCGGGGCGCGGCCGGTGAAGGTGTCGCCCGGCAGGAGCAACAGCGGCAGGCGGTTGGCGTGGGCCACGCCCGCCGCGGTGACCATGTTCAGGGCGCCAGGCCCGATGGACGACGTGGCGACGCCCACCTGGCGGCGGTGGGTGGCCTTGCCGATGCCTACGGCGGCGAGGGCCATGCCCTGCTCGTTGTGGCCTCGCCACACCGGAAGCCGGTCGCGGACCTCCTCCAGCGCGTTGCCGAGGCCGAGGACGTTGCCGTGGCCGAAGATCGCGAACACGCCGGGGAACAGCGGCGCGACGGTGCCGTCGAAGAGTTCGGTGCGCTGGGCCAGCATCCAGCGGACCAGTGCCTGAGCGGTCGTGAGCTTCACTTGACCCGTCCCTCTGCGGTCGTGACCGGGCAACGGGAATCGAGTTCCTGCGTCGCCCAGCTGTCGCGGATCCAGGTGTGGGCCGGGTCGTCGCAGAACGCCATCGAGCGCTCGGAACCCGGACCGGCCAGGACGTTCAGGTAGTACATGGGATATCCCGGCGCTGCGACGCACGGACCGTGGTAGCCGCGTGGGATCAGGAAGACGTCGCCGTCCCGCACGGTCACGTCCTCGTCGATCGTGCCGTCGTCGGTGTACGTGCGGTGGAAGCCGAAGCCGTTGCGGGACGGTGTCACGCCGTCTCGGTCGGCGATGCGGAAGTAGTAGATCTCCTCGTTGTTCACCTCGCACGGCTCGGACTCGTCGTGCTTGTGCGGCGGGTACGAGGACCAGTTGCCGTCCGGGGTGATCAGCTCGCAGGCGTTGAGCTTGTCCGCGTGGTCCCACACGCCCGGCACGCCGAAGTTCGTGACCTGGCGGGTCGCGTTGCCGGAGCCGCGCACCTCGACGCGAACACCGTCGGCCGGACCGTACTTCGGCGTCAGGCGGTTCTCGCAGCGTGCCATCGGAAGTGCGATCTCACAGCCGTCCACAGAGGACAGCGTGACCGACGCGTCGCGCGGCACGTAAGCGAAGTCCGTGACGCGGGTGAACACCGAGTCGCGGCCCTGCAGCTCGTACCGCTCGTCGTCCACCTCGACCGTCAGCGACCCGGCGAGGGGCAGCACGAACGCCTCGTACTCGCCGGTCTCGATCGTGCGCACCCATCCGGCCTCGATCCGCAGCACGCGCAGACCGGTGTACGTCCAGCTCGCGTCCTCCGGCGTCAGGTGGATGACGTCGGTCGCGGTCGAGAGAGTCCCGTGTGGACGGTGCAAGGTCATTCCGTGACCCCCTTCGCGGTGCGCAGGATTTCGGCGGCAGCGGCGACGGCCGCGGCGACATCGCCGTCCGGCGGGTAGAGCAACGCACGGCCGACGACCAGGCCACGCACGGTCGGGTGCCGCAGCGAACGGCCCCACGACGCGAGGTCGTCCTCGGGATTCGCGGACGGCACACCGCCGAGCACCAGGGCGGGCAACGCGGTGGTGTCCAGCACGATCTCCGGTTCCTGCGGCGCGGGCAGCTTCAGCCAGGTGTACGCGGAGGTCGAGCCCAGTCCGGCAGCCACGGCCGACGCACGCGAGAGTGCCGCGGAGTCCTTCTGCAGCACCAGTTTGTCGTTGTGATCACGCTTGTAGGGCAACGGCTCGACCATCGCCATCAGGCCGTGCTCGGCGAGTTCCGTGACGGCTCGCGCGCAGCCTTCCAGCGTCGGGATCGTGCCGGGGTCCGAGTCGACCAGGCGCAGCAGCATCTTGCCGCCGTCGAGCCCGAACGTCGCGATGGACGACGCGTCGTACGCGGTGAACCTGTCGTCGATCTCCCAGTCCGCACCGGCCAGGCCACCGCGGTTCATCGAGCCGATGACCACGCGTTCGTCCAGGCCGTCCAGCAGCAGCAGGTCCTCGATCACGTCCGGCGTGCCCAGCACACCGTCGACGTCGGGATTCGCCAGCGCCGTCAGCAGACGGGCCAGCAGCGAGCGCCGGTCGGCCATCGCCATCGGGTCGCCGCCCACGCCGAGCGCACCGCGCGCCGGGTGGTCCGCCGCGACCAGGAACAGCGTGGACTTGCCGTTCAGCAACGAGTTCCGCCGCTTGCGCGACTGGTAGGCCCGTCTGATCGAGCCGGGGTCCTCAGCCCGCCGCCACAACAGTTCGCGCCACTGGCCGTCGGTGATCACAGCAGTTCCTCGATCTCTTTCTGGTCGGGCATCGCGTCGGCACAGGCCAGGCGGGAAGCGACGATCGCACCGGCCGCGTTGGCGTAGCGGGCGATCTTCACCGGGTCCCAGCCGGACAGCAGGCCGTGCACCAGGGACCCGCCGAACGCGTCACCGGCGCCCAGCCCGCAGACCACCTCGACCGGGTTCGGCTCGACGGTCCACCGGCCCTCGGGCGTGGCGACGAGAACGCCCTCAGCACCCTTTTTGACCAAGGCCAGCGAGATTCCGCGCTCCAGCAGCCGATCAGCGGCCTCGTCCGGGTCGGACGTGCCGACCGCGATCTCGCACTCGGTCCGGTTGCCCACGGCGACCGTCACGTGGTCGAGCATCCAGCTGATCTCGGCGCGCGCGGTCTCGGCGTCCGGCCAGAACATCGGCCGGTAGTCCAGGTCCAGCACGGTGTGGCCGTGCCGGGCGCGGTTGGCGAGCATCATCCGCTGCGAAGTGCGGGCGGGCTCGGCGGAGACTCCGGTGCCGGTGACCCACAACAGCGGGACGTCGCGCACGAGCGACCACGGCACGTCGTCCTCGCCGATCGTGAGGTCCGGCGCGATCGGCAGCCGGTAGAACAGCAACGGCGGGTCCGCGGGCGGGTTGAGCTCGCAGAACACCACCGGTGTCAGGAGGTCCGGCGAGGTGCCGACGTACTCCGACGACACCCCGAAGCCTTCCAGCGCCTCGCGGACGTAGGTGCCGAAGCCGTCCGGGCCGACCTTCGTCAGCACGCCGGCGCGACGGCCGAGCCGCGCGGCGGCGACCGCGACGTTGGTCGCGGTCCCGCCGAGCGACTTGGCGAACGTGCCGACCTGGGCCAGCGCCACCCCGGACTGCTCCGGGTAGAGGTCGACCCCGACCCGGCCGACGGTCAGCACTTCCAGCGACGTCACGCCTCGACACCCCGCAGCTCGTGCTCCAGCGCTTCCAGCTCGGCGCCGCCGGCCATCTGCCGGGTCAGCTCACCGATGTCGATCTCGGACTTCTCGTAGCTGCCCAGCGCGCGGCCGCGCTTGAGCAGCAGGAACCGGTTGCCGACCGGGTAGGCGTGGTGCGGGTTGTGGGTGATCAGCACGACGCCGAGGCCGCGATCACGCGCCTGGGCCACGTACTTCAGCACCACTCCTGCCTGCTTCACGCCCAACGCGGCCGTCGGCTCGTCCAGGATCAGCACCTTGGCGCCGAAGTGCACGGCGCGGGCGATGGCGACGCACTGCCGTTCGCCACCGGACAGCGTGCCGACCGGCTGCTCGACGTCCCGGAGGTCGATGCCCATGTCGGACAACGCCTTCTTGGTGACCTCCTTGCCCTTCTTGCGGTCCAGGAAGCCGAACTTCGTCGTGGGCTCGGAGCCCAGGAAGAAGTTGCGCCACACCGACATCAGCGGCACGACCGCGAGGTCCTGGTACACGGTCGCGATGCCGTGGTCCAGCGCCTCGCGGGGCGACGAGAACTTGATCTCCTCGCCCTCGACCTTGAACGAGCCCTGGTCGTGCTGGTGGACACCGGCCAGGATCTTGATCAGGGTCGACTTCCCGGCGCCGTTGTCGCCGAGCACGCAGGTGACCTCACCCGCGTTGACCACGGTGGACACCTCGCTCAGCGCGATGACGCTGCCGTAGGTCTTGCCGATGTTCTCGGTCTCGATGAGGGGCGTCATCGCCGGACCCTTTCCGCTCGGCGGCGCAGCATGTTGTTCACCAGCACGGCGGCCAGCAGCATCACGCCGAGGAACAGCTGGAACCAGTCGCTGTTCCAGCCCGCGTAGACGATGCCCTGCCGGGCCATGCCGAAGATCAGCGCGCCGATCGCCGCACCCACCGCGGAACCGAAGCCGCCGGTGAGCAGGCAGCCACCGATCACCGCCGCGATGATGTACTGGAACTCGAGGCCGATGCCCTGGTTCGCCTGCACGCTCGCGTACCGCAGGATGTTGATCGAGCCCACGAGCCACGCGGCGAACGCCGTCGTCATGAACAGCAGGATCTTCGACCGCACGACCGGCACACCGACCGCGCGTGAACTCTGCGCGGCACCACCGATCGCGAAGATCCAGTTGCCGAACCTGGTGCGCATCAACACCGTCGACGCGACGACGGTGAACAGGACCCACCAGATGATCGACACGTAGAAGCTCGTGCCGCCGATCTGGAACGTCGACGCGAACAGGAACCCGGCCGACTCGTACCCGGCGGCCTCGCGCATGCCCGACACCTGCACGCTGCCCGTCACCAGGCGCGTGATGCCGAGGTTGAGGCCCTGCAACGCGAGGAAGCTGCCCAGCGTCACGATGAAGCTCGGCAGGCCCGTGCGCATCACGAGCCAGCCGTTCAGCGCGCCCACCGCCAGGGCGAAGGCGAGCGACACCAGCAACGCCAGCCAGACGTTGAGCCCCAGCTGGGTGGCGAGGAGAGCCGTGACGAGCGCGGTGGACGCGGTCATGACACCGGCGGACAGGTCGAACTCGCCACCGATCATGAGCATCGCCACCGCGACGGCCATGATGCCGAGCATGGAGGCGTCGTCCAGCCAGGTGGCGGCACCACCCACGCTCAGGAACTGCTCGGTGACCACGGAGAAGAACAGGAACACCAGCAGTGCGCCGAGCATGGCGCCGATCTCCGGGCGTTTGATCAGCTGATCCATCGCCCTGGGCTTGCCCAGCCGTTCGTCGGCAGCCGGTGGAGCTGTGGCCGTCACGGTCATCTCCCCGCCTCCTCCTTACCTCTTGCCGTTCTTGGCGTACTCCGCGACCTTGTCCACGTTGGACTTGTCGACGAAGCCGGGACCGGTGAGGACGGGCTTGCCGCCACCGAGGGTGTTGGCGTTGTCCTTGAACAGCTTCAGCATCACGATCGGCAGGTAGCCCTGCTGGTACTGCTGCTGGTCGACGGCGAACAGCACGTCGCCGGCCTTGATCGAGCTGACCACGTCGGCGTTCAGGTCGAACGTCGCGACCTGCGCCTTCGAGCCCGCGCCCTTGATCGCGGAGGCCGCGTTCACGGCGACCTGCGGGTTCAGCGCCAGCACGCCGTCGACGGCGGTGTCGGACTGCAGCTTGGCCTTGATGCGGGCCTCGATGTCGGTCGGGTTGGAGATGTCGACCTGGAGGTTCTCCACCGCGCCGCCGAAGCCGCTGCGGGCACCGTCGCAACGCTGGTTGAGGCCCGAGTTGCCGGCCTCGTGGATCACGCAGAGCAGCTTGGTCTTGCCGGCGGCCTTGAGCTTCTTGCCGGCTTCCTCACCGGCGATCGACTCCTCCTGGCCGACGTGCGCCATGGCACCGAACTCCGCGCTCTTCGCGCTGCCGGAGTTGATCGTGATGACCGGGATGCCGGCCTTCACCGCGTTGTCGATGGACGTCTTGAGCGCGTCCGGGTTCGCCATCGACACGACGATGCCGCCGACCTTCTGCGACACGGCGTTGTCGATCAGCTTGGCCTGGGCGCCGGGGTCGCCGTCGGAGTTGTAGGTGACGCCGACGCTGAGCTGCTTGGCCGCGTCCTCGGCGCCCACCTTGACGACGCTCCAGAACGCGTCGCCGGCGGTGCCGTGGGTGATGACGGCGACCTTGAGGTCTCCGGAGGCCTGCGAGCTGTTGTTCTGCGTGTTCTGGGTGTTGGTTCCCGTGGGACCGCTGCAGGCGGCGAGTAGAGCAACACCGGCGAGAGCGACGCCCGCGCGGATGACCAGACGAGACTTCATCGTCTCCAGTCCCTTCAGAGGATCTTGCTGAGGTGCGCGAGACTGCGCGCGGTGTCCTTCAGTGGCTTGTCCACTGGACTTCCGCCCTTGAGCTGGGTGTCCTGCTCCAGGACGAACCAACCGGTGTAACCCGCCTCCTGGACGAGCTTCACCAGCGCTTCCACGTCCACGTCGCCGTCCCCGAGCGGCACGTAGATGCCCTGTTCCACGGCATCGGTGTAACTGAGCTCGCCGCTGCGCACCTTCGCCGCGATCTCGTCACGCACGTCCTTGAGGTGCACGTGACCGATCCGGTCCGGGTAGCGGCGCGCCAGCTCGACCGGGTCCGTGCCACCGATGAGGAGGTGGCCGGTGTCCAGGCAGAGCTGGAGATCGGAGTCCGCGAGGAACCTGTCGACCTCCGCCTCCCGCTCGACGTGGGTGCCCACGTGCGGGTGCAGCACGGTTTTGAGGCCGTGCCCGGCGGCGATCTCACGGATCTTCGCGCAGGTGCCGACGAGGGTGTTCCACTCGTCGTCGGTGAGTTTCGGCGTCTCGTCGTAGCCGTCGAGCCCGGTGGCGGCGGCGAGCACGAGGACCTCGGCGCCACCGGCCTTCAGGATCGCGGCGACGCGGCCGGCTTCGTCCAGAGTGGACTGGACGTCGGTGTGCAGCGTGACCGCGAGGAAGCCGCCGACCAGCGTGAGGTCGTGGCCCGCCAGGAGGGTCTTGAGCTGTTCTGGGTCGGCCGGCAGGTAGTCGGGCGGGCCGAGTTCGGTGGCGGTGAGGCCCAGCGAGTGCATCTCGGCCAGGACCGTTTCGGACGGGAGCACCTCGCCCCAGCCCGGCACCTCGCACACGCCCCAGGAGATCGGTGCCCCAGCGATCTTCGCCATGCCTAGTTCCCCTCTGCGTTGAACGGCGCCGCCTCCGGCGTCGCGGAGGAATCGCCTTCAAGTCGGTCGTCCGGCCGACTCGCTCCCGCCGAGTTGGGCTCCGCCGAATTCGACGGGAGCGGGTGACCGGACGACCGACGCGATTCCTCGATCCGCACCGGTGCGCCACTGCGGCGCGACTGCTCACAGGCTTCGGCCAGGCGGAGGCTGATCAAACTCTCTCGCGCCGGGGACGGGTTCGCGACCTCGCCCTTGATGACCTGCGTGAACAGGTTCATCTCGTTGACGTACGCGCGGTGGAAGCGCTCGGGGAAGCCGGGGTAGGCGTCCGGTCCGGCGACGTGGCCGCCGGGCTCCAGCGAGTTCAGCGGGGTGCGCGGGTCGACGCCCGCGACCAGGGAGTCCTTGCTGCCGAGCACCTCGATGCGGTGGTCGTACCCGACCGGGTCGTGCCGTCCGCCGGCCAGCGTGGCGTGCGCGCCGCCCGCGAACTTCAGCATCACGACGGCGTTGTCCACGTCGTCGGCGTCCGCGAACGCCTGGTGCACGAGGACGGAACCGCTCGCGTAGACCTCGACGACCGGCTCGCCGACGAGCCACGGCACGCAGTCGAGGTCGTGGATCAGCAGGTCGCGGAAGATGCCACCGGAGGCGGGCAGGTAGGAGAAGTCCGGCGGGTTCGCGTCGTTGCCGACGGCCCTGACCAGGTAGACGTCCCCGACCTCGCCCGCGCGGATGCGGCGGTTCAGCTCGTAGATGGCCGGGTCGAACCGGCGCTGGAAGCCCACGAGCACCTCGACGCCGGACTTCTCGACGTCCGCGATCAGCGCGGCCATCTCGGCGACGTCACTCGCGATCGGCTTCTCGCACAACGTGGGGACGCCCTTCGCGATGGCCGCGCGGAGCATCTCGGGGTGCGTGTTCGTCGGGGTGGCGAGCAGCACGCCGTCGACGTTGTCCAGCAGCGTGCCGAGGTCGTCGACCGCCTTGGTCCCGGCGAGTTCCGCCGACGCCTGCGACGCCCTGCCGGGCACCGGGTCGAAGAGGAGCACCTCGTCGACTCGATCCAGTCCGGCGAGGTTGGTCGCATGCATGGTGCCGATCCTGCCGACACCCGCTACTCCGATCCGCATCGCAGGTTTCCCCTGTTCATCGCCGAGAAGTGTTAGAGCGCTCTATTGGTTGGAGCGCTCTAATGCTGTAGCTTCCGTCACACGGGTGTCAAGGGTGGGTTTCCAGCTCGTGACGTGAGGGGAGGTGGTTCCAGGTGGTCAGGCCGACGATGGAAGACGTCGCTCTGCGGGCGGGCGTGTCCCGCGCACTGGTGTCACTGGTGATGCGCGGTTCACCCAAGGTGAGCGAGATGCGACGCACCGCTGTTCTGAAGGCCGCGGAGGAGCTGGGGTACTCCCCGCACGCCATGGCGCGGTCGCTGGCCTCGCGCACGTCGACCGTTCTCGGCGTGATGGTGTCCGACCTGCACAACGCGTTCTTCGCGGAGGTCGTGGACGGCATCGACGAGGTGGCGCGCGACCAGGGGTTCGACATCATCATCAACACCGGTGGCCGCTCTCCCGCTCGTGAGCGCCGGGCCCTGGAATCGTTGCTGTCCTTCCGCCCTGCCGGACTGATCCTGTTGTCGCCCGTCGTGCCGGCGACCGCGATCGGCAAGGCCGCCGAACAACTTCCGATCGTGCTCGTGGCCCGGTCGTCGCGCGTGTCCACTGTGGATACTGTGAACGACGACGGGGAGACGGGTGCGCGCCTGGCTGTCGACCACCTCGTTTCGTTGGGACACACGCGCATTGCGCATTTAGACGGCGGTGAAGGCACTCAGGCCGGGCCTCGGCGGCGCGGGTACGTCGCCGCTATGGAGGCACACGGGCTCGTGCCGCAGGTCGTGTCGTCCGAGTACACGGACGCGGCGGGTGCGCGGGCAATCCGTGGGTTGATCGCTGACGATGCCCTGCCCACGGCCATCCTTTCCTGCAACGACTTCAACGCCGTCGGCGCGATCTCCGCTTTGGAGGACGCCGGGCTGCGCGTGCCTCAGGACGTGTCCGTCGTGGGGTACGACAACACTTCGCTTGCCGCGTTGCGGCACGTCTCGTTGACCACGATCGACCAGCCCCGTGCTGAGTTCGGCCGGTTGGCCGCCGACGCGCTTCTGCAGCGCGTTCGCGAAGAGCGCACCGAACCCGTGCGCCATCTCCTCAATCCCTCGCTCGTAGTCCGCAGCACGACCGCTCCACCAGCGACTTCGCGTCGGTCGTCCGGCTCCCTCTTCCTGTCAACCGCCGGAGGCGATTCGGCGGGAAGCGGGGGCCGGACGGCCGACTTCAAGGCGAAGTCGCCGGAGCGGCGAAGCCGCGACCAATAAACACGGAGGATCGCGTTGAGCACCATTCCGCACTGGATCGACGGCGCCCGCACCACCGGGGTGTCGTCCCGGACTTCCGACGTCTTCAACCCCGCCACCGGTGAGGTCGCCGCCCAGGTCGTGCTGGCCGAACAGGCCGACGTCGACCTCGCGGTCGCGTCCTCGCTGAAGGCGGCGCAGTCCTGGTCGGAGTCGTCGTTGTCGACGCGGTCGCGGATCCTCTTCGAGTACCGCCACCTGCTGCACACCCACCGCGACGAGCTCGCCGCGATCATCACGTCCGAGCACGGCAAGGTGCTCTCGGACGCGGCCGGTGAGGTGCAGCGCGGCCTTGAGGTCGTCGAGTTCGCGTGCGGCGTCCCGCAGCTGCTGAAGGGCGAACACTCCGAGCAGGTCTCGCGCGGCGTCGACGCGTACTCGTTGCGGCAGCCCCTGGGCGTCGTCGCGGGCATCACGCCTTTCAACTTCCCCGTGATGGTGCCGATGTGGATGTTCCCCATCGCCATCGCGACCGGGAACACCTTCGTGCTCAAGCCTTCCGAGCGCGACCCGTCGGCGTCCATCAGGCTGGCCGAGCTGTTCGCGGAGGCCGGGCTGCCCGACGGCGTGCTGAACGTGCTGCAGGGCGACGCCTTCGCGGTCAACGCGCTGCTGGACCACCCGGACGTCTCCGCCGCGTCGTTCGTCGGCTCGACCCCGATCGCGCGGCACGTCTACTCGCGCGGCACGGCGGCCGGCAAGCGCGTGCAGGCGCTGGGCGGCGCCAAGAACCACATGGTCGTGCTGCCCGACGCCGATCTCGACGTGGCCGCCGACGCCGCCGTCTCCGCAGGCTACGGCTCCGCGGGCGAGCGCTGCATGGCCATCTCGGTCGTGGTGGCCGTGGGTGAGACGGGTGACGCGCTCGTCGAGAAGATCGCCTCGCGGACCCGCGACCTGCACCCGTCCGTGCTGCCGGGCACCGATCCCGCAGCCCAGATGGGGCCGCTGGTCACCGGTGTGCACCGGGACAAGGTTCGGTCCTATGTGGACGCTGGTGAGGCCGCCGGTGCGTCGCTGGTCGTGGACGGCCGCGGGTACGCGCCGGAGGGTGCGGAGAACGGCTTCTGGCTGGCGCCGACGCTGTTCGACCACGTCACCCGCGACATGACCATCTACACCGACGAGATCTTCGGCCCGGTGCTGACGGTCGTGCGCGCCGACACGTTCGAGGACGCGCTGGAGCTGGTGAACGCCAACCCGTACGGCAACGGCACCGCGATCTACACGGGTGACGGGCTCGCCGCCCGCGAGTACCAGCGGCGCGTGCACGTCGGCATGGTCGGCATCAACGTCCCGATCCCCGTGCCGATGGCCTACTACTCGTTCGGCGGCTGGAAGGACTCGCTGTTCGGCGACACGCACGTGCACGGCGCCGAGGGCGTGAAGTTCTACACGCGGGCCAAAGCCGTCACGGCCCGGTGGCCGCAGCAGCACGGCGTGAACCTGGGCTTCCCGACGCACGGCTGAGACGTTCGGAGCAACGGCCGCCCTGTCCGCCTCGAGCGAACAGGGCGGTCTTTTCCATTTGGTACGAACCAATAACAGCCCGAACGACTCGCTGATCTGGACAAACGAACTAAGCGAACGATTGTCCTGCTGAAATCGACTTCAGTTTCGCCGATCTTGGAATATCCGGACACGACTGAACGGTTCGACAAAGGTGCTGGACACGGAGGTAAGATCCGCGTTCACACAGTCGAACACCGCTCCCTTTCTCGCGGGCGCCGCCCCGTTCGTTACACCCGCACAAAGGGAGAAGAACGCCTCAGCAGGAGGACGAACACGATGTCGCCCAGCGAGGACGACAGTCCGTTCGCGACGGCATGCCGCGCCACCACCCGGACCGAATTCGTCCGCGCGCTCAACCAGCTGCGCACCTCGAGAGGATTGTCGTGCCGGCAGGTCTCGATCAACGCGGGCGACCTGGCGTTGGCGAAGAGCAGCGCGCACGCGATGTGCACCTATCGGCCCCCGAAGCACGAAGAACCGCTGAGAGCCTTCCTGACCGGCTGCGGAGAGCCGTGTGAGGCGCTCGACGGCTGGGTGGCGCAGTGGCGGCGCGTGACGGCCTCCCGCGCCAACAGGAGGCCGCACCCCGCTGCTCAGCTGGTCCAGAGCTCGGCCAGGGGTTTCTCACCACCGGAATAGCATTCCGGTGCGCTCGCGAGCCTAACGGTCACCCACAGCTCCGGCCAGAGAGTTGGACCGCATTGGACGCGGACATTACGACCAATCGACCACCTCGTGGTCAGCGACTGCGAAAAAGTGGACAGAAACTGGCCAGTTGGACCTGATTGGACGGAGTTGGACACCGTTGCACAGGGGACATGAAAAACCTGGACGACGATTCAGTTGGCAATCACCCGTGTGAGTGACATGCTCGTGGTCAAGCCGTTATGTCGCCGGGTCCGGCGGCAACGCCAATTGCCCGCACGGACGCTTTCCACACATCCGGCTTTCGCTGTTCGCAAATCAGCTGGTCCACCCGGCGCGCGGTGACGCCTGCGCCGACCCCATCCAGGAGTTTCTGATGACCACCACCCCCTACAACGGGGCTCTTCACCCGCGCCGGCGGTGCTCCACCTCCGGCACCAGCACGGTCATGCTGGCGACGGCCGCGTTCATCTTCACGGCGTGGATGCTCGCGCACGACCACTCGCCGGTCGTCGCCGTGTCCACGACAGCCGCCGTGCTGGCCGTGACGGTCACGCTGGGCCGCAGCCGCCCGTTCACCGCGAGGTTCGGCCCGTTGCCTCCCGTGAACCCGATGGTGATCTGGCCGGAAGAGCAGCGATGACCTACCCGGAGGGCGATCCGCTCGAACGCCTGCACCGGCTCTGGCCGCAGCTCCTGCTCGGCCTGTCGAGATCGGGAAGGCGCGCGGAGGCCATCGCGGCGTACCGCGAGATGAGCACGATTCTCGGAGCGGAACTCGGCATCGACCCGCCTCCCGTGCAGCCACTGATCGCGACCTCGACCGCCGAACTGCGAGCGGCGACCGAGGCCGAGTTCATCGAGCTGTTGAGGACGATCCAGGTCAGGTCTGGCCTTACCCTGCCGGAGATCCACCGCCGGGCGGGCAGACGGCTGCCGCGCAGCCAGGTCTACTCGTTGTTCAAGCGCGGCAAGCTGCCGACGAAACCCGAGCAGGTGCGGGCGTTCGTGACGATCTGCGGGATGCCCGAACCGCAGGTGGCCCGCGTGATGGAGCTTTGGGCGATGTTGCGTGAGCAGACCGAGCTCACGGTGCGCGGGCCGGAGGACGAGAAACCGTTCGCGATCCTGATCGTGCGCAGCGCATGAGAAAGCCCCCGCTCAAGTTCCTGAGCGGGGGCCTTCCTCGTGCGATCAGGCGTCGATCTTCTCGCGTTCCGGTTCCGCAGCCGCCGCCGGAGGCTTCGGCAGGAACCGCTTGAGCAGCGGGAAGAACAGGATCACCACGACGACCACGTAGACGATGATCGCCATCGGGCTGTTGACCAGGCCGGTCAGCGAGCCGTCGGAGAGCTGCAGCGAGCGGCGCATCTGCTGTTCCGCGGCCGGGCCGAGGATCACGCCGATGATCGCGGGCAGCACCGGCAGGCCGTAGCGGCGCATGCCGAAGCCCAGCAGGCCGATCACGAACATCAGCAGCAGGTCGAAGATGTCCGCGTTGACCGCGTAGGCACCGACCGAGGCGAAGAACAGGATGCCCGCGTAGAGGTACGGCCGCGGGATGCGCAGCAGCTTCGCCCACAGGGGCGCCAGCGGCAGGTTCAGCACCAGCAGCAGCGTCAGGCCGATGAACAGCGACGCGATCAGCGCCCACACCAGGCCGGACTCGCGCTGGAACAGCAACGGGCCGGGCTGGATGCCGTACTGCTGGAACGCCGCGAGCATGACGGCCGCGACCGCCGTGGTCGGCAGGCCCAGCGTCAGCATCGTGACCAGGGTGCCCGCCGCAGAGGCGGAGGCCGTGGACTCGGGGCCCGCCACGCCCTCGATGGCGCCCTTGCCGAACTCGTCCTTGTGCTTGGAGAGCCGCTTCTCCGTCACGTACGACAGGAACGTCGGGATCTCCGCGCCGCCGGCCGGGATCGCGCCGAACGGGAACCCGATCACCGGGCCGCGCAGCCACGGCTTCCAGGTGCGCTTGAGATCGGCCTTCGACAGCCACGGACGGCCGACCGGGATCGGTTCGAACGGCTTGCGGCGCAGGTGGGCGGCGACCCACAGGGCCTCGCCGACCGCGAACAGCGCCACCGCGACCACGACGATGTCGATGCCGTCGGCGAGGTGCAGCGAGCCGAACGTGAGCCGCTGCTGGCCGGTCATCTCGTCGAGGCCGACCAGGCCGAGCGTCAGGCCGATGAGCAGCGAGGCGAACCCGCGGATGCGGGACGCGCCGAGCACCGAGGTGACGGCGATGAACGCCAGCACCATGACGGCGAACAGGTCGGGCGCGCCGATGTCGACGGCGTGCTTGGCGACGAACGGGGCGAGCAGGACGATCAGGATCGTGCCGATGATGCCGCCGGTGAAGTGGCCGATGGCAGCGGCGGCAAGCGCTTGCGCGCCCCGTCCCTTGCGGGCCATGGGATTGCCTTCGAAGGCGGCCACGACCGCGGCGCTCTCACCCGGTGTGTTCAGCAGGATCGACGTGGTCGAACCGCCGAACATGCCGCCGTAGTAGATGCCCGCGAACATGATGAACGCACCGGTCGGCTCCATGCCGTAGGTGACGGGCAGCAGCAGGGCCACCGCCATGGCCGGGCCGATGCCCGGCAGGACGCCGATCGCGGTGCCCAGGAGCACGCCGATCGCGGCGAGCAGCAGGTGTGTCGGCGTCAGCGCGGTCGCGAAGCCGTCGAGCAGTTGTTCCACCTAGAACACCTCCATCAACGGGCCACCGGGCAGGGGGACGCCGAGCAGGTTGTTGAACACCACGAAGGTGAAGATCGACAGGCCGGCCGCGATCAACGGGTCGCGCACCAGGTTGCGGCTGCCCAGGGCGTAGGCCGCGCCCCAGAACAGGATCGCGCCGGAGATGGGGAACCCGACCACGCCGATCAGCACGGCGTTCGCGAGGAAAGCCCCGCACAGCAGCAGAACCGTGCGCCAGTCGGCGGGTGCGGACAGGTCGACGTCCTCGCCTGCCTCCGCCTCGCCCCTGCCTCCGCGCAGCACGTCACGGGCCAGCAGCGCGGCGACGATCAGCAGCAGCGAGCCGACCAGGATCGGCACGGCCTTGGGGCCGACCGGGCCGCGCTGGGCGAAGTCGGTGGGGATGCGCAGCGCGTCGGTGAGCACCAGCACGCCGAGCACGACCAGCAGGGCGCAGATGCCCAGCTCGGAGTGGTCGCGGAGCCAGCTCCTGCGCTCCGGTTTCGTCACGGTCGTCATGCCAGCCCCAAGTCCTTCAGCACCGTTGCCACCCGCTTGTTCTCGTTTTCCAGGAAGGTCCTGAACTCGTCTCCCGGCGCGAAGGCGTCCGTCCAGCCGTTGCGCTGCAGCGCTTCCTTCCACTGCGGCGTCTTCTGGAGGTTCTGGAACACCTCGACGAGCTTCGCCTTGTCGGTCGGCGAGATGCCGGGAGGAGCGACGATGCCGCGCCAGTTGGTGAACTCGACGTCCACACCGGACTGCTGCAACGTCGGCGCGTCGACGCCCTCGATGCGGTCCTTGCTCGTCACCGCGAGCACCCGCAGCGTGCCGGCCTGGATCTGGTCGCGGTACTCGCCGACGCCGGAGACGCCGAACGCGACCTTGCCGCCCAGAACGCTCGCCAGCAGCTCGCCACCACCGTCGAACGGGATGTAGTTGACGGTCTTGGGAGGCAGGCCCACGGCCTTCGCGATCAGCATCGGCGCCAGGTGGTCGGGGCCGCCGGGAGCCGAGCCGCCGCCGACCGTCACCGTGCCGGGGTTGGCCTTCCAGGCGTCGACGAGTTGTTGCATCGACGTGTACGGCGAGTCCTTCGCGACCACGACGATGTCCGGTTCCTCGATCAGCTTCGCGATCGGGGTGGTGTCGAGCAGCGAGTTCGGCGACTTGTTCGTGTACACCGCGCCGACGACGCCCAGACCCATCGACATGATCAGCTTGCCGTTGCCGCGCTCCCCGACAGTGCGGCCTAGTCCGACCGTGCCGCCGGCGCCGGGGAGGTTGAACACCTCGGCGTTGCGCAGCAGGTCAGCGTCTTCCATGGCCTTCGCCGCCGTGCGCGCCGTGATGTCGTAACCGCCGCCTGGCGCGTTCGGCACCAGCACCCGCAGCGCCCGCACCTGACTGCCCTCGCCGCTGTCCGCACCCGGCGTCAGCAGCGGTGGCACGAGCAGGACGGCGAGCAACGCCGCCGCCACCGCCACCCACACCTTCACCGACACTGTGATCCCCGCCTCTCGTCCGCGTGGTTGGACATGTTGCTCTGGTGTAAACCTTGATGTCGCTCTTGCGCTTCTAAGGTTTCTTTCGGTCTTTCTGGTCACGGGAGGTCACATGCGTCGCCGCCGTTCCCTGGCCAGTCAGCTCCTCGCATGGCAACTGGTAGTCGTCACGTTGCTACTCGGCGCGGTGGGCGCGCTGACAGTCGTCCAGACGGGCAGCAACTTTCGCTCCAACGAGGAACGCCGGATGCTGTCGGTCGCCGAGACGGTCGCCGCGAACTCGCTGGTCCAGGAGCAGATGGGCAACTGGCGCCTGCTGTCCGCGCCCGCCGAGACCGCGCGCAGCCTGTCCGGCGCCTCCTACGTGCTGATCCTCGACGAGAAGCGGCTCGTGATCGCGTCGCCGGACCCGGCCCAGATCGGGACCACTTCGGACACCCGCACCACCGCGCTGGAGGGCAGGTCCTGGACGGGGACGGTCCGCGACTCCATCGAGGCGCACGTGCCGGTGTTCGACCCGACGAGCCGCCAGGTCAACGGCATGGTGGTCGCCGGCGCGGAGGACCCCGGCATCTTCGCCGGTGCGCTGGAGCAGCCCGTCGACGTGCTGCGCTACCTCGCGATCGCGCTGATCATCGGCGTCACCGGGTCGTTGCTGCTGGCCCGCCGGGTGAAGAACCAGACGCTCGGGCTGGAGCCGCACGAGATCACCGCGCTGGTCGAGAACCGCGAGGCGTTGCTGCACGGCATCCGCGAGGGCGTCGTCGGTCTCGACGGCCAGCACCGGATCACGCTGGTCAACGACCACGCGAGCGACCTGCTGGCGCTGCCGGAGAACGCGGTCGGGCGGTCGGTCGAGGAGCTGGAGCTGAACGACCGCCTGCGCGACGTGCTGACCGGACGCGCGACCGGCGTCGACCAGCTGGTGCTGCGGCAGGGCGTCGTGCTGACGTTGAACCGGATGCCGATCGAGGGCGGCGACGGCGCCGTCGTGACGTTGCGAGATCGCACGGAACTCCTTGCGCTGCAACACGAACTCGACGCCTCACAGCACGCGACGGACACCCTGCGGGCGCAGGCTCACGAGTTCGCGAACCGGCTGCACACCATCGCCGGGCTGATCGCGCTCAAGGAGTACGACGAGGTCACCAACTACATTCACCAGATCAGCTCGGCGCAGGACCAGTGGCGGGCCGAGGTCGGCTCGTCGATCGGCGACCCCGCCGTGGCCGCGCTGCTGATCGCCAAGGCGTCGCTCGCGGCCGAACGCGGGGCGGCGCTGCGGATGGGCCCGGACAGCGTGCTGGGCAGGGTCGACGAGGCGCTGTCGGCGGACCTGGTGATGGTGCTGGGAAATCTCGTCGACAACGCGTTGGACGCGCTGAGTTCGCTGAACACGAACGGCGCGGGGAAGTGGATCGAGGTAGGTGTGACGCAGTTGGACGACGAGGTCCAGGTCGTGGTGCGCGACTCCGGTCCCGGCGTGGCGCCGGAACTCGCGGAAGAGGTGTTCCGGCACGGGTTCACGACCAAGGCGGCATCGCACGGTGAACGCGGCATCGGGCTCGCGCTGATCAGGCGGGCGTGCCTGCGGCGCGGCGGTTCGGTGAGCGTGTCCGGTTCGGTCTTCACGGCAAGGCTGCCCTGGTGATCCGGGTGCTGGTCGTCGACGACGACTTCATGGTGGCCAAGGTGCACAGCGGTTACGTCGCGCGCACCGACGGGTTCGAGATCGCCGGGGTCGCGCACACCGGCGGGGACGCGCTGCGGCTGGTGCGGGAACTGAAGCCCGACCTCGTGCTGCTCGACATCTACCTGCCGGACATGAGCGGGCTCGAAGTGCTGAAGTCGTTGCGCGCCAACGAGGACGTGGACGTCATCGTGATCACGGCGGCGACCGACGTCGAGACGGTGCGCAGTGCGATGCGCGGCGGGGTGTTGCACTACCTGATCAAGCCGTTCGACTACTCGGCCCTGCGCGACCAGCTCGCGCACTTCGCGTCGTTGCGGGAGAAGCTGCACCGGCTCGACTCGGCCGGGCAGGCGGACGTGGACCAGGTCTTCGGCGCGCGGCCTACCTCGAAACCGTTGCTGCCCAAGGGGTTGACGCCGGAGACCGCGCGGCTCGTGGAGAACGCGCTGCGCTCGCACCCGGAAGGGCTGTCGGCGTCGGAGTGCGCTTCGTCGACGGGCGTCGCACGGGTGAGCGCGCGCCGGTACCTGGAGCACTTCGTGTCGATGGGACGGGCCGAGGTCCGGTTGCGGTACGGCGGAACCGGCCGGCCCGAGCGGATCTATGCCCTAGTCCCAGGAGCCTGACCGGCCGCGGCCTCGTTTGGTGTCCGCGCGGCGCTTCTTCGAGGCGATGCGGCGTTCCTGCGAACCCCTGGTGGGCTTGGTCGCCCTGCGCACCGGAGGCGGTGGCGCGGCGGCCTCGCGCAGGATCACGGCGAGGCGTTCGCGGGCGGCGGCGCGGTTCTGCAGCTGCGCGCGGTGCTCGGAGGCGGCGATCGTGATCACGCCGTCGACGAGCCTGCCGGCCAGCCGATCGAGCATCCGCTGCTTGAGGTGATCGGGGATCGACGGCGAGGCAGCCAGGTCGAACGAGAGCTCCACGCGGCTGTCCGCCGTGTTCACTCCCTGCCCGCCCGGCCCACCTGACCTGGAAAAACGTTCGCGCAGCTCGGACGCCGGCACCACCAGCGTCCTCGTCACGGTCACGTCGTTCATGCCTCAAGGTTAGAAGGTGAGGCCCGGCAATGTCGCGATCTTTATCAGCTCCTCGCGGTCCAGCAGCGGCGCGGACCGCTGCGGTGCGCCGCCGACGTCAGGTTCACCCCACACGGCGTCGCTGAACCGGCCGATGTTGTCGCTGGTCACCGAGATGGTCGTGCCGTCGGGCCGAACGACGTTCGCGGACAGGACCTGCGAGTCGGGCCGGCCGGGCACCGGCAGCTGGATGACCCGGACCTGCTGGCCGTCACGCACCTCGATCCGGCACGTGGGGTCGTCGCAGTTGCCGAGGTCCTTCTTGGCGTCGAAGCCGATCGAGATGGTGACCCCGCCGACTCCCTGCGCGTCCCGCAGCCGCGCCACGGCCCGCCGCTTGCCGTCGGGTGTGTTGGTGTTGCGGGTGAAGAACACGAAGGCCCTGGCCTGGATCTCGGGAACGTCCTCGGCGGTGATGCCGGGCGGCAGCCGGTACGAGGTCCGGAACAGCTGGGTGAGCACGGCGTTGCGGTCGGCCGCGGAGTCCGCCTGGGACATCGCCGGCGCCGACGTCTCGTGCGGCCTCGCCAGGTATCCGGTCAGGCCGGCCCCGGCCAGCAGCACGAACGACATGGCCGCCGCGATGGTAGTGCGCCGGCGGACGAGCTTGGTCCTGCCCTTGCGGATCACCTCTGAGGTGTAGATCCGCGACGCCGGTTCGTTCTCCAGCAGGTCGCGCAACGCGGCGAGGCCCTTGGCGGCCTGACTCTTCACCGTGCCCTCCGTCCTGCCGAGGATGCGGGCGGTCTCGGTGATGCTCAGGTCCTCCCAGTACCGCAGCACGACGACGGCGCGTTGCCCCGGAGGCAACGCATCGAGCGCCCTGCGCAGGTCGAGGTCGGAGGCGGCGTCGGTGACGGCGCTCTCCGGCACGGCGTCGACGATGCGTTCGCGCTGGAAGAACCCGCGCCGGGTCTCGTCGATGGCGGTGCGCACGAGCACCTTGCGGGCGTAGGCGTCGACGCTGTCCTTGCGCACGCGCGACCAGGCCACGTACATCTTGATCAGCGCGGTCTGCACGATGTCCTCCGCGCGGTGCCAGTCGCCGCACAGCAGGTAGGCCGTGCGGCGCATGACGAGCGCACGGGCATCGACGAACTCCCCGAACTCGCGGTCGCGGTCCAAGTGCCCCCTCCTCGGTCGCCGCTTAGTACGCGGCGACTGTGGTGGAAGGTTGCCTCAGCACTCGCGAGCTACGACACGAGCAACAACCTGGAAGGCGGCAT
Source organism: Lentzea kristufekii (assembly GCF_033949925.1). Classification (NCBI taxonomy): domain Bacteria; kingdom Bacillati; phylum Actinomycetota; class Actinomycetes; order Pseudonocardiales; family Pseudonocardiaceae; genus Lentzea; species Lentzea kristufekii. Next base: position 34,541 of record NZ_JAXAVV010000003.1, read on the forward strand.
GAGGTTCGGATGAAACTCTTCGCACTGGCCCTCAGCGCCGTGGCCGTTGCGTCCGCGGGCTGCTCGTCCGGTGAAGCCGAGCCCGGCTGTCCGGTTGTCACCGATCCGGTGGTCAGCGCGCGGATCGTCACGGTGGTACGGGACGTGGCCGAACACCGGACACGCGCGATCATCAACGCGGCGGAAGGATCAGCGTCGCTCGTGTTGAGCGACGACGCTGTCCAGGTATCGCCTGACGCGGCGAAGACCGCCGAACGCGCCTACAACGTGCTGTCCTGGTCCAATGCGAAAGCCGGCTACGTGCGTTACGAGATCAACGACGTCAAGGTGAACTCGGTGTCCGCATGTGAGAACACCGTGGTCGCTGAGGCCACCGCGACAACGAGGCTGTACCAGCGAACCGGGAGCTTCACGGGGTCGGTGTTCGGCCCGGTGGAGTTCGAGTTCGACACCGCGGGCGGGCGGTGGACCTTGAAGGAACATCGACTGCTCGGCGCGGTGAAGCAGCCTCCGATGGTCGAGCCCACGGACTGGGAGTACGAGCAGTTCGACAATCGGTGAGAGCGGTCTCGCTCCGCAGCGAGCAGTGACGGTGCCGGCGAGATCGCCGGCACCGTCCCTGGGCTGACCGTCAGAATCGCGGGTGGTCGCCGACGAGTGCGGCGCCGCCCTGCTCGGACTTGGTGATCTCGCCGAGCACCCACGCCGGCACGTGGCGGGCGGTGAGCACGGCCAGCGCGCGGTCGACGTCCTCGGGCGCGACGACGGCGACCATGCCGACGCCCATGTTGAACGCCTTCTCCATCTCCTCGCGCTCCACGCGGCCGCGCTGGGCGATGAGCTGGAACACCGGCGCGGGCGTCCAGGTGCCGCGGTCGAGCGTCGCGTGCAGGCCCTCCGGCAGCACGCGGGCCAGGTTCGCGGCCAGGCCACCACCGGTGACGTGGGAGAACCCGCGGACCTCGGTCTCGGCGATCAGCGCCAGGCAGTCCTTGGCGTAGATCTTGGTCGGCTCCAGCATCTCCTCGCCGAGGGTGCGGCCGAACTCCTCGACGTGGCCCTCCAGCGGCATCCGCGCGATCTCCAGCAGCACGTGCCGGGCGAGCGAGTAGCCGTTGGAGTGCAGGCCGGACGAGCCCATCGCGATCACGACGTCACCGTCGCGGACGCGGTCGGGGCCGAGCAGCTTGGACTGCTCGACCACGCCGACGCCGGTGCCGGAGATGTCGTAGTCGTCGTCGCCCATCAGGCCGGGGTGCTCCGCGGTCTCGCCGCCGAGCAGCGCGCAGCCGGCCTGGACACAGCCCTCGGCGATGCCCTTGACCAGCGAGGCGATCCTGTCCGGGACGACCTTGCCGACGGCGATGTAGTCCTGCACGAACAGCGGTTCGGCGCCGCACACGACCAGGTCGTCCACGATCATGGCGACCAGGTCGATGCCGACGGTGTCGTGCTTGTCGAGCGCCTGCGCGATCGCGATCTTGGTGCCGACGCCGTCCGTGGAGGAGGCGAGGATCGGCTCCTTCCAGCGGTCGAGCTTGAGCTGGAACAGACCCGCGAAGCCACCGATGCCACCGAGCACCTCGGGCCGGTGCGCCTTGGCCGCCCACGGCTTGAGCTTCTCCACCGCCTCGTCACCTGCGGCGATACTGACTCCGGCGGCGGCGTAGGTGGCCTTGGCGCTGTCGGTCACGTCAACTTCTTCCACTTGGATATCGGGTGCTCAGGGACGACGGAGTGCGTCTTCGGCACCATAGCCGCTCGCCAGAACGGGAGCCGCCGAGCCCGACACGCCCTTGAGGCCCTCGAGCAGGTGCTTGCCGATGAGCGCGTCCTGCGGCAGCTCGATCGGGTACTCGCCGTCGAAGCACGCCGAGCACAGCCGCGACTTGGGCTGCTCCGTGGCCGCCACGAGCTGCTCCAGCGACACGTACCCGAGCGAGTCGGCGCCGACCGAACGCCGGATGCCGTCGTCGTCCAGGCCGTTCGCGATGAGCTCCGCCCGCGAGGCGAAGTCGATGCCGTAGAAGCACGGCCACTTCACGGGCGGCGACGCGATCCGCACGTGCACCTCGAGCGCACCGGCCTCGCGCAGCATGCGGACGAGCGCGCGCTGGGTGTTGCCGCGCACGATCGAGTCGTCGACGACGACCAGGCGCTTGCCGCGGATGACGTCGCGCAGCGGGTTCAGCTTCAGCCGGATGCCGAGCTGGCGGATGGTCTGCGACGGCTGGATGAACGTCCGGCCGACGTAGGCGTTCTTGACCAGGCCCGACCCGTACGGGATGCCGCTGGCCTGCGCGTAGCCGATCGCGGCCGGCGTGCCGGACTCCGGCACCGGGATCACCAGGTCGGCCTCGACCGGGTGCTCCTTGGCGAGGCGGCGGCCGATCTCGACGCGCGTCGCGTGGACGCCGCGCCCGGAGATCGTCGTGTCCGGCCGCGCCAGGTAGACGTACTCGAAGATGCAGCCCTTGGGCTCGGGGGTCGCGAAGCGGGTGGACCGCAGCCCGTCACCGTCGATCGCGATCAGCTCACCGGGCTCGACCTCGCGCACGAAGCTCGCACCGACGATGTCGAGCGCCGCGGTCTCGCTCGCCACGACCCAGCCGCGTTCCAACCGGCCCAGGACCAGCGGGCGCACGCCGTGCGGGTCGCGTGCGGCGTAAAGGGTGGACTCGTCGGAGAACGTGAGGCAGTAAGCGCCCTTGACCGTCGGCAGCAGCTCCAGCGCGGCCTGCTCGATGCCCTTGTCGGCCGCCGCGTGGGCGAGCAGGCCGCAAAGGATGTCCGAGTCGGTGGTGGCGCCGTTGCGCTCGACGATGCCGAGGCTCTTGGCCTTCTCCAGCAGCTCGGCGGTGTTCACCAGGTTGCCGTTGTGGCCGAGGCTCAGCCCGGAACCGGCGGCGGTGGTGCGGAACGTGGGCTGCGCGTTCTCCCAGGTCGTGGACCCGGTGGTGGAGTAGCGGCAGTGCCCGACGGCCACGTGGCCCTTGAGGCTCTGCAGGACCTGCTCGTCGAACACCTGGCTGACGAGTCCGAGGTCCTTGAAGACGACGACCTGCGCCCCGTCTCCGACCGAGATGCCCGCGGCCTCCTGGCCGCGGTGCTGCAGGGCGTAGAGCCCGTAGTAGGTCATCTTGGAGACGTCTTCACCCGGAGCCCAGACGCCGAAGACGCCACACTCCTCACGGGGTTCCTGTTCGGACTGGGAATGGTCGTCGACCACCGAATTGGCTCCCTCACGATGGGGCTGGCTTCAACCCGAGTGTAAGTGGAGCAGGGGGCCAACCACCCCCTCCAGACCCCTGGTGAGGTGATGAAACTCATGCCATCCGGCACTTCGAGAGCTGCAGCGGGTTCCCGTTGAGGTAGTCGAAGGCCTCGGACTGTTCCTCGCCCACGCAGATGATCTCGTCGCCCACCGCCACCTCGTCGCGCACCTTCGACTCGTCCACGAAGTCGTCCGGCTCGACGAAGGCGCCCTTGAAGGCGCTCGGCTCGGGGGCGCCGCCCGGCAGGTCTCCCACGAGGTCGAGGTAGATGCGGGTGGCGCAGATGACATCGCTGTAGCCGTCGTAGCAGGTGTTGATGCTGGAGACCCGGAAGCGGATCTCGCCTTCCCAGCGGCCGAGGCCGCAGCCGGACAGCACCAGGCAGGCCGCGAGCGCCACGATGATCTTGCGCATCAAGCTTTCCTGCACTGGAACAGTTCGGTCTGGATGGTGTTGGTCTGCAACGCTCCGATCGTGCGTTGCTTCGCGATGCAGACGACCTCGTCACCGGCCTTCACATCGCCGTCGATCTCCTCGGAGCCGAGGATCTTGCCGGTGAAGGCAACGATCTTGCGCATCAGGCCTTCTTGCAGCTCTGCAGGTTCGTCACGACGTTCGAGTTCCCGAACGCGTTCCCCTTCTTCTGCTCGACCACGCACAGCAGCTCATCGCCGACCTGCGCGCCTTCGGCCCGGAACGTCAGCAGAGACCTGCTCTTCAGGTCCTCGGGCTTCAGCGCGCCCTTGGGTGCATCACCGACCAGTTCCAGCTTGAAGAACTCGGATGAGGACTGGCTCTCCTGCGAGACGATCTTGTATCGAACCTCTTCGCCCTGCCAGTTCGCCGCACAACCGGCAAGCAGCAGACAACCGAGCACTACCACGACAACCTTGCGCATCAGGCCTTCTTGCAGCTCTGCAGGCTCGTCACGACGTTCGAGTCCCCGAACGCGTTCCCCTTCTTCTGCTCAGCGACGCAAAGCAGAACGTCGCCGACTCGGGCCCCTTCGACCTCGGACGTCTGCATGGACTTGCGCTTCAACTTCTCGGGTTCCAGCGACCCGTTGGGCGCGTCGCCCACCAACTCCAGATCAAAGAACTCGGTCGGAGTGCTGTTGTCCACCGCGATGATCTTGTATGGCAGCTCCTGTTGCCAGGACGCCGCACACCCGGTCAGCAGGAGGCAGCCGAGCAGGACCGCAGCAAGCTTGCGCATCAGTGCCCCCGCCCGACCTGAAGGACGTCCAGCACCTGCCGGTCGCCGGTCATCTCCTTGAGGTTCATCCTGTTCCAGAGCCAGAAGTAGACGAGCTCGGCCTCACCGGTCACCTGCGCGTCCCCTTCTTCACCGGGGGCGGCGGCACGGACCTCCGGCACCTCACCAGCGGTGAGGGAGATCAACCACGATTCCGGCACGTCGGTCGACCGCACCACGGCGGTACCCGAGACGGTGCTCGGCGAGTCCCCGTCCAGCTTCGCGGCGACAATCGTGGTCAGCACCTCGTCGATGCCGTCGACGCAGAGGTCCGCATCCGTGGCGGCGACCTGCCGGACGACCGTCTGAGCGTCGAACCGGCGCAGAACCGTCTCGTGCGCGATCCGCCGGTGCCACACCCACGCGAGGTCGGGTGCGGACGGCGAGAAGGTCCACACCGGCCGGTTACCCGGCACAGCGGTCAGGATCTCGCTCGCGCCGACGAGCTGGAGGTCGAGGTACTCGAGCGGGGACAGCCCGCTCTGCGGAGGCGTCGGTTTGATCGGGTTGCGGCTGCCGGTGCGCAGGTACTCGGTGGAGGTCTCCAGGAACCGGCCGACGTGGATGACCAGGTCCTGCACGGTCCACCCCGGACGTGTCGGCACCTCGGCCGCCGGGTCCGCGTCCGCCACTGCCTTGCGGAACATCTCCGCCTGCTCGATGAACACAGCGGTCCACCGCTGAGCCGTCCACCCTGTCTGCACCATGAACGACATCGTGCCCGAAACAGTCCATCGGCGAGTGTGGAACCGGCCATGATGTATCTGCGTCGCAGTGATCGAGGACCAACAGGGGGTGGCGATGTTCGGCGTTGAGCCAGAGCTGCTGCGCACCGCGTCCAAGGAGTTCGGCAACGGCTCCGACGCGGTGCGCGAGGCAGCGGAGATGATCTCGATGCTCAGGCTCGACGCGGGTGCGCTCGGCGAGGTCGACGCCGCCGCGGAGTTCGCGGACGCCTTGTCGAAGTTCGTCGGCACGCACTCCCAGGACCTCCAGCGCGGTTCCTCGTGGTTCACCGACGCGGCCGAAGGTCTCGTGTCGAACGCCGAGGCCTACCAGCGCACGGACGACGACCACGCGTCCGCGTTGAAGAAGCTCTTGCAGGGACTTGGGGGCGGACAGTGAGCTACACGGATCCCGAGAGCCTGTACGGCAGGCTCGCGTCCGGTGACGTCGGCCGCATCGCTGCCGCCGCCGACCCGATCACCGGTGCGATCAGCGCGGTCGGCCGTGCGGGCGAGTCCGTCGCCAGCGGCGGCAAGACCGCTGTCAGCAACTGGACCGGTGACGCGGCCTCCAAGTTCACCGCTCGCGCCCAGTTGTCCGCGACCGCCGCCAAGACCGCTGCCGAACGGCTCGGCGCGGGTGTCGACATCGTGCAGGCCGCCTCGCGTGCCTACGGCCAGATGCGCGGTGCCGCTGACCAGGCGATCGGCGTGTGGCGTGGCCGTCCTCCCGGTATGGACGAGGAGCAGACCCGCACGCTCGCCAACCAGGTGAACGAGCACCTGAACAAGGTGAAGTCGGGATATAACGACGTCCTGCGCTCGTACGCAAGCGCGCTCACCAAGATTCCGCCGGGCTTCGAGGAGTCCGCGCGTACCGACGGCGGCTGGGGTCGAGCCGCCCAGCGTGGTGGTGCGGGCGGCGCCCTGCCGCCGGTGCCGCCGCCGGGTACCGACCCGAAGGCCGTCGCCGACTGGTGGAACAAGCTCAGCCAGTCCGAGAAGGACGCATTGCTGGCGAGCAAGTACCAGGAACTCGGCCAGTTGCGCGGCCTGCCGGCAGAGGTGCTGGACAAAGCCAACCGCCAGCGCATCTCCGACGACAAGGGCCGGTTCAAGGCACAGCGGGAAGATCTCGAGCGACAGCTCGCCGAACGGGCACGTGAGCTGGGCGTCGACCCGACGTCTTCAGAAGGACAACGGGCGCTGCGCAACGATCCGCAGGGATCGCAGCTGATGTCCGAGTTCGACGAAGCCGCCCGCAGGGAGAAGAACGCCAACGACGCGGACAAAGCATTGCGAGATGCCAGGGATCTCGGCAACGAAAATGGCAAGCGGCCGTACGTCCTCTACTGGAGCCCGGACGGTCCGGGCGCCAAGCAGGGCGCACTGGCGATCTCGTACGGCAACCCGGACACTGCCAAGAACCTCGCCGTATGCGTGCCGGGCACGACCTCCGAGCTCAGCAGCTTCAGCCAGGCACAAGCCGCGAACCTCAGTCAGGCCATGGGGCCGGACGGGGCCGCGATCCAGTGGCTCGGCTACGACGCCCCGGCGGCCGCGCTCGGCCAGGTCAACGACCCGGCCCAGGCCATCGAGGGCGGCCGGATCCTGGCCGCGGACGTCGAGGGTTACCGCGTCGCCAACCCCAACGCGCACGTCACGGTGATCGGCCACAGCTACGGCAGCACGGTCGTCGGCTACTCCGCCATGGACAACGGCCTGAAGGCGGACGACATCGCGTTCGTCGGCTCGCCGGGCGTCGGTGCGTCCAACGTGAACCAGTTGGGGCCGGGTGCCGGGCACGTGTACGTCGGCGGCACCGAACACGACCCCGTGATCCAGGGGACCAGTGGCGACTGGTTCACCAAGGACGGGTCATCGACCGGTCCGTACGACAAGTCGTTCGGCGCGACGCAGTTCGGCACGTCCGGCGAGGACTGGATCGGTCACGCGCACTCCGCCTACTACGACAAGGACTCCGAGTCGCTGAACAACCTGGCCAAGATCGCTACCGGTCAGGGCGGCGAGGTCACCGAGCAGCGCTGGCAGGACTCGCCGGTGCCCGTCGAGGTGCCCGGTTCGGACCTTCCCGGGGTCGGGCCGGTCATCGACTGGGGGGTCAACACCGGCAAGGAGGTCGTCGACATGGGCGAGGACGTCTGGCGCGGTGGTGGTCAGGTCGTGGACGACATCTCGAACGGCCGCTGGGGTGACGCGGCCGGGCACGCGGTGGACACCGTGGGCGAGGTCGCCAGCGACGCCGGCGACGTCGTGGTCGACACCGTGGGCAACGCGGTGGAGCTCGGGCGCGACGTCGTCGAGGGTGTTGGCGGCGCTGTGAAGACGATCGGGTCTTGGTTCTAGAACTTCACGACTGGCAGCAAAGGTGAGAGGTCGGCCCGGGTTCCGGAGGCGGTGACCCGGGCACCGTCCAGCGCGTCGGTCCAGGCGAGCGCGCCGGTGGCCAGTTCGAGCCACGTGCGGGCGTCGGTCTCCACGACGTTCGGGGGCGTGCCGCGGGTGTGCCGCGGCCCTTCGACGCACTGCACGGCGGCGAACGGGGGAACGCGCACCTCGACGCTGCGGCCGGGCGCGATCTGTTCGAGGGTGCGCAGGCTCAGCCGGACGGCGGCGGCGAGCGCGGAACGTTCTGGCTGGTCAGCCTCGCCTCGCAACCACGGGAGCACGGCCTGCACAGCGGCTCGCATCTCGGCTGGGTCGACGGCTTTGGCTGGCACGTCGCCCACATTAGCGAAGGGGCAGCGGCGCTCCCCGGGCTGTTGGTATACCTCTGGGCTGTGATCAGGAACTTCGCCGTCGTCGGTCCCGGGCAGGCGACCAGGGAGCGGTTGACGGCGGCTCTGGCGGCGGCACCGAACATCTCGACCTACCGGATCGGGCGGGGCGCGGACCCGTTGCCCGTCTCGGCCACCTTCGACCCCTCCGACCAGCCGGGCTGCCGCAGCGTGCTGGACTGGTTCGAGCGCGGCGCGCCGTCGGGTGCGGTGCTGCTGGTGGACGACTGGGCGCTGTGCGCCGGGTACGACCCGGACCTGGTCGGCACCGTCGAGTGGATCGCCGCCTTCGGACCCTCCAGGGGTGTGCAGGTCGTCGTCACGGCGCGGAACTGGGCGGACGTGCCGGACCGGTTGCGGCGGCACCTGCACGGTGAAGCCACGGACTTCCTCGGCCTGCACGAGATCGAGGCCGACCTGAGCGACAAGCACCAGCGCCACGACCTCAGGGCCGCCGTCGGCGGGGACGCCGGCGGATGGCCCGTGTACCTGGACATCGGCGCCGACGGGCCGCACGGCACCTACCTCGGCCCTGCCGCTGTTCGTGAACAGCGGCTCCTCGCCGCGTTGCTGGGCCTCATGGTCACCCACTCGTCGAACGACCTGAACCTCGGCTTGATCGACATGAAGAACATCGGCGTCTTCGACGGTCTGGACACGGCGCCCCACGTGTCGTTCGCGCTCAGCGGCGAAGCCGGTGACGAGTTGTTCGAACGGTTCCAGGACGGGCTCGCCGGCGAGCTCGACCGGCGGCAACGGCTCCTCGGCCACGAACCGTTGCCGGTGCTGCTGATCTGCGTGGACAGCGCCGAGGTGCTGATCGAGCGGCACCCCGGCTTCCAGCACGTCCTGGAGTCCCTCACCCGAGCAGGCCGCGGTCTGGGCATCCACCTGCTCTACTCCGGTGACGCGTTCCCGTCCTCGTTGCCCTTCCAGATCCCCGAATGGCCCTCCGCGGTGCCTCCGCACGACCTGGAGGACTGGGCGGAACTGCTGCCGGCCATGCTGATCGGCTCCGCTCCGCCCGCCCATGTCCTCGCATTGCCGCCACAGCGCCAGAGCCACGCTGACGTCACGCTGAAGATGGTGCCGCCACAGCGCCAGAGCCAGGCGGACCTGACGCTGAAGATGCTGCCGCCCGGCGCCATCGGCCTGGTGGACAAGCCGTCCGAGCAACGACGTGACGTGCTGGTTCCGACGTTCACCGAGGAACTCCGCCACGGCGCCATCGTCGGCAAACCGGGCACCGGCAAGAGCACGACGCTGCGCACCCTCGCCGGCGTGCTCGGTGATCCTGGCCGCTACCAGCTCCTCGACGGCCCCGGCGAGCCGCTCGATCCGCAACGCCACATCGTCGTGACCGCCCGCACGTGGGACCAGGTGCCGCCGTTCATCAGGAACAGCCTGGCCTTCGCCGTCGAGTTCCGCCTGGACGACCCGGCCACCTCGCTCGTCGACCCCGGCCAGGCCGCCCGCGTGCCGGACCGGCCCGGCTTCGGCCTCTCCGTGCCCCACCGCCTCCCCGCGCAGATCGCTCTCCCGTGAACCATCTCGCCCTCATCGGGCCGCCCGATCTGGTCACGCGCCGGATCGCCGCGATACCAGGGATCTACCGCATCGGGCGGGGCGAGGCGGCCGGGGTCGCGGTGAGCTTCGAGCCTTCCGACGAGCGGCGGCGGCAGAACCTGCTGGCGTGGTTCGAGCGAGGTGCCGAGCCCGGCGCGACGCTGCTGATCGACGACTGGAAGTTCTGCAGCGACACCGATCCGGGGCTGGCCGACTCCGTCCGGTGGATCGCGGCGGCGGCCTGGAACGTGCGGGTGGTCATCACCGCACGAGCCGTGGACGAGCTGCCGGAGCGGCTGCCGTTGCGGGTCGAGGTGCTGGACTTCCTTTCATTGCACGGGTTGGGGCGGTTCACCAAGGCGCTCGCGTGGAAGGGGCGGTGGTGGAAGGTCCCGGTCGGTGTCAGCGCGAGCGGCACGCCGGTGGTCGCGGAGCTCACGCACTTCGCCGACGGGAAGTGGCGCACGGGATCGCATCTGAGCGTCACCGCGCCGGGAGCGTTCCGGAGTCTGGTGCTGGGGTTGATGACCACGCACTCGCCCAAGCTGTTCCAGGCGGTCTTCATCGACGCGCACGACACGGGCGTGTTCGCCGGGCTTGATCAGGCTCCGCACGTGCTGGCACATCATCGTCACGCATCCCAAGCCCCGCAGAGGATCGCGGAAGAACTCCTGGCCGAGTCGGAACGCCGGCTCGAAGTCGTCGGCAACACCTGGACGATCTTCGATCACCGCGGCTTCGACCAGGTGCTGCCGCAGCTCCTCGTCTGCGTCAGCGGTTTCGCCGACCTCGAAGCGACCGAGCTCGGTGCGGCGCTGCTGACCATCGCGCAGGACGTCGGGAAGTCCGGCGTGCAGCTGTTGCTCGACGGTCCCCACGAGGTGGCGGACCTGCGGATCGACGACTGCGCCGTGCCCGCGAACCTCGACGAGGTGTCGAAGTCGTTGCCGCGCTTGATGCTCCGGGACGAGCCGGTGCCGGACTTCTTCACCCTGCACGAGATGCCGAACAAGCACGTGTGGCGGCCGCGACCGGTCAAGCTGCAGTACCGGGTCGCGGTCGGGGTGGACGAGTACGGACAACCGGTCGAGATCGACCTGAAGTCCAAGCATCTGCAGGACGGGATGGGGCCGCACGGCGACGTGGTCGCGCCGGAGGGACGACGGGCGGAGGGCATCCGTGCGCTGGTCCTCGGGCAGATGCTGCGGCACTCACCGGACGAACTCCAGGTCGTCCTCATCGACTTCCACGGCAACGGTGTGTTCGCGGGCCTGGACGGCGCACCGCACGTGCGGCACGGCATCGTGGACCTGCTGGAAGACCACGAACAGCGCACGAGAACGCTGGCGGACAGTCGTCACCGGAACATCTGGGACCACCGCGCTGCGGGACGCACCTTGCCCGAGCTGCTGATCTGCATCGACGGTGTGCACGGGCTCTTGGAGGAACGCCCGGAGTTCCGCGAGGTCCTGCGGACGTTGGCCACAGCAGGACGCACCTACGGCCAGCACCTGTTGCTGTCCGGCACGACACCGAGCGAGCACTCGTCGTACCGGCTGGAGCTCACCGACCAGGGCTGGACGCGGCGCATCGGGAGGTCGGTGGAGAGGCTCCTGCTCCCCACCGACCTCAACGACGTGGCGTGGTCCCTGCCGGTGGCGATGGCTAACTCATGAGCGGCGCAACTTCCGTTGTGCGTCGTAGAGGTTGCGCGGGGTCACGTCGGTCGTGCCGTAGAGCTCCAGGCGGGAGTTCAGCTCGCCGGTGAAGTCAGGCTTGTCGATCTGGCCGAAGTCGCGGACCTCGGAGATCGCCACCGTGGCGCTGCAGGGCGCGACCTGGTCGATGCGGACGTTGCCGGCGCGCTGGTTGGTCACGGTGACGTTCCAGTGCGCGAAACGGGCACCGTACAACGGGCCCGCGTTCGCGCTGCCACCGTGCGCGCCGACGTTGTTGATGGTGATCTCGGTGCGGACGTTCGCGAACGGCAGGCCGCGGTGGGTGTCGAAGACGTCGTGGTCCATGCGTCCGCGGGTCCAGACGTTGCCGCAGGACAGGCCTTCGACGTTCAGGCCGTGGTTGCCGGCGCCCGCCTGCGAGGGCTCGGACGGGGCTTCGATCACGAAGCCGTCGGTCAGGTTGTCGTGGGACTGCTCGCGCACCGCGTACGCGTGGTGGTGGCCGCGGCCGGACACGCGCGTGTTCAGCAGCGAGATCCCCTTGGAGGACACCAGGAGGAATCCGTTGTCGACGTCCTGGACGTGCACGTCGTCGGCCCAGCAGTCCCACGCGCACTGGAACGCGACACCGTTGTACCCCTTGTCCTGCAGGTGCTTCGGCGTCGGCACCTTGAACATCTCGATCTTGATGCCCTCGACACCCGCGCCCGTGACGACCGGCGCCATCGTGGTCAGGCGGGCCTTCCACTCCGGACGGATCTCCAGCGGCAACGGCTGCGCGAGCTTGACCCTGTTGCCGCGCACCCACTCCACCCGCACCGGCCACAGGAACGGGAAGTACGACAGGAGCTTGTCCTTGTCGTCCCACCTGTACGCGGCGGTACCGGGAACGTCCCCGCACATGTGCTTGGGCAGCGAGTAGTTCGAGTCGTCGAGCCGCAGCAGCACGCGCTGGCCCGCCCGCAGCGAACGTCCGTTCTCGACGGTCACGACGAACGAACCCCTTGCGGCGGAACCGGTCACGCCCGTCAGCGTCGAGCCCTGCTCCAGCTCGTTGCCCGTCCAGCCCTCGAACGGCCACCTGCGAGCCTTGATCGCGTCCACCAGCGGCTGGTAGCGGTCGCGGTGGCAGACCCACACCAGGCCGCCGGACCAGCTCCACGCCGAGTTCTCCGAGCCGTAACGGCTGCGGTTGATGCCGACGATCTCCTCCAGCGACCTCGTCGCGTAGAAGGTCGTCTTCGCGCTGCCCGCACCGCGCAGCACGACGTTGTCGTAGCCGATGCGGATGATGTCGTCGATCCGGTAGCGGCCCGGCGGCACGTGCACGGTGCCGCCACCCAGCCTGCCGACGAACTCGACGGCCTTGTTGATGGCGGCGGAGGCGTCGGCCGAGCCATCACGCTTGGCGCCGAAGAAGAGGACGTTCGCGAGCACTGGGCGACGGGCGGGCTTCTCGCCCGTGCGGTAGCCGGCGTAGGCGACGTTGGGGATCTGCGGGTGGTTGTACGGGTTGGCAACGAACTCTTGCCACAGCGAGGCGGAGGACTGCGCGGTGGCAGTCCCCGTCATCGCTGACGTCCCGACCAGTGCAGCCCCTGTAGCCAGCAGGAACAGCCTTCTGTCGATGCTCATTTCGCCGTCTCCAAGGGGTCTTGGCCACGGCGGCGGTGGTCAGATCAAACCAGAGATCAGACGCCCGCGGAACGGACCGCCTCGGAGATCAGCTCTTCGACCTGGTGCATCATCCGGCGCGCGTCGGTCGGCGTGAACGTGCTCCACGGCGGCTGGCCGTTCGACGCACGGCGTTGCTGCAGGTAGCGGCCCTCTTCGGTGTCGAAGAACGCCACCACGCGCTCGGGCCGGCAGCGCTTGCCGTACTTGTCACGGGCGGCCGCGCCGAAGTTCCCGGTGTGCACGAGCCCGGTGAACATCTTCACCAGCGCCTTCGCGTCGTCCTCGCGCAGCCCGACACCGCGGAACGCGGCCTCCATCGACTTCGGCGAGCCGTCGGTCTGCGCGATCGCCTTCTCGATGTCCGCGCTCGGCAGCGTCACCGAGAGACCCGTCCCGGCGGGGTGTGCGGGCAGTACCGACAGCACCGCCGAGGCGAGCCCGGAGCCCGCCCACGGCTGGAACGTCAGCTGGTCGTCCCGCAACGTCGCCATCGCGCCCCAGTCGCCGTTCGCCACGGCGAGGACGCGCAGGCTGTGGCCGAGCCAGAGGCGACCGTCCGCCTCCCGCTCGGGCTTCACGAACATGCGCAGGAGCCCGTCCAGTTCGGACGAGAGCCCGCGCGAGTTGCCCAGGCGCCGGTGGTCCAACTGCTGGTAGACGCGGTTCTCGAGCTGGATGCGCTCGTCCCGCGTCTTACCTGGCGTGGGAACTTTCAGAATGAGCGGCATGGGGCCGACGTTCATGCGTTCCCACAGCACGTCGAACTCCTCGGCGGAGAGGGTGATCGGTTCCCTCTCCGCCGGAGCGCCGAACAGGCTCACTCTGACAGGCCACCGATGACCGGTGGCGCGACCATGCGCTCGTCGCCGAACACGTCGTCGGTCTCGACCAGGTAGTCGGCCGCCTTGTGCTCGATGTCGTCCTCGCCCTCGCCCTTCTGGCCGTGCGCGCCGCCACCGGCACCGACACCGGCCGCACCGGCCTTGCCCGCGCCGGCACCAGCGCCCGCGGCACCGCCGCGCAGCGCATCAGGACCGGAACCCAGACCGGACATGCCACCGGGCATCCCGCCGGGCTTCATCGCGCCCTGGCCGGACGCACCGAGCGAGCCGGACATCGGCCCGAACGCCTTGCCGGCTCCGGAACCGAGCTGACCACCGCGAACGCCGGTGGAACCGCCCGTGCCCTTGGGGCCGTTGGGACCGTTGGGGCCACCACCGGGACCGCCCTGACCGGGCCGGGTGAACACCGGACCACCGGGGACCGGCGTCGGAGTGGGAGTCGGCTGCGGCAGGCTCGTGGGAGGCGGGGTGTACGTGGGAGGCGGCGGCGTGGTCGTCGGAGGCTGCGTCCACGACGTGTGCGTGGTGTCGGTGGGCGGCGGTGTCCAGCCGGTCGAGACCTGGTGCTGCGGGGTCGGCGTCGGCGTGCCGCTCCACGACGGGGTCGTCGTGTTGTGGCCGGTCGGCATGCCGGAGCCGGTCGACGTGAAGCCGGCACGCGTGCTGCCGGTGCCCGTGTCGCCGGGGGGCGGCGTGTCGATCACGACCTGCGGCGGCGTCGGGAAGTCACCGAGCGTCGAGGAGTTCCAGCGGCTGTCCGACTGGTAGTCCTCCATGACCTTGACGGCCTGGGCGGCGGCGTTGTCCGCCGCGGCTTCCTGCCGCTCGTGGTCCTGCTGCTGGCCGATGACGTGGGCCATGCCGAGCGGACCCGTCAGCGCGCCACCGGCGTAGTCGAGGAAGCCGGGCTTCTCGGTCGTGACCGGGACGACCTCGGGCATCTTCTTGCGAGCCTCGGCGATGTACTCGCCCTGCAGACGCGCGGAGCTCTCCATGGTCGTCGCGCCGGACTCGGCGAGACCGGCCCACTGGGCCAGCGGCGACAGCGCGCCCTGGGCGGCGTCGGCGGCGTCGGACTCCCAGTCCGCGCCCATCTTGGCCAGACCTGCGTGCAGGTCGGCGTCGATCTGGGCGAGCGTCGCGGCGATCTGCTTCCAGCCCTGTTCGACCGGGATGGAGGCGGAGACGCCGGGACCGGAGTTGATCATCTTGTACAGCTCGGGGTGGGCATAGCCCTGGTAGCGGTGTTCAGTCATCGGTCAGTCCCCCTCTCAGTCCTGGTCTCGAAGGTGCTTGCCCCACATGGCGGCGTTGTCGCCCTCGGTCATGCGGTACTGCTCTTCGATCATCTTGAGCTGGTCGATCACGCCGATCAGCTGCTTCTTGTAGGAGTCGAGCGCGGCGATGGCCTTGTCGGAGGTCTGGTCGTTGAACGCCTTCGAGGTCTCGCTGCTGACCGGGTCTCCCGCCCACGGCTGCGTGGGCAAGTCCAGAAGGGACCGACCGATCTTCTCCTCGAACTCCGCCAGCGCGTGTTCGAAAGCCTTCCTGGCCTGGGGAATGGCTGATGGGTCCACCTTCAGCTTGCGCTGACCGAACTCGGGCGGCGACGAAGCGCCTCCACCTCCACCATCCGCGAGAAACACGGCACACCCTCCTCAGTACGGCCCTCAGGGAATGGACCGTGTGTGCATTTGGGACGACTGTAGCTCTGATGCATTACGCGAGTGACCGGTTCCCGGTATGAGCCGCGTAGTTCTACTCAACCTTCACTTGGTCGCCAACTCGGTGGCGACGGCCTCGGCGAGCGCTTTCGCCTGGGTGCACGCACCTTCCGGGGTGGCGCTCTTCTCGCTGAACATCCCACCGGCGTCCACCAGCAACAACTGGCCTTCGTGGGCGTCGATGTAGACCTCGCAGACCGGGGCACCACCCGGTGCCTCCCGCTGCGTCAGGTACGCGGGGTACCCGGCGACCTGCAGAGAGGTGAGCTTCGACTCACCCGTCGTCCGCTTCAACCTGTCCACGCCACCGTTGACCAGCGTGTGGATGTCCGCGAGGTACTTGATTTCCGCGTAGACACCGTTGCACCGCTTGCTCCCCTCCCCGTAAACGGGCAGTGGAGTACCCGGTTCCACCTTTCGCAAACCCAATGCCGCCTTCTTTTCCGGCGTGATCAGCGAACACGGGTCGAGCGTCAACAGATCGACGGACTTGGGCCTGTTCACCGGGGCGGTACCGGCCGAAGTTCCGGTCGCCGGAGCGGAGCCCGTCTGATCACTCGCGGAGGGCTTGCCCGGTGTGGGCGTTGAACACCCGGCCAGGACCGCTGCCAGCAGGAACGGGACGGCAAGTCGGCGCATGAGGGCCAAAATATCGGATCACCGGGCACGGAGGGTGGTGATTGGCGTGTCTCGCATCACCCGCAAGGCCCATTGCCGGTGACCTCGCCAAAAGGAAACCTTCTTTACGATACCCCGAAGCGCCGCCGCCCCGATGCGTCGAGGAGCGACATGCTGCGCAACCGACCACTACCGACCATGGTCGTGGCGGCGGTGGGTCTGGCTTTGCTCGTGCCAGGCACCTCAGCCAACGCGGGCCCCGTGCCCGGCACCGGAACGGCGCTCACCGTGGCCGCCGTCCCCGGACAGACCTCCACCATCCCGGACTGGCGCATGCAGACCAGCACCACCGCCACGCAGGCCGGGAGCGTGATCTCCGGGACCGGCTACTCGGACGCCGGGTGGCTGACCGTGCCCGCGCGGTCGACGGTGATGGCCGGCCTGATCGCGAACGGCAAGTACGGGGACGTCAACTACTCGGAGAACCTGAAGAGGGCCAACCCCGGCGACTTCAAGGTGCCGTGGTGGTACCGCAAGGTCTTCCAGGCCGATCCACAGCCGGGCGTGAACACGTTCCTCAAGCTCAACGGCGGTGTGATCTCCCGCGGTGAGGTGTGGCTGAACGGCACGAAGGTCGCCGGCACGGACACCGTCATCGGTGCTTACCCGACGTTCGAGTTCAACGTCACCGGCCTGCTGCGCAAGGGCGACAACGCGCTCGCGATCAAGGCGTCGCCGTCCGATCCCGCCAAGGACCTGGTGATCCACTTCATCGACTGGGCCCAGCTCCCGCCCGACCGCAACCAGGGCCTCTTCCGCGACGTCGACCTCGTGCAGAGCGGCGCGGTCTCGTTGCGCGGCCTGCACGTCCTGAGCGACCTGCCGCTGCCGAACCTGAACACCGCCACGGTGACGGTGAAGGTGGACGCGCGCAACAACACCGGCAGCGCGGTCACCACGACCGTCGCCGGCAGCGCCGCGGGCCAGAACTACAGCCAGAACGTGAGCCTGGCCGCGAACGAGACGAAGACCGTCGCGTTCACGCTGAACGTCGCCAACCCGCAGATCTGGTGGCCGTACCAGATGGGCGCGCAGCCGCTGTACGACGCGACGGCCACCGCGACGGTGAGCGGCGCCAGGTCGGACGAGCAGAAGACGACGTTCGGCATCCGCGAGGTCACCTCGAAGATGATCAGCGGCAACCTCCAGTACCAGATCAACGGCAAGCCGATCCTGATCCGCGGTGGCGGCTGGGCGTCGGACCTCTTCCTGCGCACGAACGCGCAGAAGATCGCCGACGAGATGCAGCTGACGAAGTCCATGGGCCTCAACACGATCCGCCTCGAGGGCAAGCCCGAGAACGACGAGATCTACGACCTGGCCGACCGCATGGGCATCCTGCTGATGACCGGCTGGGAGTGCTGCTCGAAGTGGCAGAACACCGGCGGGTTCACCGCGGAGGACAAGAGGGTCGCCGGCGCGTCCGCCGAGGGCGAGGCCAAGCGGATCCGCAACCACCCCAGTGTGTTCACGTTCCTGATCGGCTCGGACGAGGCCCCGGTCGCCGACGTCGAGAAGATCTACCTGGACGCGCTGAAGCGTGCCGACTGGCAGACGCCGATCGTCACCGCGGCCGCGCGCCGCAGCTCTCCGCAGCTCGGTGACTCGGGCATGAAGATGGAGGGCCCGTACTGGTGGGAGCCGCCGGTCTATTGGTACAACAACCAGAAGGGCGGTAGCGCGGGCTTCGCGTCCGAGATCGGCCCCGGCCTCGCGATCCCGGAGATGGACGAGCTCAAGAAGTTCCTGAGCCCGGCCGAGATCGCCAAGCTGACGGACTACAACGCGGCGCAGTACCACCTGTCGCCGTCGGGCAACTTCAGCAAGATCGGCTTCTGGGGCACGGCGCTCGACAACCGCTACGGCAAGCCGTCCAGCGTGGACGACTTCGTCAACAAGTCGCAGCTGCAGCAGTACGAGACGAACCGCGCGCAGTTCGAGGCGTTCGGCCGCGACTTCTCCGACACCGGCGCGAACCAGGCGCAGGGCGTCATCTACTGGATGCAGAACGACCCGTGGCCCAAGCTCTTCTGGCACCTCTACAACTACAACCTCGCGACCGCGGGGTCGTACTTCGGCGCCAAGACGGCGAACAAGGCGCTGCACGCGCAGTACTCCTACGACGACAAGTCGCTCGCCGTGGTGAACATGGGCCTGGAGGCCAAGCAGGGCATGAACCTCCAGGTGACGGTCTTCAACTCCGACGGCACGCAGAAGGCGAACGAGACGCGTCCGGTTCCGGCCAAGGCCAACGGTTCCGTGCGGGTCGGCACCCTGCCGCAGCCGTCCGGGCTGACGCCCGCGTACTTCGTGCGGCTGCTGCTGAAGGACTCCACGGGCAAGGAGATCGACCGCAACGTCTACTGGCTGTCCACCAAGGCGGACACGCTGAACTACAACGCCGGTGACTGGTACTACACGCCGCAGGCCCAGTACACGGACCTGAAGTCGTTGAGCTCGTTGAGGGCAGGTCAGGTGTCGGTGACCTCCACGACGACGCCGGGTGCGAACGGCAGGCAGACCACGAGCGTGACGGTGAAGAACACCGGCACCTCCGTGGCGTTCTTCATGCGGGCGTCGCTGCGCAAGGGTCAGGGCGGCGCCGAGGTGCTGCCGGTCGACTGGAGCGACAACTACATCACGCTGTTCCCCGGTGAGAGCCAGACGATCCGGGCCGAGTACCGGACGTCCGACCTGGGCGGCGCTCAGCCGGTCGTCCAGCTCTCCGGGCACAACGTGAGCAGGCGCTAGCTGTTGTAGCGGTTCGCGACGACGGCGGGTCGTTCCACGGGACGGCCCGCGTCGAGCGACCACGCCAGCCGCACGTACTGCGCGTGCGTCCAGGCGAGCGGGGTGGCCGAGCCCGTTCCCCGGCCGTTCCACACCTGTTCGGGCAGCATGAGGCCGCTGTTGGCGGTCGCGGCGATCTCGCGCAACCGCTTGGCGGCACCGGCCTTGTCGCCGGCGAGCAGTTCGTACTCACCGCGTTCACCGCTGAGCAACGGCCACAACCTGCCGTAGGTGCGCGTCGGCGTCGGCCAGTTGATGCCCCACGGCCTGCCGTCCGCGGTCTCGCCGTAGCCGTCCTGCGTGAATCGGTGCCAGTAGCCCTGCTCCTTCAACTGCTGGTCCACGACTCGCACGGTGTTGCGGATGACCGGGTCGTCGGCGCGCTTCACACCGAGCCGCACCAGTTCGAGGAAGCTCGGGTCGACGACGGCGCGCTGGTCGATGTCGGTGGGGTTGTTGTCGCCGAGGTCGTACTTGGTGCCCTGGTCCGGCTGTCCGTCCTTGGTCAGTCGCAGGTAGTACGGCTTCGGCGAGTACGGCCCGGTCTTCGTCGCGGTCCAGCCCTCCACCTTCCGCTGCCACTCGTCGGCGGCCCGGAGGTACTTGTCGGCGTTCTCCCCGTTGCGCTGCACCAGGTCCGCGAAGCACACCAGGCCTGCGACGACGGACGCGATGGTGGCGGGTGAGTAGCCGTCCTGGTTCTCCCAGCGCTCCTGCTCGCTGAACGGCGAGTTCGGGTAGCTCAGCAGGTAGTCGGCCGATCGGCGCAACGCGTCCGTTGTGGACTTGTCGCTCCGGCCCAGGTGCCACGCGAGCAGGAGCGGTGCCGCGGTCTGGTCGAGCTGGACCTTGGTCCACACCGGGGTGCCGTCCACGCGCGTGTTCTGCGGCAGGTGGCCGTCCGGCTCCTGCTGTTCGCGCAGCATGAAGTCCAGCGACCGTTCAGCGAACCCGCGATCACCGGCGGCGATCATGGCCGTGGACACGTGGTAGAGGTCGCGGGGCCAGACCAGGGCGTAGGGGCCGAGCTCCGGCGCCAGCTCCCGGTCGAACCCGAAGGCCCACGGGAAGCTCGGCGAGGCGATCGACGCGCCGGGGTGGGTCTTGTCCTCGGTCGCCGCCAGCACCATCACCGACATGTCGTAGAGCCGCCGGTCCGCGGACCTCGGACGCTTCAGCGCGTCGAGGTAGGTGTGCCAGCCCCGCGCGTACTCCTTCGCGCTGGCACGGAATCCCCGGTCCAGCGCTGCCTGGGCGACGCCCTCACCGAAGCCGACCGCGAACATCCCGTGGGCGCGGCGCACCGGCTCGGTGGGCAGGGTCGTCCTGACCTCGCTGGAACCCTTCATCGGCACGTGTTCGACCGAGAGCCGGACCGGCCGCTGGGCCGTGACCGTCACGTCCGCGAGCACGGCCGCGCGCTGCGGATCGGTGACGTAGGTGATCTCGGCGCGCCAGCCGTCACCTCGCAGGTGCTGCCGGAAGGTCAGCGACCTGTCGTCGGCGGGCTCGGTGTGCGCCTGACCAGGCTTCCCGTCGACGAGCAGCCGCGTCTCGCGAGTCGCGGGCGTGCTGAGGTCGGGGAAGAAGATCTCGGACAGCCCCTGGTGGCCGAGCGTGAACCACACCGGGCTGGCCGCCGATCTGGCCGTGCCGAACGCCTGCTTGTCCGCGGGCAGGGGAACCACTTCGGCCGCACGGGCGACCGGGGCCGACATGATCAGCAGGAGTACGACCAGGGCCAACGGCTTCATGCCCTGGGGTGTTCCCCGAGCTAGAGATCACCACGCAACAGGCTGTCGATGTTCTCCGGCGGACCGGGCCGCGCGAAGAACCAGCCCTGGCCGGTGTCACATCCCAGGCGCAGCAACCGAGCTGCCTGAGCGGGCGTCTCCACGCCCTCCGCCGTGACGCCCAACGAGAGTGCGTGCGCGAGCTGCACCAGCGTCGCGACGATCTGCGCGTCGACCGGGTCTTCCTCGTTCTCGGCCCGCAGCCCCTCCATGAACGAGCCGGCGATCTTCAGCTCGTGCACGGGCAGGTGCTTGAGGTACGCCAGGTTCGAGTAGCCGGTGCCGAAGTCGTCGATCGCGATGCGCACACCCATGTCGCACAACGCCCGCAGCGCCTCCAGCGGCTCGTCGGCGGTGCCCATGATTGCCGACTCGGTCAGCTCCAGCTGCAGGTGGTGCGGCGGCAGCGCGCACTCGTCCAGGATCTGCTTGACGTCGCGCACCAGCTCCGGGTCGCGGGACTGCCGCACGGCCAGGTTCACCGACACGAACGGCGCCGCGTCACCGAACTCCTCCAGCCAGCGCCGCGCCTCCTCGCAGGCCTTGCGCAGCACCCACCGTCCCAAGGGGACGATCAGGCCGGTCTCCTCGGCCAGTTCGATGAACCGGTCCGGCGCGAGCCGCCCGAACTCCGGGTGCTGCCAGCGCACGAGGGCCTCGACGCCGGTGACCTTGGAGTCCTCCAGGCGCACCAGCGGCTGGTACTCGACGTAGAACTCGCCGCGTTCCAACGCACGCGGCATCGTCGCGGACAGCGTGAACCGGGCGACCTCGCGGGCGTTGCGCTCCGGGTCGTACAACGCCCAGCGCGCCTTGCCGTCCGCCTTGGCCCAGTACAGCGTGATGTCCGCGTCGCGCATGAGGTCCGCGGACGTGGTGCCGGACAGCTGCCGTTCGACGATGCCGATCGACGCCGACACGGACAGCTCGTGGCCCGCGATGCGGATCGGTGCCTCCAGCTCGGTCAGCACCCGGTCCGCGACGTCCACGATGTCCTGCTCGCCGGACGAGCCCTCGACCAGGATCACGAACTCGTCGCCGCCCATGCGCGCGACCAGCTTGCCCTCGCCGGACACCGAGTGGTCGAGCCGGCGGCCGACCTCGACCAGCAGCTGGTCCCCCGTGTCGTGGCCCAGCGAGTCGTTGATGACCTTGAAACCGTCCAGGTCCAGGTAGCAGAGACCGGCCCGCACGTGCTTGGCCCGGTTGTTGAACACGCGCCCGAGGCGTTCGAGGAACAGCGCGCGGTTCGGCAGCCCGGTGAGCGGATCGTGCAACGCCTGGTAGCGCAACCGGTTCTGCAGCAGGTGCCGGTCGGTGACGTCCTCGATCATCGCGACCTGGTACTGCGGCTCGCCGTGGTCGTCGCGGACCAGCGACAACGTCAGGTGCGTCCACACCTGCTCGCCGTCGGCCCGGTGGAACCGCTTCTCGGCCCGGTAGTGGTCGCACTCGCCCGCGATGAGCTGGTCGTAGAGCCGCCACACGCTGCCCGCGTCCTCGGGGTGCATGAGGTCGCGCACGTTGTACTGGCGCATCTCCTCGACGCTGAACCCGAGCATGTCCTGCAGGGCCTGGTTGACGTCCAGGATCCGGCCGTCGATGGCCGCGATGCCGATGCCGATCGCGGCCTCGGTGAACATGGCGCGGAACCGGGCCTCCGAGGCCCGCAGCATCGACTCGGCCTGGTCGCGGGCGTCCAGCACGGCCGCCCTGATGGCCTCCTGCTCGGCGAGCGTGCGTTCCCGCAGCGCGCGGGCGTACCCGGCGGCCAGCGCACCCTGCAGGGCGCTCAGGCGGGACGTCAGCCGGGCGTCGCCGGGGAAGCCGAGCTCGACCAGCAGGTCGTCGCCGAGCAGCTGGACGGTGCGGCCGAGCGTGTCGGTGCCGGTGAAGTGCGCGTCGACCAGCCGTGAGCCGATCTCGTGGCCGGGTGCCGGGCGGAACGGGTTCGCGAACAGCGCCTCGACCAGCAGCTCGGTGAGGTCCTGGAGGTGCTGGGCGACCTCTGCCCTGGTCATCGGCACGTAACTCGACCCGATGACGGCCGTGGCCCAGCTGCGCGCGAACGACTCGGCACCGGCCAGTACGGCCGGGCTCAAAGGAGAGCGATTCTCACGCACCCGCTGGTCAACCCGATCGGTCATCTTCTCGGCCCTAACGCCACGAACGCGCAGCATACGGCCGGTCGCCGTCCGGAGTCATCTCTAAGCCTTCCGGCCCAACGCGGCGAACCCGGGAAATCCCTCCCCGGACTCCTCCACGTCGGCCGGTGACTCGGGATGCCAGGCGGGCACCCGGACGACACCGGGCTCGACCAGCGCGAACCCGCCGAAGAGGCGGCTGATCTCGGTCGCGTCGCGGAACGTCATCTGCGTGACGTCGCGGTTGTAGATCTTGCGGGCCTGCCGGTAGGCCTCCGTCTCCTCGTCCGCCTGGTAACCGGCGTGCGAGATGGCGAGGAAACTGCCGGGCGACAGGCGGTCGCGATACCCGCCGACGACGCCCCACGGGTCTTCCTCGTCCGCCACGAAGTGCAACAGCGCGACCATCAGCACGGCGACCGGCTCGTCGAAGTCGAGCTGCTTGTCCACCTCGTCCGAGGCCAGCACGCCCGCCCAGTCGCGGACGTCGGCGTGCAGCACGCTCACGTGGTCGTTGCCGGCCAGCAACGACCGGCTGTGCGCGACGGCGACCGGGTCGACGTCCACGTAGACGACCCTGGCCTCGGGGTCGGCGGCCTGCGCGATCTCGTGCACGTTGCCGACGGTCGGGATGCCGGAGCCGAGGTCGAGGAACTGCCGGACGCCACGGCCGAGCAGGTAGCGGACGGCCCGGCGCAGGAACGCGCGGTGGTTGAGGACCACCCCGCGCAACTCGGGCATGGTCTCCAGGGTCTTCTGGGCGACGGCCCTGTCCGCGGCGAAGTTGTGCGCGCCGCCGAGCCAGTAGTCGTACACCCGCGCGACACTGGGTCGCTCCAGGTCGATGTCCGCCGGCGCCCAGTTCGGCCGCTCCACTCGCTCACCCCACCCGCGTTCGAACCGTTCGAGCCCATCATGCACCCGGTCCTTGGCAGAATGCCGACCTCGTGAGGAAAAGTTTGCTGCTGTCGACCGTTCTCGCGTCCATCGGCGTGTTCGTGCTGGTCGGCGGCGCGTTGCTGCTCGTGGACCCCGGCGCGCCCAAGCACGAGGCGATCAAGACCGGTGGTCTCGCGGGCGGCGCGATCATCGCCCTCTACGCGTTGTGGCTGAACGACCGGCGCCGCAAGGTCGAGGAGGCGCGCCAGGAACTCGAGAGCCAGCGCATCGACCACGACCGGTCCCGCGTGGCCGACGAACGGTTCGCGCGCGCCGTCGAGCTGCTGGGCCACGAGACCGCACAGGTGCGGGTGGGCGCGATGCACGCGCTCGCCGGCCTCGCGAAGTCGAGGACCGAGTACACGCAGACCGTGCTCGACATCCTCTGCGCGTACCTGCGCCAGCCGTACCGGAAGACGAAGAACGACCCCGAGGAGATCGAGCTGGAGGTCCGGCTCACCTCGCAGCGGCTGATCGAGGACCTGCTGCCGCGCCTGGAGGAGAAGGCCCCGCCGATCTACGACCTCAACCTCACCAAGGCCCATCTCGAGTACATGGACCTGTCGTACCGGCAGGTCGGCGACCTGATCATGCGGGTCGCGCACCTCAACGAGTCCAACGCCTTCCACCACATGGTGGTCCACGGCGACGTCTACCTCACCGACGCCGAGGTGACCGGCCGGTTGTACATGCACCACAACGACTTCCGCCGCAAGGCGTGGTTCAGCAGGGTCAAGGCGCGCGGGCTCGCGGTCTTCACGGAGACGAAGTTCGGCGGGGAGACCAAGTTCGCGGACTCGGAGTGGGCCGACGTGAAGGCGGACGGCTGTGCGTTCGCGGCGGAAGCCGAGCTTCCCGAAGCGTGGAGGAACTGACGTGAAGTGGTTCTTCGCAGTTCTGTCCGCGGCCGTGGTGACCGGGGCGACCGCGGTCCTGCTCTGGCTGGTCAAGGCGCCGGCCGTGGAGATCGTGAAGACCGCCGGCGTCGCGGGCGGTGCCATCGTCGCGCTGTACGCGTTGTGGCTCAACGATCGCAAGCACCTCCTGGAAAGTGAGAAGGTCGCCGACGAGCGGTTCGCGCGGGCGGTGGAGCTGCTCGGCAACGAGGCCGACCAGGTGCGGGTGGGCGCGATGCACGCGCTGGTGTCGCTCGCCAGGTCGACGCCCCGCTACCAGCAGACCGTGCTCGACGTGCTGTGCGCGTACCTGCGGCGGCCCTTCGAGCACCCCGCGCACAAGGCGCGGCCGGAAGACCCGGACCAGCACTTCGGCGAGGTGCCGACGGAGACCCAGCTGGAGCACCAGG
Source organism: Lentzea kristufekii (assembly GCF_033949925.1). NCBI lineage: Bacteria > Bacillati > Actinomycetota > Actinomycetes > Pseudonocardiales > Pseudonocardiaceae > Lentzea > Lentzea kristufekii. The sequence continues at coordinate 59,731 of NZ_JAXAVV010000003.1, forward strand.
TCCGGCTGACCGCGCAACGGCTGATCAAGGACACCCTGTCGTGGGGGAAGAAGCGCAGGCACGAGTCCTTCGACCTGGACCTGACCGGCGCTGTCCTGGAGTACTTCTCGCTGGACGGCCGGTACGTCAACCGGTTCGTCGCCCGGCGCGCGCAGTTCTACGGCATCACGAACCTGCGCAACGTCCACGTCAAGAGCGTGACGCTGTTCTCCGGTGGCAAGTTCCACGGCAGGCTGCAGCTGGAGAACGCCGAGTTCACGGGCGGGATCTCCTTCCAGGAGACGGCCTTCGCCGGTGTGGTCAACCTGGGCAACGAGAAGATGGGGTTCGCCGAGGTGGGCAGGTTCTTCCACCCGTCCCCGCAGCCACCCGCCGCTCAGGACGGCGAGATGAAGGTCCTGGAGGGAACCGAGTTCCGCGAGCCCGCGACCGGCTGGCACCTAACCTGCGACGCGGAGGCGGCCCGACCTGGCCTCCAGAACCATGTCGAGAAGGACGCTCGCGGCGGCGCCGACGGTGTTCGCCGTGACGACGACGGTCTCGGCAACGGGCGCGGTCCCTCGAAGGCCGACGAAGTGCGCGCGGTCGGTCTTGAGGGTGAAGGACTGCGGGACTAACGCGACACCGAGGCCGAAAACGACGAAGTCGAGCAGCGAGTGCACGTCGTTGACCTCGACGGCGACCCTGCGTTCGACCCCGGCGGCGGCCAGCGCGCGGTCGGCCTCGTCGCGGGTGCCCCAGTCGGCGTTGAAGTCGACGAACGGCTGACCGGCCAGCTCTGACAGCTCGATGGACTCCCTTGTAGCGAAGGGACTTCCCGGCGCACACGCGAGCACGAGCGGTTCACTGGCCAAAGTGGACACGCGCAGGTCGTCGGCGATCTTCGGCTGCCGCGTGACGAACGCGAGGTCGAGCCTGCCTGCGCGCACCTCCTCGACCAGTTCGGCGTTGCCGGACTGGCGCATCCTGATCTCCACGCCGGGGTGCAGCTCGTGGAACCGGGCCAGCACCGCGGGCAGGTGCACCACGTGCAGGCACTGCAGGCTGCCGACGGACAACGTGCCGCGCAGCAGCCCCTGGACGGCGGCGACCGCGTCCTTGGCGGCGGAGACGCTGCTCAACGCCCGGCGCGCCTCGGGCAGCAGTGCCCGTCCGGCCTGGGTCAGCTCGACCTGGCGGGTGGTGCGCAGGAACAGCGGCGCGCCCAGCTCGACCTCCAGCGCGCGGATCGACGCCGAGAGGCCGGACTGGGCGATGTGCAGACGGTGCGCGGCCCGCGTGAAGTGGCACTCTTCGGCGACCGCGAGGAAGTGTTCGAGTTGTCTGAGTTCCACGATTCATCACCCGCAGTGCTCAATGAGATCAGTTCTCCGCGTTGGACAGCTTAATCGCCAGGGTCCAGAGTGGAGTGCATGCAGAAGCGTCGTATCGGAGAAGTGGAAGTCAGCGCCATCGGCCTGGGCGGCATGCCCGTCTCCGTGCAGGGGAGGCCGGACCGCGCGCAGGCGATCGAGACCATCCACGCCGCACTGGACTCGGGCGTGACGTTCATCGACACCGCCGACGCCTACTCGCTCGACGACACCGACTTCGGGCACAACGAGTCGCTCATCGCCGAAGGGCTGCGCGGCCGTTCCGAAGAGGTGTTCGTGGCGACCAAGGGCGGGCACACACGCGTGCCGGGCGGTGGCTGGGCGCTCGACGGCCGGCCGGAGTACCTGCGCAAAGCCGTCGACGGCTCGTTGCAGCGGCTCGGCGTGGACCAGATCTTCCTCTACCAGTTCCACCGGCCGGACCCGAAGACGCCGATCGCCGACTCGGTCGGGGCGTTGAAGGAGCTGCTGGACAACGGCAAGATCCGCTACGCCGGTGTCTCGAACTTCAACCCGGACGAGATCGTGCTCGCCAACGACATCCTCGGCGGACGGCTCGCGGCGGTGCAGAACCAGTTCTCGCCGGTGTTCCGGTCGAGCGAGCCCGAGCTGGAGCTGTGCGCGAAGCTCGGGATCGCGTTCCTGCCGTGGAGCCCGTTCGGCGGGATCGGCAAGGCGGGCGAGCTGAGCGGTCCGTTCAAGGAGGTCGGTGACGCCCACGGCGTGAGCGCTCACCAGGTCTGCCTCGCGTGGATGCTCGCGAAGTCCGAAGTGGTAGTCCCCATTCCGGGTGCTTCTCGACCGGCGAGCATCCGGGATTCGGCCGCGGCCACCCACCTGGAGTTGTCCGCCGAGGAGCTGTCCCGCCTGGACGGGTGACCCCGGTAGCCAATTGCGACAAATGGTCGCACGATCTAGTCCATGCGGACCTTGATCAGCATCGTGGCGATCGTCGCCGGCATGACGCCGGCACCCGCGTCCGCGGCGCCCTTGCCCGAGGGCTCCGCGGACCACACGGCGGGTTCCCAGATCCTCAAACACGAAGGCACGGGTGACCTTCGTTCGGCCTCGGAGTCCCCGCCCACCGAGGGCAAGGTGCCCGGCATGGACGTGAGCAGCCACCAGGGCGACGTCGACTGGAAGTCCTCTTGGGACAAAGGTGCCCGGTTCGCCTACGTCAAGGCGACCGAGGGCACCCACTACCTGAACCCGAAGTTCACCCAGCAGTACAACGGTTCGCTGAACATCGGCATGATCCGCGGCGCGTACCACTTCGCGCTGCCGGACCGCGCCAACGGCGTGCAGCAGGCGAACTTCTTCGTCGACAACGGCGGCGGGTGGTCACCCGACGGCAAGACGCTGCCGCCCGCGCTCGACATGGAGTACAACCCGTACGGCGAGACTTGCTACAACATGAACCAGGCCGCGATGACGGCGTGGGTCAAGCAGTTCAGCGACACGGTCTACGCGCGCACCAAGCGTTATCCGGTGATCTACACGTCCACGAACTGGTGGAACAAGTGCGTCGGCGGCTCGGTGAAGTTCGGCGACGACAACCCGCTGTGGATCGCGCACTACAACTCGAAGCTCGGCCCGTTGCCGGTCGGGTTCGACTTCCACACGATCTGGCAGTGGCAGGCGGCCGGGCTCTTCCCCGGTGACCAGAACCTGTTCAACGGCAGGTTCGAGCAGCTGCAGCGCATCGCGTCGAGCTGACTAACGGCGTCTGCAAGTACCACCAACTCTGAGTTGGTAATACTTGCAGACGCCTTTCAGCTAGTCGAACAGCGCCGGGAGGGTGCCCTCCCAGGCTTCGCGAAGCTCGTCCAGCGGGAGTTCGCCGAGGCCCTGGACCTCCAGGGCGTTCGACTCCGGGTCCACGACGCCGATCTTGCGCCACGGCAGCCGGCGCGCGGTGCACATGTCGGTGAACCGCTGCTCCTCGGTGCGCGGCACGGCGACCAGCACGCGGCCGGCGGACTCGCTGAACAACGCGGTGAACAGGTCACCCTCGGGGAAGACCCGCGCGCCCACCTCACCGATCAGGCACGTCTCGACCAGCGCCTGCGCCAGGCCGCCCTCGGAGAGGTCGTGCGCGGCGGAGACCATGCCGTCGCGCGAGCCCGCGACGAGGATCTCGCCGAGCAGCTTCTCGCGCTTCAGGTCCGCCTTCGGCGGCAGTCCGCCCAGGTGGCCGTGGACGTGGTGCGCCCACTCCGACCCGCCGAACTCGTCGTGCGTCTCGCCGAGCAGCAGCAGCGTCTCGCCGGCCTCGGCCCCGATCCCCGTGGGGATGCGGCGGCGCACGTCGTCGATGACGCCCAGCACGCCCACGACCGGCGTCGGCAGGATCGCCGTGGAGCCGGTCTGGTTGTAGAAGCTGACGTTGCCGCCGGTCACCGGGATGCCCAGCTCGGCGCAGCCGTCCGCGAGGCCCTTCACGGCCTGCTCGAACTGCCACATGACCGCCGGGTCCTCCGGCGAGCCGAAGTTGAGGCAGTTGGTGACGGCGACCGGGGTGGCACCCGTGGCCGCGACGTTGCGGTAGGCCTCGGCCAGCGCCAGCTTCGCGCCCTCGTACGGGTCGAGCAACGTGTAGCGGCCGTTGCAGTCCGTGGAGAGCGCCACGCCGCGGCCCGTCTCCTCGTCGATCCGGATCATGCCGCCGTCGCTCGGCTGCGCGAGGACCGTGCCGCCGCGGACGTAGCGGTCGTACTGCTGCGTGACCCACTTCTTGGAGGCCAGGTTGGGGCTGGCCGCCATGGTCTTGATCAACGCGAGCAGCTCGTCCCTGCCCGGCCGCGGAAGGCTGTCCGGCGTGTTCGCCTGCAGTTCGTCCTGGTCGGCGGGCCGCTGGATCGGCCGGTGGTAGACCGGGCCCTCGTGCGCGACCGTGCGCGGAGGCACGTCGACGACGACCTCGTCGTGGTAGGTGATGACCAGGCGGTCGCCTTCCGTCACCTCACCGATCTCGGTGGCGATGACGTCCCACTTCGCGCAGACCTCCATGAACGCCTCGACGTTGGCCGGCTCGACCACCGCGCACATGCGTTCCTGGGACTCGCTGGAGAGGATCTCGGCCGGCGTCATGCCGGTGGCCCGCAACGGCACCCGGTCGAGCCGGACGTGCATGCCGCCGTCGCCCGCGGACGCCAGCTCGGACGTCGCGCAGGACAGGCCCGCACCGCCGAGGTCCTGGATGCCGGCGACGATGCCCTTCTCGAAGAGCTCGAGCGAGCACTCGATCAGCACCTTCTCGGTGAACGGGTCGCCGACCTGCACACTCGGCAGCTTCTTGCGCTTGCCGGCCGTGTCGTCGAACGTCTCGCTCGCCAGCACGCTCACGCCGCCGATGCCGTCGAGGCCGGTGCGCGCGCCGTAGAGGATGACCTTGTTGCCGGTGCCGCTCGCGTGCGCGAGATGCAGGTCCTCGACGCGCATCGCACCCACGCACAGGGCGTTGACCAGCGGGTTGCCCTGGTAGGACTCGTCGAACACGACCTCTCCGCCGATGTTCGGCAGGCCGAGGCAGTTCCCGTAGCCACCGACACCCGCGACGATGCCGGGCAGGACGCGCTTCGTGTCCTCGGCGTCGGGCCTGCCGAACCGCAACGGGTCCATGACCGCGAGCGGCCGCGCGCCCATCGCGAGGATGTCGCGCACGATGCCGCCGACTCCCGTCGCGGCGCCCTGGTAGGGCTCGACGTACGAGGGGTGGTTGTGGCTCTCGACCTTGAACGTGACGGCCCAGCCGTCACCGACGTCGACGACGCCGGCGTTCTCGCCGATGCCCGCGAGCATCTTGCTGCGCATCTCGTCGGTCGTGGTGTCACCGAAGTACTTCAGGTGCACCTTGGACGACTTGTAGGAGCAGTGCTCGCTCCACATGACCGAGTACATCGCCAGCTCGGCGTCGGTCGGCCTGCGCTTCAGGATCTCCTTGATGCGCGCGTACTCGTCGTCCTTGAGGCCCAGCTCTTTGTAGGGCTGCTCCTGGTCGGGCGTCGCCTCGGCGTTCTTGACGGTGTCGATCATGCCTTCACCACCGTGTCGAGCAGGGACAGGAACATGCCCAGTCCGTCGTCCGTGGGGCCGGTGAGCGCGTCGATGGCGTGCTCGGGGTGCGGCATCAGCCCGACGACGTTGCCCCTGGCGTTGGTGATGCCCGCGATGTTGTTGCGGCTGCCGTTGGGGTTGTCGCCGACGTACCGGAAGACGACCCTGCCGTTGTCCTCGAGTTCTTTGAGCGTGGCCTCGTCGGCCTGGTAGCCGCCCTCGCCCGACTTCAACGGCACGAGGATCTCGGCGTCCTTGTCGTAGCGGGTGGTCCAGGCCGTGGTGTTGTTCTCGACCGCGAGCCACTGGTCGCGGCACACGAAGTGCAGCTTGTGGTTGCGGGTGAGCGCGCCGGGCAGCAGATGGGCCTCGGCGAGGATCTGGAAACCGTTGCAGATGCCGAGAACTGGCATCCCCTTGTTCGCGGCCTCGATCACTTCCTGCATGACGGGCGCGAACCGCGCGATGGCACCGCACCGCAGGTAGTCGCCGTACGAGAACCCACCGGGCACGATGACCGCGTCAACGCCCTTGAGGTCGTGATCCCCGTGCCACAACGGCACAGCCTCGCCGTCGGCGTACCGGACGGCCCGCTGCGTGTCGACGTCGTCGAGAGTGCCGGGGAAGGTGATGACACCGACCCTCATGCCTCGACCCTGCGCACGGTCCAGTCCTCGATCACGGGGTTCGCGAGGAAGGTCTCGGCGATCTTGGCGAGCGTGGCGTCGTCGACGTCGTCGGCGACCTCCAGCTCGAAGTGCTTGCCCTGACGGACGGCGGTGACGCCGTCGAAACCGAGACGGGGCAGCGCATTCGCCACCGCCTGGCCTTGGGGGTCGAGAATTTCGGGCTTCGGCATGACGTCGACGACGACTCGGGCCACGACAGACTGCTCCCGGGATTGAGGGGCTGGCGGTACCTCGAGAGCCTATCTGACCTGTGCGTTCATCCTCCCGGCACGTGTTCGGGGGCACATCGTCGGCGGTCCACCTTCGGGTGAACGAGCTTGCCTCGGCGGGACCGTTTGGTAATCTGGTGTCAGCTTCGGCCCGTAAGCCGGAGAAGTGAGCACGGTGCCCGTCCGGACGGTCGGCCGCCGTGCTTCGCGCTTTCTAGGGCAACCTCGTGTCGATGACGTTGCCCATCAGCGGTTGAACCCGGCGCAGCCAATCGCCTCCAGCGCCGTAGCACCACGCAACGATGTCAGGGATCCACAACAACGGATCGTTTTCGCTGGGTAGGTGCTCGTAGACCAAGCCGGTGCCACGTGCGTACTTGCCGAGGCGAGTTCTGATCGTCAAGAGGTCGTGTTCGTCACGAGCCTCGCGACTGTCGAGCACAAGGCGCCCGGCTCCTACATCGAGCAAGTCTCCGGTCAGCCTCGCAACGCAAACCTGCCTCGCACGCTCCTCGCCCTTCCGGCAGCAGGCAAGGTACAGATCGACCTGAACTGACGTGCGGACCAGGGCCGACAAGATCTGTTTGCGCCGGGCAGGGTCTCCTTCTTGAAGTGGAGCTCACGCTGGTTCGGCATGCGCAAGCTCATGAGCAACTTGCGAAGCTTGCTCAGCTCGCGCGGGAGAACCACGGCAGCCGCCAGCAGGTACGTGTTGTTTCGCCGCGACTCGTCGACGAAGGCGTGCACACTCACGAAACGTTCATCGGTCAGCGGCGGCCAGCAGTTCACCACCTCTAACTGATCGGGTCCGAACGATCAAGTATTGGACCTATTCCAACAAGCTATTTCGCCCAAAGCGAGACCACTGGCAGCCGAGCCCGATCGGACGGATGCTGGAGATCATGAAGATCCTCGTGCTCGGCGGAACCGTGTTCCTCAGCAAGGCCGTCACGGCGGAGGCGGTCCGCCGCGGCCACGACGTGGTCTGCGCTGCCCGCGGTGCCTCCGGCGGGGTGCCGGAGGGAGCCACGCTCGTTCCGGTCGACAGGAACAGGCCCGGTGCGTTCGACGCGCTGGCCGGGGAGCAGTTCGACGCGGTGATCGACGTGTCGAAGTACTCGGTGAACTGGGTGCGGGACGCGCTGGAGGCGTTCGGCACGACCACGCCGCACTGGACGTTCGTGTCCAGCATCTCCGTCTACGCCGACCACTCGACGGGCAGCGACGAGCTGTTGCCGCCGTTGGAGGACGACCCGGCCGAGGAGTTCACGGCCGAGCGGTACGGCAGCGTCAAGGTGGCCAGTGAGAACGCCGTCCGGGAGGCCGTGGCGAGCCGCGAGTTCATCGTCAGGGCCGGGCTCATCACCGGGCCGGACGACCCCAGCGACAGGTTCGGGTACTGGCCCGCGCGGATGGCGCAGGGCGGACGCGTGGTCGTGCCGGACAGCCCTGACCTGGGGTTCCAGCACATCGACGCGCGGGACCTGGCGCAGTGGATCGTGTTCGCGGCCGAGGAGCGGGTGACGGGCACGTACGACTCGACCGGGCCGGTCATGCCGTTCCAGATGGCCATCGGCGAGATCGCCGGCGCGACCGCTCAGCCGGGAACGCAGCTCGTACCGGTGCCGGAGAGCGTGCTCAAGGAGCTCGGCATCAACCCGTGGGCCGGGCCGCGGTCGCTGCCGCTGTGGCTGCCGCAGGAGTGGGCCAAGATGGTCGGCCGCGACGTCAGCAACGCGCTGGCCAACGGGCTGCGGGTCAGGCCGCTGGCCGAGACCGCGCTCGACTCGCTGGAGTACGAGCGCGGCCTCGGGCTGGACCGGCCCCGCAAGGCGGGACTCACTCAGCAGGAGGAGCAGGAAATCCTCACAGCAGTGAGTTGATCTGCGCGGCGACGAGGTCGATGCGCACGCCCTGGTTCGGGCAGCCGCCGAAGTGGTGGAGCCCGATCACCTTGTGCGTGCGCCTCGACAGCACGGGTGAGCCGGACGAGCCGCCTTCGGTGTCGCACATGTAGCTGATGTCGGACTGCGACGAGCTGCCGTTCACCCGTACCGCGCGCACGACGCAGTAGCCGCCGCCGTTGTTGTTGTCGCGCAACGACAACTTCTTCAGCTTCCCGGCCGGGTGGCCGACGATGTACATCTCCTCACCCACGGCCGGAACGCGCGCGTCCAGTTCGAGGTAACCGAACGAGCTGATAGCCGCGAAGTTGTTCACGGTGAAGAGGGTGTAGTCCAGCGCCGCGCTGTACTTCAGGACCTGGGCCGCCAGCACCTTCGTGACGGTGGCCGAAGTGGTTCCGCCGCAGGTCGGGCACTGGTAGTTGAACCACACCTCGATGCCACTGGTGCTGGTGAAGCAGTGTTCGTTGGTCAGCATGCGGTTGTTGGGGCCGACCCGCCACGCCGTGCACAGCGAACTGCCGTTGCGCAGCAGCTTCGCCACGGACGCGGTCTTGCCCCACTCGGTCGGGTTGCTGGACTGGTAGCAGACCGCGTCCTTGTAGTCGTTCGTGCCGCAGATGCTCTGCACGGACGGCTGCGAGGACATCTCGGCCTCGGTGTAGCCACGCGTGAGCTTGTCGATCCGGACGCGGGACAGCGGGTTCGTCACCGAGACCACGGCCCGGTCGCCCGTGATCGACATGGCCCAGAAGCCCGACGCGTCGAGCGTGGCGGTCAGCGAGGCCTTCAGGTCTCTCGTGTACGTGTACTTCTCGGTGCCGTCAGGGCTCGACACCGTGAGCACGTCACCGGGCAGGATCCGCAGGTCCGTGAAATGCAGCTTCACGTAACCCGACCCCGGTCGTTCGATCACCGTCGAACGATTCGCGCCACCCACGCGGACTGAGACCGATTCCTCAGTTCCGATTTCCTGAGTCTGCGGCGAAGCAGCCTGAGCAGGTGTAGAGGTGGTGGTAGCAGGGACGATGGACGTCATCGGCAGGGCAAGAGCCAGTGCCGTGAGGAGTTGCAGGGTTTTCCTCATGCCTTTTGATACTTCCGACGTCACCTGACCGTGTCAGCCCGCCGAACGTCGGTAATGGAGGAATCTGTGCAACTTGTCCATTTCGGTCATGCCTGCGTGCTGCTGGACTCGGGGTCGACGCGGATCCTGATCGATCCCGGCACGTTCTCCGCCGGCTTCGAGGGCCTGGAGGACCTGGACGCGGTGCTGATCACGCACCAGCACTTCGACCACGTCGACCTGGAGAAGCTGCCCGCGCTGCTCAAAGCCAACCCGCGGGCGCAGCTCATCGTCGACGAGGGCACGGCGCCCACCGTCGAGAACGCGACCGTCGCCAGGCCGGGTGACACCTTCAAGATCAGCGACACGACCGTCCGGGTCGTCGGCGGGCAGCACGCGATGATCCACGAGGACATCCCGATCGTGCCGAACGCCGCCTACGTGGTCGGCGACGGAGCGTTCTACCACCCCGGCGACTCGCTGTTCGTGCCGGACGAGGACGTCGACGTGCTCGGCCTGCCCGCGGGCGCGCCGTGGATGCGCACCGGCGAGGCGGTCGACTTCATGCGCGCCGTGAAGCCGCGTGTCGCCGTGCCGATCCACGAGAAGACGCTCGCGAGCCCGCAGATGGCCCACCGGCTCTTCGAGATGCTCAAGCCGGAGGGCACCGAGGTCAGGCCGCTGACGCCAGGCGAGGAGACGGCAGTCTGACGTAGGTGGTCGGCGCGGCGTCGTGGGCGAGTGCGATGTCCACGGCGTCGAGCACGGCCTGCCGCGCACCCGGACGGTGCAGGTCACGGGCGTCGACGGTGATCCGGGTCAGCCCGCCGCGGCGCGCGGACCTGGCCGCCGCGTAGACCAGCGCCAGCGACCGCAGCTCGCCGAAGCTGGTGCGTTCGGTCAGCGCGTGCAGGCGGCCCAGGGTCGCGAGCCCGCTGCCGACCTCGCGGACGGCGTGCGCGTCGGCGCAGCGGTTGAACTTGTGCTTGGCCAGCGCGATCAACGTGCCGGGCGACGCCACGCAACGCCGTGGCGCGAACGTGTCGGCGCTGAGCCCGATGGCGTCCATCTGCAGACGCGCGCCCATCAACAACAACCCGGCTTCGTAGGCCGGTAGCCGCCGTTGACCGAGACCGTGCAGCACGACGGCATCGCCGAGCGAGGTGCGGTGCCGCACCCATTCCTGCGCCTTGCCGAGCTCGCGTGGTGCTACGAGCAGCGACAACGGCACCTGCCGCGGATCAAGGGCGGCGGCGAGATCAGCGCATCGGTCGAGTGTCTGCGGACCGATGCCGGACAGGGAGACCACGAGCTGTGAGTGCACGGTATGAGTGCGCCACGCCGTGGTGACATCCGCGTGAAAGCGGAGCTAACTCACGCAAGCCAGTCAGCGAAGGACCGGCCAGTGAGCCGCTCGTACGCCTCGACGTAGCGCTGACGGGTCGCCTCGACGACGTCGGAGGGCAGCGGAGGCGGCGGAACGTCGCTCTTGCGGTCCCAGCCGGACGCGGAGGACGTCAGCCAGTCGCGCACGAACTGCTTGTCGAACGACGGCTGCACGCGGCCGGGCTCGTAGCCCTCGGCCGGCCAGTAGCGCGACGAGTCCGGCGTGAACACCTCGTCGGCGAGGATCAGCTCGCCCGAGGCGTCCAGCCCGAACTCGAACTTCGTGTCCGCCAGGATCAGGCCACGCGTCAACGCGTACGCGCGCGCCTCGCTGTACAGCTCGATCGTGCGGTCGCGCAGCTTCGACGCCAGCTCGACACCGTGCTTCTCGGCGATGACGTCGAACGACACGTTCTCGTCGTGCGCACCGATCTCGGCCTTGGACGCGGGCGTGAAGATCGGCGGCTCCAGCTCGGACGCCTCGACCAGCCCGGCCGGCAGCTCGATCCCGCACACCGCACCGGTCGCGGTGTAGTCGGCCATGCCGGAGCCCGTCAGGTACCCGCGCGCCACGCACTCGACGTCGACCATCTGCAGCTTGCGCACCAGCAACGCGCGGCCGCGGACCTCGGCGGGGATGCGCGGGTCGTCGTACGCGACCAGGTGGTTCGGGGTGAGCCGCTCGAACCAGAAGACGCTCATCGCGGTGAGCACGCGCCCCTTGTCGGGGATCTCCGAGCTCAGGATGTGGTCGTACGCCGAGATGCGGTCCGACGCGACGAACAGCAGCAGCTCGTCGTCCACGTCGTACAGATCGCGAACCTTGCCGCGGGCGACGTGCTGGTAGTCAGCGAGCGTAGGCACGCTGGTCAGCCTACGGGGCCTTGTCCTGAAACCGACGTACACCCCGCCACCTCTACAGATCAAGGGCAAAGAAGCTTAAGGTGCACCCGTGCTCCCTAGAAAGGCCCTGTGGATCCCGGCTTTGGCAAGCTTGGGACTGCTCATCGTGCTGGGCGTGGCCGGGTGGAGCTTCGACTCCAGTCCCATCTCATCCCCCTCGTCGGGCGGCTCGCTGAACACGAGCACGACCCAGTCGGTGAGCATCGTGCCGACCCCCGACGTCGCCGACATCACGGTGAAGGGCTCCTCCTCCGAGGCGACGACCACCACCACGACGAAGACCACGCAGCCGAAGCCGCCACCGGCCCAGCAGCCCCCGCCCGCGCAGCAGCCGACGACCACCGAGCCCCCGCAGCAGGGGCTCCTGGTCAACGAAGGCGCGCGATGCGATCCCGAAGGCGCCAACGGCATCGGTCTGATCGGCGAGAAACTGGTGTGCCGCAAGGATCCCCAGCGCGGTGACAGGCTGCGCTGGCAGAAGGCCTAGGCGCGCCACTCCAGCACGTCGATCTTGTCGCCGACGCTGACCGTGCCGGTGCGCACGACCTGTGCCTTCATGCCGAACGTGACGCCGCCGTCGGGGTCACGGCGGTAGGTCGCCAGCGAACGAATCGGCTCCGGACCGTTCTTCAGCCCGGTCTCCTGGTCGACCATCGGCACCGCGCAACGCACGCAGTCCTTGGCGTAGGCCAGTTCCACGTCACCGATCGCCGCGCGCCGCACCCGGTCCTCGGTGTGCGGCTCCGGCCAGCCGGACACGACGACGTTGGGGCGGAAGCGGTTCATCGGCACCGGCTCCCCGCCGCGTTCCAGGATGCGCTCGTTCAACCCGTCCAATGAGGACAGCGAGAGCACCAGCAACGCGTTGCCGTCGGCATATCCGACGACTCCGGTGGTCTCGCCCGTCGTCTCGCGGTGGATGTCCGGCGGTGTCCGCACGAGCCGCACGGACCTGCCGAGCACGTCGGAGAAGTACGCGGCGGCCTCGTCACCCTGGTCGATCCCGGTGCCGTGCCAGACGTGCACGACCACGGGAACCCGCGGCCCGTCGACGACGACCGGGAACGATTCACCACCGATCGACAGCACCGAGTCCACGAGGGACGGACGCAGCGCGGCCATCTCCGGAACCTTGCGCTGCGACAGGAACACTCCGTCGTCGTCGACCAGCATCATCATCCGGTCGTCGCGCAACCCCGTCGGCTCCACGGCCGAGGCTGCGACGGAGTACCCGCCGCAGCCCTTGACCGGGTAGACGACCAGGTCGGACACGATCACAGGATCGGCTCCGGCTCGTAGACCGGGTACTTGTCGACGACCGCGGCGACCTGCTCCACGACGGACGCGACCTGCGCCGACGCCACGCCGGTGAACGACAGGCGGTCGGCCAGCAGCGCGTCCAGGGCGGCGCGGTCGAGCGGCAGCCGGGAGTCCGCCGCGAGCCGGTCCAGCAGGTCGTTCTGCGCCAGGCCCTGCTCGCGCATCGCCAGCGCGACGGCCACCGCGTTCTCCTTGATGGCCTCGTGCGCGGTCTCGCGGCCGACACCCGCGCGCACGGCCGCCATCAGCACCTTCGTGGTGCCGAGGAACGGCAGGTAGCGGTCCAGTTCACGGGCGACGACGGCCGGGTAGGCGCCGAACTCGTCGAGTACCGTCAGGAACGTCTCCAGCAGCCCGTCGAACGCGAAGAACGCGTCCGGCAGCGCGACCCGGCGGACCACCGAGCACGACACGTCGCCCTCGTTCCACTGGTCGCCCGCGAGCTCGCCGACCATCGACAGGTAGCCGCGCAGGATCACCGCGAAGCCGTTCACGCGCTCGCACGAGCGGGTGTTCATCTTGTGCGGCATGGCGCTGGACCCGACCTGACCGGGCTTGAAGCCTTCGGTGACCAGCTCGTGGCCCGCCATGAGCCGGATCGTCTTCGCCACCGACGACGGCGCCGCGGCGAGCTGCACGAGCGTCGAGACGACGTCGAAGTCGAGCGAGCGCGGGTAGACCTGGCCGACGCTCGTGAGCACGCGCTCGAAGCCGAGGTGGCCCGCGACCGTCTGCTCCAGCTCCTGCAGCTTCTCGGGCGTGCCGAGCAGGTCGAGCATGTCCTGGGCCGTGCCGACCGGGCCCTTGATGCCGCGCAACGGGTAGCGCGCGATCAGCTCGTCGAGCCTGCTGTACGCCACCAGCAGCTCGTCGGCACCGGTCGCGAAGCGCTTGCCCAGCGTCGTGGCCTGCGCGGCCACGTTGTGCGAACGGCCGGCCATGACGAGGTCGGAGTGCTCGGCCGCGAGGCGCGCGAGCCGGCCGAGGACGGCGGCGACCTTGGACCGGATCAGCTCCAGCGAGCGCAGCACCTGCAGCTGCTCGACGTTCTCGGTCAGGTCGCGCGAGGTCATTCCCTTGTGGACCTGCTCGTGGCCCGCAAGCGCGTTGAACTCCTCGATGCGCGCCTTCACGTCGTGGCGGGTGACCCGCTCGCGCGCCGCGATCGACTCCAGGTCGACCTGCTCCAGCACGCGCTCGTAGTCCGCGACCGCGGTGGCCGGCACGTCGATGCCCGCGGCGGCCTGTGCCCGCAGGACCGCGAGCCACAGCTGGCGCTCCAGCACGATCTTGTGCTCGGCCGACCAGAGCGTCGCGAGCGACGTGGAGGCGTACCGACCTGCGAGGACGTTGGCGATGCGGGGCTTCGTCACGCCCTCAGATTAGTGCACACGGGACTCACTCCCAGTTGATGCCGGGCTCCGTGACCAGCTCTGTGAGCACTCCCACGCGCACCGGGACGGTCTCGCGCTGCCCGTTGCCGTTCGAGGGGTTGTACGCGTAGGCGGTGATCTCCACGACGAGCCCGCTCTCGAACTCGCGCACGACACCGGCCTGCTGGACCTGGGGGGAGCCGTAGAGCTGCTCGACCGAGTGGACGACCGACCCGTCCTCCCGCTTGACCTCCTGGCACGTCGTCGCCTCGCCGCAGAAGGCGTTCTTGGAGAACGTCTTCTTGGAGACCCTCACCTGCAACGCGGTCGGTCCGATGCCGTCGGTCAGGTACAGGAAGCCCGCGTAGTCCGTCTCGTCCTGCTTCCACTCCGGCGCCTTCGTCTGGGACGCCGCGTACGTCGGGTTCCGGCCGGGGGTGAACGACGCGTAGAGCTCCTTGAAGTTCGTCATCCGGACCCCGAGCGACTCCACGAGCTTGTCGCCGATGCGCTGGGCCTTCTTCTCCGCCGACTCGGTGGACGGCGGCGACGAGCTCGTCTGGGTCTCGGCGCCGAGCTGGGTGTCCCGGTCGCGCGGCAGCAGGCCGGGCAGCGACAACGACGCCACGGCGATCATCGCCGTAGCCACGCCCACAGCGACCAGCGCTCGTCGGCGACTTTTTTTCTGCTCTACCCGCCTGATCAGGGTGTCGGGGTCGAAGTCGAGCGGCGGCTCGTCCCAGACGGCCAGCAGCATTCCCTCGCGGATCTCCTGCTCACTCACGACGCGACCCTCCCCGAACTGCTGTCGAGCTTCTCCACGATGGTGCGCAGCGTCGCGAGACCACGCGCCGTCTGGCTCTTGACCGTTCCCTCGGTGCACCCCATGGCCACTGCCACTTCGGCTACCGACAGGTCTTCGAAATAACGCAGCACGAGCACCGCCCGTTGACGCGGCGGCACCTGCAGCAACGCGGTGTGCACCAGCTCACGTGCCCACAGCTTGGCGCTGGTCGTGTCCGGATCCACGGTGGCGTCGGCGGCGTCGGGCAGTTCCCCGTCACGCTGCTCGGCTCTGCGCCACGGCCTGCGCTTCTCGTCCAGCCAGGTGCGCAACAGCACCTTGCGGGCATAGGCGATCAGGTTGTCCAGGTCCTTGATGCGCTTCCACGCCAGGTACATCTTCATGAGGCTCGACTGCATCAGGTCTTCCGCTGTGTGCCAGTCGCCACAGAAGAGGTACGCAGTACGTCGCAAAGACGCGGCATTGGCTGCCGCGAACTCGCGAAAGCCCTGTTCGTCGGCCTTGCGCATGCGTACCCCTCTCGCGTCCTCAACCAGGGGAACGCATCGGAGGAACGCGGGGTTGCATCACGCGTGACGCGAAAGAGCCGAACGGAGCATCCTGGCCGCCACGCCCCGCGGATCCGACTTGAGCTCGATGAACGAGTTGACCACCGAACCGTCGACCAGCGCGATCAGCTCCTCGACCCGGTCGCTGTCGATGTCACGGCCCGAGCGGGCGAAGACGTCGGCGATCAGCTCGCGCAGCTCGGTCGACAGCGTGCGCATCAACGGCCTCAGGTACGGGCGGCGGCCGGTCGCGACGAGGCGTTCGTAGCGCAGCAGCACGGCCTCGATGTCGGTGGCGTCCTCGCCGACGAGCAGGTCGAGCATGAACTCGACGAGCACGTCGTCGGTCATCTTCTCCGGCATCGAGGAGAGCCGTTGCCGGAAGCTCGCGAGCTCGCTGCGGCCGTGGAGCTCGACGGCCGCGGTGATCAGCTCGTCCAGCGAGTCGAAGTAGTACGTGGTCGACGCGAGCGGCAGACCTGCGCGTTCGGCGACCGCGCGGTGCCTGACCGCGTCGAACCCGCCCTCCGCGAACAGGCCGGACGCGGCCTCCACGAGCGCCTGCCGCCTGCGCTCACCCTTGGGAGTTGCTGCCGTCATAGTCGAGCCAGAGTACTGGGCGAACGATCAGAACTTCGGGGCCAGTGCGTCCGCGACCCGCTTGGCCTGGCCTTTCAGCTCGCCGTCGCCCTGCGTGAACACGTAGAGGTCCTGCCCCTTGGGGGTCTTCAGCTTCTCCGCGCCGGACGGGGCGTCGAACGGCTGTGGCGTGACGATCGCGGTGATCGTCAGCCCGTCGATCGTGAACGCGGCCGAGCGGGAGTCGGGCGAGCAGGTCTGCGTGGGCGCCACGGCGAAGTCCGGTGAGACCGAAAGCTCGACGGCGAGGGCGTCGGCGAGCTCTCGGTCCACACCTGCACAGCCCTGCACTGTGCTTTCACTGGCCGAAAGACCAGTGCTTCCCGGCATCGACCCGTCCCCCTGCGTGGACTTGCCTTCACCGGAGAAGTTCGTGGGCGGTTGCGCCTGCAGTGGAGTCATCGGGGATTCTGCCGCGTTGTCCTGCTTCTGCCCAGAACCCGCGCTGTTCGAAGTTTTCGTGTCCTGGCTTACCCAGCCGTTGGCGGCGAAAACCCCGCCGAAACCGAGCACGACGACCAGGGTGGTGCCGGCCGCGATGGAGTTGCGCCGGCGCAGCGTGGCGCGGCGCGAGGCCTTGCGGACGTCGCCCGCGTCGAAGGACGCCGGCGGAGCGTCGTGTGCGGCGTCGCGGAACAGGTCCGCGAGCTTCTGCTCGTCCATCTACGTCGTCCTCCTCTCGCTGGTCACGACGCCGGTCGCAGGTCGTCGATGGCGTCACCCAGAGCTTCCCGCAGTGCGGCGAGCCCTCGGGCGGTCTGACTCTTCACAGTTCCTTCCGAGCACTTCAGCGCCTCGGCCGTGGCCGTGACATCGAGGCCCTCGAGGAACCTCAGCACGAGCACCGCCCGTTGCCTGGGCGGAACTCTGCGCAGACCCTTCAGCAACGCTTCGCGCGTCGCGACGGTGTCACCGATCTCGTTGTCCGTCGTCGGCGACTCCGGCATCTCGTCGGTGAACTTCTCGCGCCGCCACGGACGGCGTGACTCGTCGATCACCGCACGCACGACGGTACGTCGGACGTAGGCGTCGAGGGCCTGCTTGTCCCGGATCTTCCGCCACCTCCTGTGCACCGCCACGAAGGCCGTCTGCGCGAAGTCGTCAGCGCGGTGCCAGTCGCCGCACAGCAGGTATGCCGTTCGGCGCACGGCCTCACGGCGAGCCACGAAGTACTCCGCGAACTCCTGCTCGTCGCGCTGATCCACGCGGACTGCTCTCCGCTCGTTCCTCGAGTTGCACTGACTGGACGGAAACTGAGGCACCAACGGTTGCACGAACCACCGGCGAGAGCTACATCACCCCCTCGGTCGTTCACCTGATGTGATGTGATCGAGGCTGTGACCCCCATTGACCTGCGCTCGGACACCGTCACCCAGCCCGACGAGGCCATGCGCCGCGCGATGGCGGCGGCGGAAGTCGGCGACGACGTGCTGGACCACGACCCGACCATGGCCGCCCTGGAGGAGCGGGTCGCCGGGCTGCTCGGGGTCGAGGCCGCGCTCTGGGTCCCCTCCGGCTCCATGGGCAACCTGATCGCCCTGTTCCTGCACCTGCGGCGCGGTGACCGGTTCCTGGCCCCGCTGGGAGCGCACGTGCTGGACGCCGAGCTCGGCACCGCCGCGTGGCTGGCCGGCGGGATGCCGCACGCGTTGCCCGTGCTGACTCCGGAGGCCGTGATCGCGGCCGGTGGTGGTGAGTCTCCTTATTACGGGCTGCGCACCACGTTGCTGTGCGTGGAGAACACGCACAACGCTTCTGGCGGCACGGTGACCTCCGTCGACGAGCACGCTGCCCTGGTCGCCGCCGCTCGGTCGATCGGGCTGGCGGTGCACCTCGACGGCGCGCGGCTGTGGAACGCGTCCGTCGCTCTCGGGGTGCCGCTGACCTCGCTGACGGCCGGGGTCGACACCGTTCAGGTGTGTCTGTCGAAGGGGCTCGGCGCGCCGGTCGGATCGGTCGTGGCCGGCTCCGCGTCGTTCGTCGTGGAGGCCCGTCGCGTCCGAAAGATGCTGGGTGGTGGAGTCCGGCAGGGCGGTGTGCTCGCGGCCGCGGGTCTAGTGGCTCTCGACCGGATCGACCGCCTGGCCGCCGATCATTCCAATGCCAATGGATTGGCTTCCGGGTTGAGGGCGCTGGGCTGGGAGGTGGACGAGCCCTCGACGAACATCGTGCTGGCGTCGGTACCCGATCTGGAGAAGACGCTGCTGTCGTTGCGTGATGTCGGAGTTCTGGCCAGTCCCATGTCGGGCAAGGTTCGGTTCGTGACGCACGGCGACGTGGACTCGTCCGACGTCGCCGAGGTGCTTCGCCGGCTGCGAGAGGACATCTAGATGCGCTGGATCGTGTTCGACTTCGGCGAGGTGATCAGCCAGCGGAACCCGGCTCGGCCCGCCATGGCGGCGAAGCTCGGGGTGACACTGGAGGTCTTCGAGACCGCGTACTGGGACCGCGACGCCTACGACCGCGGCGGATCGGACTCCGACTACTGGGCGCGGATCGGTTCCGCGCTCGGGCTGAGCCTCGACGAGGCCCTGGTCCGCGAACTGACCGCCATGGACAACGCGGGCTGGCTCGACGACCCGGTGGTGGAGACCGTCGCGCTGATCGAGGACCTGGCGTCCCTCGGGGTGCCGCTGGCGTTGCTGTCGAACGCGCCCTCGACGTTCGGGCGGCTGGCCGAGAAGGTGCCGTGGGCCAAGCACTTCCGGCACCTGATCTTCTCGGGTGACCTCGGCTGCGCGAAGCCGGACGCGGCGATCTGGAAGCACACGTCGTCCGTGCTCGGTTCGTCGGACGTGATCTTCTTCGACGACCGCGCGTCCAACGTGGAGGGTGCACTGGCCGCGGGTTGGGACGCGCGGCTGTGGACGTCAGCCGCCGCTGCGCGTGCCGAGCTCCTTGCGGAGTTCGGCGATCTCCGCCCGTAGGTTCCGGAGTTCCTGCGCGGTCTCGAGCTCGGCTTCCTCGACACCGCGCAGCTTCTCCACGAGCCAGCTGGCGATCGTGCCGGTGATGACACCGAGCAACGCGATGCCGCCGACCATCAACAACCCGGCGACGAGCCGCCCCTCACCCGTGACGGGGTAGCGGTCGCCGTACCCGACCGTCGACATGGTGGTCATCGTCCACCACAGCGCGTCGCCGAACGTGGTGATGGTGGCGTTCTCCGCGTGCCTTTCCGCATCCAGCACCGCGAGGCTCGCACAAAACATGACGATCACCGTCACGGCCGCGACGTAAATGCTGACGCGTTGCCTGATCTTGTGCTGGAACTTCTTGTTGAGCAACTTGATGACCGTGATGAGCCGGAGCACCCTGAGCTGCCGCACCATCGGCAAGATCACTGCCGCAAGATCGAAAATGTGCGTTCTCAAGAACTTCAGCTTGTTCTGCGCCAGGGTCAGCCTCATGACGAACTCGGCCGCGAACACAGCCCAGACCAGCCACAACACGATCTCCAGGGTGAAGTGCATCGCCCCGTGATCATCGAAGACCTGCCACGCGTAGGCGGCGAGGAACACCACGGCGAGCGCCGTCATCGGCCACTCGACCTTTCGCTCCCACCGCTCGAGGCGGGCCTCGTTGGCTAACAACACCGCCTCATGGTGAGCGGTGCGTTCGCATTAATCCAGAGTCATCGCTTGGATTTGATGGCACCGTAAGCCGCCGTGCCTGCGAGGAGTAGTCCTCCAATCACAGCGAGCCAGAAAAGGCCTTTCACCACGGCCCCGACGACGGCCAGCACGATCCAGATCGCCACGAGCCACCCGATGATCGCCCACATAGGACCTCCCGTTCCTCGCATCGTGAACGTCCGGCCGCCCGGATTTGTTGCTCTTGGTTCCGCTCGGGGTGGCACGGGTATCTTCTGGGTCTGGTGTGTCTTGTGGGTCAGAGCCAGGCCTTCAGCCGCCGCAGGGCCTCCTCGATGTCCTGCGTGGCGCCCGCGAACGACATCCGCACGAAGTGGTGCCCGTCCACGGGGTCGAAGTCGATCCCGGGCACGATCGCAACCCCGGTCTCGTCGAGCAGCTTCTTGCAGAACCCCATCGAGTCGTCGGTCAGATGCCGCACGTCCGCGTACACGTAGAACGCCCCGTCGGCCGGCGCGAGTTTGTCGATGCCGAGGTCGATGAGTCCTTCGACCAGCAGGTCGCGGTTCACCTTGTACCGCTTGAGGTGCTCGGCCGTCTCCGCGTACGCGTCCTCGTGAAAGGCCTCGACCGCCGCGTACTGCGCCAACGCGGGCGGACACAGCGTGAAGTTGCCCGTCAGGCAGTCCACGGCCCGACGCAACCGCTCCGGCAACAGCATCCACCCGAGCCGCCACCCGGTCATCGCAAAAGCCTTGGAGAACGAGTTGACGACGATCGCGTCCCGCGACGTCTCCCAAGCACACTTCAGCGGCTCGCCGTAGCTGATCCCGTGGTAGATCTCGTCGCTGATCAGCTGAACCCCGTTGGCGGCACACCACGCCGCGATCGGCTCGACGTCGGCGACGGTCCCGGTCGGGTTGGCCGGACTGGCCACGATCACACCCTTGAGCCCAGGATCGAGCATCTCGACCGTGGGCTGGAACCGCGTCTCCGGCCCGCACGGCAACTCGACGACCTCACACCCCAACGCCTTGAGGATGTTGCGGTAAGCCGGATACCCCGGCCGCGCCAGAGCGACCCGATCACCAGCGTCGAAGGCTGCCAGGAACGCGAGCGTGAAGGCCCCCGACGACCCGGTGGTCACCACCACGTCGTCCGCCGACACGTCGAGGTCGTACTGCCGCTTGTAGTGCCCGGCGATGGCCTGCCGCAGCTCCGGAATCCCGAGCTGCTCGGTGTAACCCAGCGCGTGCTCGTCCAGAGCCCGCGCCGCGGCCTCTCGCACCGGACGCGGCGCGGGGCTCGACGGCTGGCCGGCGGCCAGGGAGATCACGTCACCGTGCGTCCGCTGCCTCTGCGCGGCGGCGGACAGCACGTCCATGACGTGGAAGGGCGGGACGTCGGCGCGGGCAGCCACGGTCAGCATGCCGTCAGGCTAACTGCCCACTACCTCGCCACACCTCTGTCCGTCTCGCGCCTCACGTCTGCCAGGTTCGCGCTGTACCTCGGATCCCCGCGTCGGCCCCCACGGTGTCAGCTCCCGCCCCAGATCTGCAGGCCCCGTCCCAACTCCCCGGCCCCAGGTCCCAGGTCCCCGTCGCAACTCACAGGCCCCAGGCCCGAAGCCCGAGGCCCGAGGCCCGAGGCCCGAGGCCCGAGCGAATCACCACCCCAGGACCGACCGCCGCAGCGCTCCAACTCCCCACGTCAGCTCCCCGCCACCCCAAGTCCCGCCATCCCAGCACCTCAAGTCCCACCGTCCCCGCACCCCTGCACCCCGAGTTCCCACCAGCCCAGCGCCCCACCCCAGTGCCTAGCGTCAGCTCCCGTCACATCGACTCACAACGCCCCTGGGGGCAATACCTTCGGTCGCACCCCCCGCGCTTCCGCAATATGCGGGCGCAGAAAACAGTGTTTCAGGACATTCGCTACCCGTGTGGGTGTGGATAACCGGAATCCGGCACATCTCCGTCACGAGATACTTGACGAAGAAGCGCCGGATTCCGGACAAAGCCCACCCGATCGAGCGCACTAATACCCTTGGTAACCGCCGCCCTGGGACATCGCCTTCAGACCAGGGTGTCCTTCGAAGCCGCCGTAGCGGGAGAACGTGTAGCGGACGCCGGCGATGATGTTGTCCACCGGATTCCAGATGTCGCTGTGGCCGGGCAGCTTGTGCGCGTTGAACGTCGAGTCGATGCACTGCATGAGGCCCTTGGAGGGCGTTCCCGCCTGGGCGTTGGAATCCCAGAGGTTGATGGCGTGCGGGTTGCCGCTCGACTCCTTCTCGATGATCTTCCAGATCTCGTCGATGTTCTCGTCGGTGACCGGAATCCCGTTGGCCTGGAGGATCTTGATGGCCTCGCGGATCCACTCCTCGACGTTGCCGGGAGGCGGGCTGCCGGAAGGCGGGCCGCCGCTGGAGCCGAGACCGCCCATGCCGCCGCCCTCACCTCCTCCGCCACCGCCACCGCCTCCACCTGAGGCGCCGCCACCTCCTCCGCCACCGCCGTGGTTCGACGTGGTGGCGGGCGCGGGCTGTGGGTCCGATGTGGACGACGTCTTGGTCGACTCGTCCGGCGGTGGGGTCGGGGCCCACTCGATGGGCTTGCCTGGGGCCGGGGTGAAGGACTGGGTGTTCGGGTCAGGGAGCGACGAGAACTTCGGGGTCAAGGCGCCGGGGCGGGACTTCAAGGTGCCGGCGGCGGCGTTGACCGCGCTTTCTGCTTGGGAGACAACGGGTTGGGCGTCGCTGGTGGCTTCGGCGCAGTAGCTGCGGATCAGGCTGTCGACGTCCTCTTGTGGCTGGTTGTGGAGTTGCTGGCGCGCTTGGCGGGCGCGGCTCAGGAGGTTTTCGCAGATGCGGCTCATCGAGGTCTTCGCGGTTTCCAACGCGTTCGCGGCCGCCTCCAGGTCGGTCGCGGCGCTGTTGAGCGCTTCGGCCATCGAAGTGCCGCACTTCGTGGCGTTGGCCATGTAGGCGGCGAAACCGTCGGCGGACTTGCCTTCCCAGGCGCCGTCGAGTTGAGTGACGGACCGCTGCAGGACGTTCGTCTGGTCGCCGCACTTGCCCGCGGCCTGCTTCCAGCGGTTCGCGATGTCGCGCACGGCCTGGGGTTGTGCGGTCTCGATCCTGTCCGCGAGCGCGGCCAGTTCGGTGCCGCCGGGCAGCGCCGCGACTTCGTCCATCGCGCTCATGTCAGACCGCCTTCAAGGAGTTCTTGTTGGCTTCCTCGACGTCCGCGACGCTGGTCTGGATCGCGTCCAGCGCACCCTCGACCTTGCGCAGCACCTTTTCGGCCGCCTCGAACTCCTGCGTGCCTGTCTGGTCCATTGCGGACACCGCCGCGGAGATCGCACCGGAAGAACCGAGTTTTCCGAAGATGTCCGGATTGCCGTAGTGGCCGGAAAAGCCGTCACCGATCGCGCCGAATTGTCCGGCCTGACTGCTCACGGTCGTTCGGCACTGTTCCATGGCTTCAGTGTTGAACTTCGTCGCAGCCATGCGCGCCCTACCCCCTCAACGTCTGCTCACCGACTTTAGAACGAATTGCGCCGGGCAGTGCGCCGATTCGCTCTTTCGAGACGACGATGCCCGCCCGTCGAGTTCGACGGGCGGGCACGTACAAGGGTTCCGTGATCAGACTTCCTGCAAAAGCTCCCAGATCGCCCCGGCGAGCCGATGGTTGTCGACCGGCGTGATGGTGCACCACTTGCGGCCGTCGCTGCTCGGCTTGAGCTGACGGAGATAGCGCCCGTTGTGCGTGTCGTGGAAGGAAACGACACGATCCGCACGCCGTCCGTTGCGTTGCGCGCCGAACTGACCGCGCGTGGACATGCCGTCGAGCATGCCGGCGAGCTCCTGGGCGTCACCGAGCCGCATTCCGCGCCGCTCCAGCGAGGTGATCATCGCCTGCGCGTCGAGGCCGACGTTCTTGGCGGCGGCCACCAGCTCGTCGTAGGGCATGCTGGTCGACCGCCCGAACCCGGCGGGCATCTCCCCGGCGACCGACACCGCGGCCTCGGCGAGAGCCGTGCCGCGGGCCTCGATCAACCACATCTCGTCGCGATCCTGCACCGCCAGGATCGCCTCGTCCCCGATCGCCGCCGCGAGTCCGCTGATCTGCCGGTCGGCCCAGATCCACAGGTCGATCGACACCTGGTGGTTCGCCAGCAACGCGAACCCGTCGGCGAGCTCGGGCACGACCCGCCCGTTGCGGGCGAGACCGCGCGCCTCCAGCGACTCCCAGGCCCGCTTCACCACCTCGGACTTCTCGGTGTGGGTGATGGAGGGAATCCGCGTGTCGAGCGCGACGTGCGCGGCCGGGAGGCGTTGCGCCTCCCAGACCACGGCGAACTCCACTGTGGACAGAACCACAGAACCTGGTGAGCTCAAGGGATCTACTTGTCCTTCGGGTCTTCGCCGATGACGGACTGAACCACCATGCGGTCATCACCGAACATCTCGTCGGAGTCGACGCCGTACTTGCGCACGTGCTCGCCGTCCTCCTCGCCCTCACCCCTGGCAGCGCTGGCCGCGGGCGACATGAGCGGACCGGCACCCTTGCCGCCAACGCCGGCCTTGCCGGCAGCCGCAGCGCCACCGCGATTCGCCTCAGGTCCGACGCCGCTGGCACCGCCGGGCGTCATGGCGCCACCCGGTCCCTTGCCCGCAGCACCGGTACCGCCGGCACCAGCACCACCGGCGCCGCCTCCAGCACCGCCGCCGCCGGCCTTGGTGCCGCCGATCGTGCTGGGCGCACCCTTCGGTCCGGTGGGCGCGATAGGCGTCTTGGGAGCCTGGCTCGGACCACGTCCACCGCCGACGACCTGCGCTCCGCGCGCGCTGGCCGTGCCGCCGGCGAGACCGGCAGCCGCAGCCGTCGCGGCGGCGAGGCCGATCGACGGGGTGCCGAACGACTTGGGCAGGCCGGGGCCTGCGGCGAGCGGGTTCGGCGTGCCGGTGCCGGGCATGACGCCGGTGGTGTTGCCGGGCGTGCTCGGGATGGGGGCGCCTGGAACACCGGGCGTGCCGGGGCTGCCGGGCGAGCCGGTGAAGCCGGGGCCGCCGCCGTTGATGCCGGGAGGGCCGCCTGAGGGCATGCCGACCTGAGGGCCGACGGGCGTGGTGACGGCGCCACTGGCCACGACGATGTCCGGTGCCTGAGCAGGAGCGCGGAAGCCGTCGAGCGAGTTCTGGCTGTTCGAGACGTAGCCGTTGAGGCTGTCGATGGCCTGCTGGCGAGCCCTGTTGGTCGCCTCGACCTCCTTGGCGTGGTCGGTCTCGATGCCGAAGAAGCCGCCGACCTTGTCCTTGAGGTTCTGCTCGGTGTCGCCACGCAGGTCCTGCGACGGGGGCGTGCTGTAGCGAGCATGGCTGGTGCTCTCGCCCTGTTGCGTTATGGCATGAGAGCTTTCATTCGACGCCTGGGTGCTGTCGTCGAGACCAGCGGCAACGACGTCGGTTTCCTCATGACTCTTCTGAGCAGCCGCGCCGCCCCATTCGATCTTGAGTTCTCTCAGCTGCGCGCGAATCGTCTGATCGATACCGTCGATGGTGTTGGCCAACGTTCGCAGCGCCTCGGATGCTTCGCTGAACTGCGTCGCGATCGTGGTGCCTGAGAGCTTCTGGACCTCGTCAGCCAAGTCCTGGTTGGACCAGCCGTCGAAGTTCCAGTCGTTGAGCTGCCGATAACCGGACATGGCTCCCCCTCACTTCAATGTCTTGAGCGTCGAGAGCGCGAGACCAGCGGCCTTCTCAGCCTTCCCGCACAGCACGGCCTGGTCTTTTTCCTTGGTGGTGGTCGGGATGTAACTGACCATCAACTGCTGGCCATCGGCAACGTCAATCGCCACTGAGCAGTCGAATCCAGATCCGCCTTTTAGCTTGACCTCCACCGCGCCGAAGTCGCCAACCTTGATCACTTTCGCGTCAACGTTGCCGCCACCCTTCAGCCAATAAGAAACACCGTCGTGGGTCACCGCGCCGACCTGGTAGCCGAATCCGCCGTCGCTGCCGTAATCACAGCTGGGCGACTCCTTGCCCTCCACGAGATCCAGCTGCACAGGATCGGCGGAAACAGCGCTGATCTGCTTCATCTGTTCTGCAGTGAGCAGCTTGCAGGTATCGATCGAGTCCAACTTGAGCGCCTGCGGGCGCTCAGGAATCTTGCTTCCAGAATCGCTTCCGGAAGAGGTGTTCGACTGTGGAGCAGGGGTCGGGTTCCCCTTTTCCCCGCCGGTCGTGCAAGCCGAGGCGACCATCACGGAAAAAACCGCGACGGCGAGCTTGGAGATACGCATCTTCACTCTTTCGACTTGCTGAACACGGCCTGAATCTCGCCCTCGGTGTAACCGTACTGCTGCGCCGAGGACTGCAGCTGCTCAGAGAGGCTCCGAAGCTTTTCCATGTACAGGGTGATCCTGTTTGCGTACGAGTCTTCGTGGTAGACGAGCCTGTCGTTCCACGCCTTGACGACGTCTTCAGAAACCTTGTCGTCACTGCCAGGGATTCGCAGCTTGGGAACGTTGCGCTTGTACGCCCTCTCCAAAAGGTCGAGCTGGTCATGGATGACCTTGCCGGCCTTCAAGACGGTGTCCTTGTCCACGTTGAACTGTTGCGACGACGGACCGGCGGTCAGCCTGTCCATCATCGACGACGCGGCCCTGAAGGCCATCGCCGCTCCAGCTACCGCGCCCCCGGCCACACCCGCGACGGCACTGAGAGCGGCATCCGCCCCCGCGCTCTCCTGTGTCACGACGTCCTACCCCCGTACGGTTGGTAACGGTTCGGTCCCGCTTCGCAGGCTACCAACGCCTGCGTAAGACGTACCTGTGGTTGGACGAAGACCACCCCTCGTTGGTTCCGCATCACGCTGAGTGTCGTTCCTCGTAGCGCGGAGCGTCGATGCGGGCACCTTCCGCGACTTGGGAGGGACGCACGCAGTCGACCACCTGCGGGTACACGTGAACGATCCGAGTCAGCCGTATTCACAACAGCCATACCTGCCACAACAGCCCTATCCGTTTCAGCAGGACCCGCAACAACCATTCAAGCAACCGCCGAAGAAGAAGCGGTCGGATTGATCATCACTCGTCATCACCACGCTGATGTTGAGCGGGGTGGCATCACGGCGGCTGTGTTGGTCAAAGGCGCGGGGAAGCCAGCCGCTGCTGGAGGTTTGTCTACACCGGCCGCTACCGGACGAGCCGCCTGCCTGCGACGACTTGCCCGACGCGGTTCCCCCATGAGCAGGACGGAGACGCTCGGTCAAGCCACGCCGGTGCGGGAGAAGGTCGGGGACACGGACGCCTGCGGCTTCCCGATCGGCACGTTCACGCCGGTCGCCCAGAAGATCGCGGACGAGGTGCGGGAGGCGATCGGACAGGGCACAGCAAGTCGGGTGAGAACGCCGCGAGCCCAATAGCGTTGGGCACGTGCTGGAGCGACTCAACGAGGCCATGGCCCGCATCGAGGACGACCTCGAAGGTGAGGTCGACGTCAAGGTGCTCGCGCGGATCGCGGGGACGAGTGAGTACCACCTGCGCCGGATGTTCAGTGCGCTGGCGGGGATTCCGCTCAGCGAGTACGTCCGGCGCCGGCGGCTCACCAAGGCGGCGAACGAGGTCCTCAGTGGACAGAGGTCGTTGCTCGACATCGCCGTCAGGTGGGGCTACGGGTCCAACGAGGCCTTTGCGCGGGCATTCAAGGCGATGCACGGGGTTGGGCCTCAGGAGGCTCGGGCCAGCAAGAAGGCGTTGCAGTCGCAGCAGATTCTCACGTTCAGACTGGTTGTGGAGGGGAGTACGAGCATGGAGTACCGGGTTGTCGAGAAGGACGCGTTCCGGGTTGTCGGGCGGGGGACGCGGGTGCCGTTGGTGCACTTGGGGATGAATCCCGCGATCGTCGAGTTCGTGAAGGGCATCGGGATGCCGACGCTCGACAGGATGAAGGAGCTCAGCGACGGGGAGCCCGCGGGGATGTTGGCGCTCACCTTCAACCAGGAAGGAGTCGAGGAGGGTGACATGCTCGACTACTTCCAGGGGGTGGTGACCAGCCGGGAAGCGCCGGAGGACATGGAAACCCTTGAGGTGCCGAAGAACACGTGGGCGGTGTTCACTGCTGCTGGGCCGTATCCCGAGACGATTCAGCACATGTGGCGGGACGTTTACACGCAGTGGTTCCCGTCCAACAGCTACGAGAGTGTTGAGGGGCCGTCGATGTTGCGCACGCAGATCGACGGTGATCAGGCCACGGCCGAGTTGTGGATTCCTGTCACCAGCTGAGGACGAGGCGTTCCATCACGTCTCGTAGTTCCAGAACGGTCAGCCACGCGTCGGGGATCACGTCTGTGCCGTCGCGGGCGCCGAGGATGTTGCCGCAGATCGAGCCCGTCGAGTCGCTGTCGCCCGAGTGGTTCACGGCGATTCGGACGGCGTCGGCGAAGTTCGCGCCGACGAGGGCGGCGTGCAGGCCTATGGCCAGGGCTTCTTCGCCCACCCAGCCCCCGCCGAGTTCGGACTCGATCTCCTCCGGGGTCAACGGGCCCAGGCCCATCACCTTGTCCAGCAACGAGGTCTGTTCCTCGTGGCCTTCCCAGCGGACGAGTTCCGCTCGTGCCACGGCCACCGCCGCAACCAGGTCCGATCCTGCCAGCAGGGCTTGGACGATCACTGCCAGAGCGCCTGCGGACAGGTAGCCGCTCGGGTGGTGGTGCGTCATGCGGGCGGTGTCCGCGGCCAGCGAGAAGACCTCGCGCACGTCGGGTGACCAGACTGCAACGGGGGCGGCGCGCATGACGCCGCCGCAGCCCTTCGAGTTGTTCTTCTCGTTGTGCTTCAACGCGGTGATGCACGTGTGGCCCGGCGCCCGCCGTGAGTGCAGGCGCTGGTCCGCCATCAGCCAGCCGTCGGAGGCGACCAGTGGGCCGCCCTGCGTGTGCAGCCAGCGCCCGTAGGCGGCCCGCACGGTCAGCCGCGGGTCCACACCGTGCTGGCGGGCCAGGAGGAGACCTTCGAGGGTGAAGAGCACCATCTGGGTGTCGTCGGTGATCTCCAGCGACGGCAGGTCGACGACACCCGAGGGACCGTGGAGGTGGCGGATCGTGTCGATCGACGAGAACTCGATCGGCGCGCCCAGGCCATCTCCCACGGCCCCGCCCAGCACACACCCGAGAAGGCTCACGGTACGGTGATCTTGCCGTCGATGGCCTTCGACGCGATGTCCGAACGGTGGTGCGAGCCGGTGAGGTGGATGTCCGCGATGCGCTTGTAGGCGCGCTCGCGGGCCTTCGACAGCGACTTGCCGGTGCCGACGACGGACAGGACGCGGCCGCCCGCGGAGACCACGGCGCCGTCCTCACGGCGGCGCGTGCCGGCGTGCAGGACGCCGTCGGCCTCGGAGCCGGTGATCACGTCACCGGTGCGCGGGAGGTTCGGGTAGCCCTCGGCCGCGATCACGACGGTCACGGCGTAGCCGTTCTCCCACTCCAGAGCGGGCAACGAGGCCAGCGAGCCGTTGGCCGCCGCCAGGAACAGAGCCGAGATCGGCGACTTCAGCAGTGCGAGCACCGACTGCGTCTCCGGGTCGCCGAAGCGGCAGTTGAACTCGATCACCTGCACGCCGGACGACGTCAGCGCCAGGCCCGCGTACAGCAGGCCGACGAACGGCGTCTCGCGAGCGCGCAGCTCGTCGACCACGGGCTGCACGCACCGCGACACGATGTCGGCGACCAGGCCCTCCGGCGCCCACGGCAGCGGCGCGTAGGCACCCATGCCGCCGGTGTTCGGGCCGGCGTCGCCGTCACCCACGCGCTTGAAGTCCTGCGCGGGGAGCAGCGGCACCACGGTCTCGCCGTCGGTGACGCAGAACAGCGACACCTCCGGACCGTCCAGGAACGACTCCAGCAGCACGGGGTGGCCGCCGTCGAGCAACGTCATGGCGTGCGCACGGGCCGCGGCCAGGTCGGAGGTGACGACGACGCCCTTGCCGGCGGCAAGACCGTCGTCCTTCACGACCCACGTCGGCCCGAAACGCGCGAGAGCGGCGTCCAGGCGGGCCGGGTTGTCCACGACCTCGCTGTGCGCGGTCGGCACCCCCGCCGCGTTCATGACGTCCTTCGCGAACGCCTTCGAACCCTCGATCCGGGCGGCGGCCTTCGAAGGACCGAAGCACGGGATGCCGAGGGCCCGGACCGCGTCAGCGGCCCCGACCACCAGAGGTTGTTCGGGGCCGATGACGACTAGATCGGCCTTCCACTCCTTCGCGAGGCCGGCGACGGCCGAGGCATCGGCGACGTCGACGCCGTAGATCTCGGCGTGCCCGCCTATGCCTGCGTTGCCCGGCGCGCACGCCAAAGCAGTCAGCTGCGGGTCGCGCGACAACGCGAGGACAAGGGCATGCTCACGGGCTCCAGACCCGATGACCAGGACGCGCACGAGGCCTGAGAGTAGTTCAGCCCAGTGCCTGCTTCGCCCCAGGGTGCAGCGGGACGGGGTCGGAGGCCGCGGCCTTGTCCCGAACGATGTCCTTCACGGCCGGGTGGACCTTCTCCAGGTCAGCCTTCTTGTCGAAGATCAGCTTGGTGACGGCGCACGCGTTGTTGGCCGCGAAGTCCTCGCGGACGAGCAGCAGGTTCGGCACCACGATCGTGGGAACCTCGGCCACCCCGTAGGTCGCCGCCGGGATCGGCGCGGTGTCGTACACCGGGCTGATCTTCTTCATCTCCGGCAGCAGCGGGGTGATGTCGATGAACTTCACCTTGTCCTTGAGGGACGTCGTGATGTCCGTGATCTGCGGCGTCGGCAACCCACCCGACCAGATCAGGCCGTCGATGCTGCCGTCCTTCATGCCGTCCGCGGTCTTGGTCAGGTCGAGCCGCTGCGCCTGGACGTCCGAGTCGATGTTGAGACCCGCCGACTTCAGCAGCCGTCCGGCGATCACCTCGGTGCCGGACTTCGGCGAACCGGTCGAGATCCGCTTGCCCTTCATGTCCGCCACGGAGTTGATCCCGGAGTCCGCGCGAACCAGCACCTGCGTGTAGTTCGGGTAGATCCGCGTCAGCGCCGCGATCTTCTCCTTCTTGCCGTTGAACGCCCCGGCGCCGTTGACGGCGTCCGCCGCGGTGTCCGCCAGCGAGAACGCGATGTCGTAGGTGCCGGCGACGAGCTGCTGGATGTTCTGCACCGACGCGCCGGTCTCGGCGGACGACGCCTTGAGCTTCGAGTTGTCGGAGATCAGCTTCGCCAGACCGCCGCCGACCACGAAGTACACGCCACCGGAGTTGCCGGTCGCGATCGTGATCCGGCCGTCCGAGGCCTCGCAGGACGTCTGGGAACCGCCCGCGTCCGGCGTGGTGGGTGTGCGTTTGCCGCCACACCCGGAAACCACGAGCGCCAAAGCGATCGCACCGATCGCGTACTTACGCAGCATCACGAACCCTCCCACGGGTCACCAGGTGTACCGCCACGGCCACCACGAGGAACCCGGCCCCGATGGCGATCGTCAACGGCTGCAGATAGAGCAGGAACAACGCGGCCGGCACGCACAAGATCCGTTCCGGCCAGCGCGCGGGACCGAACAACCAGCCGCCCGTCAGCACGGCGAGCGCGGCCACTCCCAGCGCGGACGCTCCGAACGCCCACACCGAGTCCAGCAACGGCCCGCGCAACAGCAGAGCGGCGCCGGCGTCGGTCAGCACGAACGCCAGCGGCACCAGGAACGCGGGCAGCGTGTACTTCCACGTCTGCCACATCGTCTTCATCACGTCGCCGCCGGTCAGGGCCGCCGCCGCGACGGCAGCGAGGGCGGTCGGCGGCGTCACCTCGGACAACACCGCGTAGTAGAAGATGAACATCGCGGTCTCGGCCGGCTCGACCCCCAGCGTGATCAACGCCGGTCCGATGACGACCCACGAGATGATGAACGACGCCGTCACCGGCACGGCCAGCCCGAGCACCGACACCGCCACGGCCGCGAGCACCGCCGTCAGCATCAGCACCACGACGGGCTCGGACGTCAACGCCGAAGCGAGGTCGACCAACGAACCCGCAAGCGCTTGCCCCAGCCCGGTCTTGGTGATCGTCGAGGTCACGACACCGGCCGCCGCGCACACCGCGATCACCGGGAACGCCGAGCGCACGCCGACGGACAACGCGTCCGCGATCAACCGCAGCCATTCGTGCCGGTGGTTGATCAACGCGAACAGCGCGGCCACGCCCGTCGCGTACACGACGGCCTTGTAGACCGGGATGTCCATCGCGAGGAACACGATGATGATCCCGAGCGACAGGAAGTGGTACCAGCCGAGCTTGAACACGTCCCAGAACCGCGGCGCGTCCACGTCGACCGGCCGTGCTCCGAACCGCCGCGCGTCGGCCTCCACGGCCAGGGCGATGCCCAGGTAGTAGAGCAGCGTCGGGATGATCGCCCAGATCAGCACCGACAGGTACGAGACCTGCAGGTACTCGGCGATGATGAACGCCGCCGCGCCCAGCGTGGGCGGCGACAGGATCGCGCCGATGCCGGACGCCGCGAGCAGGCCGCCCGCGTTCTCCTTGGGGTATCCGGCCTTCTGCAGCATCGGCCACGTCACGGCACCCAACGACACCGTGGTCGCCGTGCCGGAGCCCGACACCGTGCCCAGCAGGAAGCCCGCGGTCGCCGCCGTGCGACCGGGAGCGGTCCGCGACTTCCGGAAAGCGGCGAAGCTGACGTCCACGAAGAACTTGCCCGCACCTGAAGCGTTCAGCACGGCACCGTAGATCGTGAACAGCACGATGTAGGTCGCCGCGACGTCCAGCGGTGTGCCGTAGAACCCGCTGGCGTCGTTGAAGAAGCCGTTGATGATCTGCGGGAAGTCGACGCCTGAGTGCGCGATCGACCACGCCGGCGGCAGGAACCCGCCGTAGTAGGCGTAGGCGATGAACGCGAGGCAGACCACCGGGAGCACCCAGCCGGTCGTGCGCCGGCACGCCTCCAGGATCAGCACCAGCAGCACCGAGCCCGCGACGACGTCGAGCGTGGAGAGCTGGCCCTGCCTGTCCAGGAACTCGTCGAAGCCCCCGAACAGCGGATAGGCGCCGACCACGAAGGCCAGAGCAGCCAGTACCCAGTCCCACCAGGGCGGCGCGTGCCCGCGGCCGTATGCGAGGAACACCAGCGGCAGGGTCACCGCCAGGAACATGATCAGGTAGTACTGGCTTCCCTTGGCGAACGGGAAGAACACCTGCTTGAGCACCAGCAGTGCGATCAGCAGGCCGGCGATCCACAGCGCCCGCTCCCACCGCGGTGAGAGCGAACGCGACGGCATCTCCTCGTCGTGCTCCGCGACGATGCGGGCGAGGTCGGGGTTGGCCACGGACCGACCGTACTGTGGGCGCGATCACAGCAGCAGAGGATCAATCCAAAGGAACTGCAAAGACTTCACACGATGGCAATGTCCACATAGCACCAGCGCCAGTCCTCGCCCGGCTCGAACGAGCGCATGACCGGATGCCGGGACGCCCGGAAGTGCGCGGTCGCGTGCTTGTGAGGACTGGAGTCGCAGCACGCCACGTGCCCGCAGGACAGGCACATCCGCAGGTGAGCCCAGTTGCGCTCACCCAGAGCGAGGCAGTCGACACAACCCTCGGTGGACTCCGGCGCCACCGGCGAGGGCAGCGCCCCCACGTGCGAACAGGTCATGGTTTCCATCATTACGCAGAATGAGCGGCATGTACGGGCCTGAGCTTCTGCTGCTGCTCCTCGGGGCGTTGATCGTCACGGCCGTCGCACGCCGGTTGAACTGGTCGGCACCGCTGGTCCTCGTGGCCGTCGGCCTGATCGTCTCGTTCATCCCGGGCGTGCCGGAGTTCGAGCTCGATCCGCACCTGATCCTGCTGGTCGTGCTGCCGCCGTTGCTCTACAGCGCGGCGCTGGACAGTTCCTACCTCAACATCCGCGCGAACCTGCGGCCGATCGGGTTCCTCGCGGTGGGGCTCGTCCTGTTCACGACGTTCGTGGTGGGCGTGACGGCGAAGCTGGTCTTCCCGGACCTGCCGTTCGCCGCCGCGCTCGTGCTGGGCGCGGTCGTGGCGCCGCCGGACGCCGTGGCGGCCGTCGCGATCGGCCGCAAGCTCGGGTTGCAGCGCCGCGCGATGACGTTGCTGGTCGGCGAGAGCCTGATCAACGACGCGACGGCGCTGACGGCGTTCAAGGTCGCGGTGGCGGCCGCGGCGGGCGCGGCGATGCACCCGCTCGACGGGGTGTGGATGTTCGTGAAGGTGACGATCGGTGGCATCGCGATCGGCCTGATCGTCGGCGTCGTGGTCCGCTTCCTGCGCAAACGGCTCTGCGAGGGCGTGCTGGAGAGCGCGCTCGGCCTGCTCGTGCCGTTCGGTGCCTACCTGCTCGCGGAAGAGGGCTTCCACGTCTCCGGCGTGCTCGCGGTCGTCGTCGCCGGCCTGTACATCGGGCACAACGCCCCGCGCGGCAGCTACACGACCCGCCTGCAGGACGGGGCGGTGTGGCGTTCGGTGGACGCGCTGATGGAGTCGTTCGTGTTCGCGCTCATCGGGCTGCAGGTGTCGTCGATCATCAGCGACGTCGAGCTCGGCCCGCGCCTGCTGCTCGGCGCGGGTGCGGTGCTGCTGGCCGCGATCCTCGCCCGGTTCGTGTGGATGTACCCGGCCTCCTACCTGCCGGTGTACCTCAACAAACGCATCAGAGAACGTGAGGGCGTGCCGCACCTGGGCCAGGTGACGGTGATCTCGTGGGCCGGCATGCGGGGTGTGGTGACGCTGGCCGCGGCAGCCGCGATCCCGCAGGACGTTCCGGGCCGCGACATCATCCTGTTCTGCGCGTTCGTGGTCACGGTCGCGACGCTGCTGCTGCAGGGCACGACGTTGCCGTGGCTGATCAACAAGATCGGCTTCGAGGGCGACGACGCCCGCAAGGACGCGCTGGCCGAGGCGCAGGTGCAGCACCGGGCCGCGCAGGCCGCGGTCACGAGGCTCGACCAGGAGACCGACGAAGTCCCCGACCACGTCCGCGACCAGCTCCGATCGCTCGCGGAGCACCGGGGCAACGCCGCGTGGGAACGGCTCGGGCGGCAGGAGGAGGAGAGCCCGGCGGCCGCGTACCGCAGGCTGCGCAGGGTGATGCTCAGCGCGGAGCGTGACGAGTTCGTCAAGGCCAGGGACAAGGGCGAGATCGACGACGAGGTGCTGTTCCGGGTGCTGCGCGAGCTGGACTTGGAAGAAGCCGCACTGTCCCGTGAGTAACCGTTCACCTGCATTTCGTGTTGCGATGCTTGGGTGCGCTCTCAACACAAAACGGGAGGTCGAACGATGTATCGGAGAGGTCTAGCCGCCGTAGTCCTCGTGTTCGCGGGTGCGGTGGTGGCGTCCCTGCCCTCCGCGTCCGCCCACGACGACAAGGGTCCGATCGTCATCGGGCACCGGGGCGCTTCGGCGTACCGGCCCGAGCACACGCTCGCGGCGTACGAACTGGCCGCGCGCATGGGTGCCGACTTCATCGAGCCGGACCTGGTGCCCACCAAGGACGGCAAGCTGGTCGCCCGGCACGAGAACGAGATCGGCGGCACGACCGACGTCGCCACCAAGCCGCAGTTCGCCGACCGCAAGAAGACCAAGACCATCGACGGCGTCGCCGTCACCGGCTGGTTCACCGAGGACTTCACGCTCGCCGAGCTGAAGACGTTGCGCGCCAAGGAACGCATCCCGGCGGTCCGTCCGCGCAACACGCTCTACGACGGCCGCTTCGAGGTGCCGACGCTGCAGGAGGTCATCGACCTCTCCAAGCGCCTGTCCCGCGAGCTGCACCGCGAGATCGGCATCTACCCCGAGACCAAGCACCCGACGTACTTCAAGTCGATCGGTCTCGCGCTGGAGCCGAAGCTCGTCGACGTCCTCAACCGCAACGGCCTGAACCGCAGCAGCGCCAAGGTCTACGTGCAGTCGTTCGAGGTCGCGAACCTGAAGGAGCTCAACAGGTCGCTGCGCGTGCCGATCGTGCAGCTGGTCAACGGTTCCGGCGCGCCGTACGACTTCGTCGTGGCCGGGGACAAGCGCACCTACGCCGACCTGGTCACCCCGGCGGGTCTGCGCGAGGTCCGTTCCTACGCGGACGGCGTCGGCCTCACCAAGGACATCATCATCCCGCGTGACGCCAACGGTTTCCTCAAGGCGCCTACGACTGTCGTGAAGGATGCCCACCGGGCCGGTCTGATCGTGCACTCCTGGACGTTCCGCAACGAGAACTCGTTCCTGCCCGCGGACTTCCGGTCCTCGGCCGACCCGGCCGCGTACGGCCGGGCCTTCGAGGAGTACGACCTGTTCTTCAAGCAGGGCGTCGACGGTGTGTTCGCGGACAACCCCGACACGGCCGTGGAGGCCAAGGTCAAGCGGTAGTGCCGCGACCGGCAGCCTTTGCCCCGTCTTCGGCGGTCAGACGGGTGCATCGTGGTGCCGGCCCCACGTCCTCATCCTGGTTGGCTGTGGGCGTGGGGTCGGTGCCGCGAGGCGCCCTGCTGAGCGTCGAAGGCGCGGTGAAAGTTGCCGGTCGTGGCACTGGCCAACGCGAGCGTGCGGTCCCCGTCGAGCAACCCGCGTTGCTTCAGCAGGGGCCGCACGCCCTCGCCGAACCAGTAGGCCTCCTCCAGGTGCGGGTAGCCGGACAGCACGAACTCGTCGATGCCGATGGAGTGGTACTCCTCGATGAGATCCGCCACCTCGGAGTGCGAGCCCACCAACGCCGTTCCCGCGCCACCACGCACGAGCCCGACGCCGGCCCACAGGTTCGGGTAGATCTCCAACCCGCGCACACCGCGACTCAGGTCGCCGCCGTGCAGTGCCAGCATCCGTTGCTGGCCAACCGATTCCGATGCGCCCAACTGTGCCTGCGCCTTCGCGACCGCGGCCGGGTCCAGCGCGTCGAGGAGCTTCGCGGCCGACGCCCACGCCTCGGCCGACGTGTCCCGGCTGACCGCCGGGTTCTTCCCCTTGTCGTCCAAGGCCTTCCTGCCGGCGACCTGGAAGCCGTAGCCGTTCGACCTCCCCTCGCCGGTGACCAGCACGCGCGCCTTGGCTTCCTGCTGCGCCTGCGCGGTGTAGGGGTCCCAGACCGCCCACGCGTCGATCTTGCCCTGGGTGAACGCGCCGTACGCATCGGCGGGCTGCAGGAAGTTCAGCGTGACGTCCTTGGTCGTGAGACCGGCCGAACGCAACGTCAGCAAAATCTGGCCGTGCGCCGAACTTCCCTTGGCCACAGCGATGTTCTTGCCCCTCAACTCGGCGACCGTGCGCAGCGGCGAGTTCTCCGGCACGAGGATCGCGTCCGCCTCGACCTGGCCCTTGGAGACGCCGATCGCGGCGATCTTGGCGTTCGCGGCCGCGGCGAAGATCGGCGGTGTGTTGCCGACCGCGCCGACGTCGATCGCACCCGCGGAGGCCGCTTCGAGCAGGGGCGGGCCGGAGGTGAAAGTCGACCACTCGATCTTGTACGGGAAGTCGTTCAGCAGCCCGGCGGCGGTCAGCACCGACTTGGCGCCGCCCTTCTGGTCGCCGAACTTGAGGACGACGTCGGCGGCGGGCGTGTCCGCGGACTGCGTGGCCGTCGAGCACCCGGTGGCGAAGAGGATCGCGGCCAGCAGGCCGAGCAGGCTTCTGTCACGCAGCTTCTTCAACGTCCACTCCAAGGTCAGCGAGTACGCGGGTGCGTTGCTCCACAACGGATGCCCGGCGGCGCGGGCGGGGCAGGGCGACGTGGTGGGTCGCGACGATCCGGCCCTCGTCGAGCACGAGGATCCGGTCGGCCAGCAGCAACGCCTCGTCGACGTCGTGCGTCACGAGCAGCACGGCGGGCTTGTGCCTGGTCCACAGGTCTTCCACCAGGTGGTGCATGGCGAGCCTGGTCAACGCGTCCAGCGCGCCGAACGGTTCGTCGAGCAGCAGCACGTCCGGCTCGCGCACCAACGCCCGCGCGAGCGAGACCCGTTGCGCCTCACCGCCGGACAACGTCAGCGGCCACGCGTCGGCGTGGTCGGTCAGCCGCACTTCTTCCAGCGCCTTCAGGGCGACCGCGCGGCCGTCCCGCTTGTGCAGGCCCAGAGAGATGTTGCGCCAGACCTTGCGCCACGGCAGCAGACGCGGCTGCTGGAACGCGATCGACACCGTGCCGGGGACTGATCAGCGACAGCCAGGCCGTGCCGAACGCGATCCGCAGTCCCACCAGGGTTTGCGGCACGGCGGACGGCAGCACGACGTGCACGACCCGTTCGAACCGGCTGTAGCCGAGCACGCGAGCGGCCTCGACCAGGCCGGGATCGGTCTGCCGGATGCCCGCGTGCAGGTTGAGGTAGAGAGGGAACGCCACCCCGGCCGCGACCAGCGCGAGTTTGGGTTCCTCGCCGATGCCGAACCAGAGGATGAACAACGGGATCAGGCCGAGGTGCGGCAGCGTCCGCAACATCTGCACGGGCGGGTCCAGCAATGTCTCGCCCCAGCGGGAAAGACCGGACGCGAGCCCGAGAACAACTCCGGCAAAGCCGCCGATGAGAAATCCAAATAGAACGCGCGTGATGGACACCGCGAACGCCTCGCCCAATTGGCCGTCCGCGATCATCTCACCGGCGGACTGCGCGACGGTGAGCGGAGAAGCGAGTTCGTCGGGTGACAGCACACCCGTTGAGCTGGCCAGTTGCCACAGCAGGACCAGCGCGACAGGGCTGATCCACCGCAGCGGCGGCTTGAACTTCCGCGCCTGCACGGGCGTCGCGGTTTTCGGCCGCGCGGCCACTCCTGCTATGGACAAGGTCATGGGCAGGAAGTACAGGCGAGCCCGCGGAATGAGTCAACGACGCCCAGATCGTGAAAACGCGTCGTACATCGAGATGTTCCCCGCACGGACATATTTCCTGCCAACGGCTTAGTGACAGCCGGGCTCGTGGCGATCACGATTCAAGCCATGGATCCGGAAGGCGACAGACCGGGGGTGCCTCTCGGCACCACGCTCAGGTTCGCGTCACTGACCCTGTTGGCGGTCGCGGCCACGTTGCTGATCTTCGACCGGTACGCGCACGCGTGGACGACGGCTACTCCGTTCGACGACGCCCGATGCCAGGTGCGGTCAGGCTTCTACCTCGCCCAAGACGCCGGTGAGTCCACACAGGACAGTTACCGGGAGTGCATGGCGGCGTTCCTCGGCGACCGGCTGTGGTGGCTCGCCGCTGGTCCGGCACTGCTCCTGGTGGTGGCGCTGCTGTTCTACGCGGTTCAGCCGGCTTGGACGCGCTACCGGCGCAACCCGGCTCCTGTTCCGGAGGAACCGGCCGAGCGGCTCGCGCTCGACTCCGCCACACGGGCGGTGTTCCGCGCCTTCGTCGTCGCGGTGCTGGTGCCGTTCGCGATCGTCGTCCTGGGAACCGCCGCAGGGCGGCCTCAGGGCGACCAGGACGTGGCAGTGGGGACGTGGATGTACGGCGGCGGCCGGGACCGGGTGACGGCCGTCGTACGGGCCAGCGAGCAGGTGTTCACGGGCGTGCGTGCCGCGGACCCGGCGGCGATCGCGGCCGGGTGCGAGGCGCTCGGACCGGTGTTGCGCGAACCGTTCCCGGCACCCCCGGACCCGAAGATCGCCACGAGCTGGGCGGAGGCGTTGCGGGCGCTGGAGAACGGCACGCGGTCGTGCCTCGTCGTGTTCCGGGACGAAGG
Source organism: Lentzea kristufekii (assembly GCF_033949925.1). Classification (NCBI taxonomy): domain Bacteria; kingdom Bacillati; phylum Actinomycetota; class Actinomycetes; order Pseudonocardiales; family Pseudonocardiaceae; genus Lentzea; species Lentzea kristufekii. The sequence goes on from NZ_JAXAVV010000003.1 coordinate 99,308, forward strand.
CCCTGACGACGGTTCGATGACGAAGGAGTTCCTGAAGGGCCTCGACCAGCTGGAGGTCACGCGGACCGCGCTGGCCGAGGCCCAGGAGCGAGCTGTCAGCTGAGCACGTCGTGGCGCACGATCGTCTGGTCGCGGCCGGGGCCGACGCCGATCGCCGAGACGCGGGCACCGATGATGCTCTCCAGGTACTCGACGTAGGACTTGGCGTTCGCCGGCAGCTCGTCGAACGAGCGGCAGTGCGAGATGTCCTCGAACCAGCCCGGCAGCTCCTCGTAGACCGGCACGGCGTGGTGCACGTCGGTCTGCGTCATCGGCATCTCGTCGACCCGGCGACCGTCCACTTCGTACGCGACGCAGACCGGCACCTTCTCGAGGCCGGACAGCACGTCGAGCTTGGTGAGGAAGTAGTCGGTGATGCCGTTGACGCGCGAGGCGTAGCGGGCGATCACGGCGTCGAACCAGCCGGTGCGGCGCGAGCGCCCGGTGGTGACACCGAACTCGCCGCCCTGCTTGCGCAGGTACTCGCCCTGGTCGTCGTTGAGCTCGGTCGGGAACGGACCGGAGCCGACGCGGGTCGTGTACGCCTTCAGGATGCCGATCACGGTGCTGATGCGGGTCGGGCCGACACCGGAACCGACGGTCGCGCCACCCGAGGTCGGGTTCGACGACGTGACGAACGGGTAGGTGCCGTGGTCGACGTCGAGCAGGGTGCCCTGCGAGCCCTCCAGCACGACGATCTCGTCGCGGTCGAGCGCCTGGTTGAGCAGCAGGCGGGTGTCGGCGATGCGGTGCACGAAGTGCTGACCGTGCTCCAGCACCTGGTCGACGACCTGCTCGGGGTCGAGCGCCTTGCGGTTGTAGACCTTGACCAGCACCTGGTTCTTGAAGTCCAGGGCGGCCTCGACCTTCTGCCGGAGGATCTTCTCGTCCAGCAGGTCCTGCACGCGGACGCCGACGCGGGCCAGCTTGTCCTGGTAGGCCGGGCCGATGCCGCGGCCGGTCGTGCCGATCTTGGCCTTGCCCAGGTAGCGCTCGGTCACCTTGTCGATGGCCACGTGGTACGGCATGATCAAGTGCGCGTCCGACGAGATCAGCAGACCGCTGGTGTCGACGCCCTTCTCCTCCAGGCCCGCGAGCTCCGTGAGCAGCACGCCGGGGTCGACCACGACACCGTTGCCGATCACGTTCTTCACGCCGGGCGTGAGGATGCCGGACGGGATGAGGTGCAGGGCGAACTTCTGACCGTCCGGGAGGACGACGGTGTGACCCGCGTTGTTGCCGCCCTGGTAACGAACGATCCACTGGACACGCTCACCGAGGATGTCGGTGGCCTTGCCCTTGCCCTCATCGCCCCACTGGGCACCGATCAGCACGACGGCCGGCATGTGAAACTCCAAGCACTTGGACTGGTTCGAGCGAATGCCGGTAAGTGAGGGTAGACCAGGAGATGACCGTGCGCGGAATCGTGTTGGCCTGCGGAAACACGCAGTTGCCAATGATCGCTCAACGTGACGACGTCCACGTCGTCCCGGCGAGGCCCGGCAAGGACCACGTAGATCCACATCTGGACGCCGACCGGCTGGTCGTGGCGGGCACCGACGCCGACCTCGCGGCAGTGGCGCTGCGGTTGCTGCGCAAGGAAAAGCTGGGTTCGGTGGCACTGGGTTACGTACCCCTCGCCGATTCGTCCGTTGCCGCGCTTTGGGGGCTTTCGACCGACCCCGCGCGGGCCCTCGACATCGCCCTGAACGGTGACGTAGATCCCGTCCCGCTCGTCCGCGACGACGTCGGCGGAGTGCTGATGGGTCTCGGCGTGTTGGCACCCGTCCGGGGCGTCGGCTACAGCGACGCGGACAACGTGCTGCGCGGCCAGGCCTCGCGGATCGAGTGCACGCCGGACCCGGACGGCGGCCTGGGCCTGCAGATCCGGATCGTCAACAAGCGCCTCATCGGCTCCAAGGTCCGGATCAGCCGCCCGCGCGCGTTCCAGCTCGGCTGCCTCCCCACGACCGTGGTCCTGGACGGCCACAAGCACCCCCGACCGGTCGACAAGTGGACCTGGTACCGCCACACCGAGGACTTGAGGCTCGTACGAGGCCTCTAGCCGTGCGCCTGTCATTCACTTGAGTGTCACACGAAGGCATTGCCTAATTTCATAATGTGACTGAGGGTAGGTCCCGATCACTTTCCAACAAGGAAGGTCGGGCCGATGTCAAAAGTTAACCGAACCATTGGTGTTTTAGTTGCCACCGCAGCTCTCACCTTTGGTTTTGTTTCCCCTGCACTCGCGACACCGCCGAACATCCCCACCGCCACCACCGCCAAGTCCGAATTGGCCGGCCTCACGGTGCGCGCGGACAGCTCGATGACGGGCTATTCACGCGACAAGTTCCCTCACTGGGTAACCCAGTCCGGCACCTGCAACACTCGTGAGGCCGTTCTGAAGCGGGACGGCACCAACGTGGTGACCGACTCCAGTTGCGCCGCCACGTCGGGCAGGTGGTTCTCGCCCTACGACGGCGCGACGTGGTCCGCGGCCTCCGACGTGGACATCGACCACATCGTGCCTCTGGCGGCGGCCTGGAGGTCAGGAGCGGCATCGTGGACGACCGCACAACGCCAGGCGTTCGCCAACGACATGTCGGGCCCGCAGCTGATAGCGGTGACGGACAACGTGAACCAGGCCAAGGGCGACCAGACCCCGGCGACGTGGAAGCCGCCGCTGACGACGTACTGGTGCACCTACGCGAAGATGTGGGTACACACCAAGTACCGCTGGAAACTCAGCGTGAACTCGGCGGAGAAGACGGAACTGACGGGCATGCTCGGAAGGTGCTGATGACGCCACTCTCCTCGCTTTTCGCAGCGGGTCCCGGCGGCGTGATGACCGACGAGGTCGGCGTCGTGACAGGCGACCTGGAACTGCGCACGGAACTTTCCGAGGACGGAAAACTACGCGCGCAGGTCCGTTACGAAGGCGCGGAGGAGTGGTACGCGATCACGGGCGCTTCGTGCGTCCTGGCCGATCCTCGCGATCACGAGCAGGTGCACTCTCTTCTGCACGGGCTTTTGCATCGGCCGGAGGGCTGAGGGGCGGCAACGCCTCCATGGCCTCACTCCGGCTCAGCCCGGTCGCCTGCAGCAGGTCCACCGCGACACTGCGGATCTGCGCCAGCACGACCTTGGACGAGAACCCGTCCCCGCCGAGACGCCGCGCGGTGAGCACCCGCGCGGCGTCCCGCACGGCCTCCCGGGTCAGCTTCGGCTCCTTGTTCTTCTCCAACTCGCCCTTCAGACAGTCCACAGCGTCCGCGTAGTCCTTGAGCACGTCCGGTACTCCGTCCGGAATCCGCTCATCGGCCTTCAACGCCGCCATGCTCCGCCGAGCCAGCACCCGAGTGTTCCGAATCGCGTAGTCCACCGGCCCGGCAGCAGTCTGATACCTCTTGAGCTCGTCCTTGGACCGCCACCGAATAGGCGCGATCCGCGTGATCTCACGCCCGGTCTGCAACGCCGCCTTGTAGTCGTCGATGGTCGTCTGGCTGGTCCGCAACTCGGCCAGCACCCCGGCAGCCTTGACCGAATCCTTCTCGTCAAGCGCACCAGCAAGGTCCCGCAACGCCCCGCTAAGGGTGTTCGTCAGCACCTTCAACTGCCGCTGCGCCACCGTCACAGGATTGGCCGGAATGAGCGCAGCCACCGCCAACCCGACAAGACCACCGGTCAACGCGTCGATCATCCGATCGAACCCACCACCAGCACTCGGCGGCAGCAACGTGGCCACGAGCACAGCAGACGACCCGGCCTGCAGGGCGATGACAGACCCACCGTCCAGCAACACGGCAGCAGACATCGCCAACGCCACAACCAGCGCGATCTGCCAGGGCCCACTACCGATCCAGCTGATCAGCGCGTCCCCAACCCCAACGCCGACGGACACACCGACAACGAGCTCACCAACCCGCCGCAGCCGTTGTCCCAACGAGACGCCGAGGCAGACGACGGCGGCGATCGGCGCGAAGAACGGATGCGCGTGCCCGATGACCAGCGTCGCGAACATCCAGGCAAGGCCAGCGGACAGAGCACACTGGACGATCGGCAACGCGGCCCCGCGCCACCGCCCGAACCCACGCCCGACCGCGTCCCTGACCGCGCCCACCACTCACCCCGACCCGCTAGCAGTACACCGATGCCGCCCAGTCTCACACCACAACCGCAAGCGATGCCGAAGGCGAGGCGTCCACCCAAGCGAAGCCGAAGGCGAGCCGTCCTTCCAAAAGGCAAGGGCGGTGGGGTCCCGTCACGAGTCGCGCCATAGCCCTTGCTGCATGTGAGTAGGGGTGTCAACTCGACACGCTTCGTCGAGTTGACACCCCTACTCACATGCAGCCCGCTCTTGGTGCGGCTCGTGACGGGACCCCACCGCCAACGCACCCTCTGAGCAACCGGCGGCCGCCCAAAGCAACAGGCGTGCCATCTACCTACGGGCGGCGCCAACCCCCCGATCAGATTGCCGGGGGTCTGGGGGCAGAGCCCCCAGGGAACGCACGCAACCGCAACCAGGCCGCCCGCAGGCCAGGGAACGGATCAGACCAGCCCAAGCGCCCCAGGAGCCTCAGGATCCGAATCAGCGAGGAACTTGGAACACCGGTCCCACTCCTCGTCCTCCCCGATCTCCCGAGCAGCCAACGCCAACGCAGCAAGAGCCCTCAAAAACCCCTGGTTGGGCCGGTGCGACCAAGGCACAGGCCCGAACCCCTTCCACCCAGACCGCCGCAGCTGGTCCAACCCACGGTGGTACCCAGTCCGGGCGTACGCATAAGCAGCAACAGGATCCCCAGAGTGCAACGCACGCTCAGCCAACAAAGCCCAAGCCTCAGAAAAATCCGGATAAGCCCGAACGATCTTGGCAGGATCAGTACCGCCATCAGCGGCAGCCTGCGCCTCAGGACGTTCGGGAAGACGAGTCGGCTCGGGCCCGAGGAGGTTCTCAACCATGCGGCCCATCGTGCCAGCTAGATGAACATCCTCATCACGGTGGCCACGACGGCCAGCATCAGCACGGTGACGAGCACTCCGGCGATGATCCGCTGCTTCGTGGTCGCCTTGTAACTGTCGGTCGCGTCAGAGCTCATGGCCGTGCACCTTGCCGAGCCCGCCCACCGAAGTTCAACTTCGTTCACCCCATCGTGCACACGAATTGGAAACATCAGGGTAAAACCAGGGGCGTTCCGCCTACCTGGACACCACCGGTCAGCTCATGATGTGCGGATGGTTCAGGGGGTTAGGCAGTTCCGCGACCAGTACTGGGAGCGGGGCGAGCCCGGCAGGGAGACACCGGCGGCACTCACGAAGCAGCTCTACCAGCTGTGGCTCGTCGGTCTCCTGCTCAAGTTGATCGGGTCGTCGTGGGACGTCTCGTGGCACTTCAAGTGGCTGCGTGACGACCTCGCGCCGCCGCACCTGATCAACACGGTCGGCACCGTCATCGTGGTCGGGCTGACGTTGTTCCACACGTTCACCGGGTACGGCGGCGACAAGCCGACCATCCGGTTGATGCAGGTCGGGTGCGGGATCTTCCTCGTGGCCCTGCCGATCGACATCATCAACCACCGGATCAACGGGCTCGACATCACGAGCTGGAGCGGGTCGCACGCGCTGCTCTACCTGGGCACGGCGGTGATGCTCGCCGGCGCGATCCGCGGGTGGATGAAGTACTTCCCCGAGGGCAACGCACGGACGTTCGGGCTCGTGGCGCTGTGGTTCTTCTTCCTGGAGAACGTCTGGTTCCCCAACCAGCACCAGGAGTACGGCGTGCGCGCGTTGCAGGCCTACGACGACGGCAAGGCCGAGGCCGAGCCGATCCTCCTGCAGTTCGCCGCCGACCAGCTCGGCGTGCCGGTCGGGCGGGAGGCGGTCGTGCACTTCGCGCTGCCCATCGCGGACTGGGTCTACCCGGTGTGGGGGCTGGTCGCCGCGGCGCTCGTGCTGGTCATCGCCCGCCGGACGATCGGACGGCGGTGGGCCGCCACGGCGGTCGCGGCCGGGTACGTCGCGTACCGGTGCCTGATCTGGCCGTTGCTCGCGGGCATCGACTTCCCGAAGTCCGCGGTGCCGCTGTTCCTGATCCTCGTCGCGGTCGCCGTCGACGCTGCGCACGCGGTGAAGATGCCCACTCCCGCTGCCGCCGTGCTCGGGTCGGCGGCCGTCACGACGGTCGGGTACGTCGGCATCTGGTTCCAGCAGGAGTACCTGTGGGGGCCGCCCATCTCGTTCTCGTCGGCGGCGGTCACGGCCGTGCTGCTGGCGGTGTTGTGGACGGTCGGGGACATGGTGGTCCACCGGCCGAGGACGCAGCTGTTCGCGTCAGGGCCGAAGCTCGGCCAGCTCCGCTGACAGCCGGCTGGTGATCCGGCCGAAGAGGTCGGCCAGCGGCTCACCGACGTCCCGTCCGAACTCGGTCAACCCGTAGGTGACCTGGGGCGGGGTCGTCGGCTCCACCCTGCGCCAGATCAGGCCGTCCTCGACGAGCCCGCGCAGGGTCTGGGACAGCATCTTCTCGCTGATGCCGCGGATGCTCTCGCGCAGCTCGAAGAACCTGAGGTCGTTGGTCTGCAGGGAGATCAGCACCCAGATGCCCCACCGGCTGGTGACGTGGCCGACCATCTCGCGCGCGGGGCAGTCGGTGTGAAACACCTCATACCGCTCCGTCGCGCCGGACCGCGTGAACTGAGTTCCGACCACCATGTCCGGAGCTTACCTTCAGGTACGTCCTTACGAAAAGTAAGCCCGGTTCCTAGCGTCGTGCCCACATCGACGAAGGAGCTGGACATGATCGTGGTGACCGGGGCTACCGGGAACATCGGCCGGCCGTTGACACGGGCGCTGGCGGAGGCGGGCGAACAGGTGACGGCCGTGTCGCGGCACGTCGCCGAGGTGCCGGACGGGGTGCGGCACCAGGTCGCGGACCTCGCCCGTCCCGAAACCCTCCCGCTGGCCGGTGCGAAGGCGTTGTTCCTGCTGCTGTCCGGCGACCTGCACGCCGCCGGGGCCGACCCGGCGGACGTCGTCAGGCAGGCGGTCGCGGCAGGGGTGCGGCGCGTCGTGCTGCTGTCCACGCTCGGGGTGAAGACCAGGCCGTTCGGCGCCACGCGCATCGGGATGAGCGCGCTGGAGGACGTCGTGCGGGAGTCCGGGACGGACTGGTCGATCCTGCGGCCGGGCGGTTTCGCGTCCAACGCCCTGTGGTGGGCCGAGTCCGTCCGCACGAACCGGGTGGTCGCCGCACCGTTCGGCGACACCGGGGTGCCGATCCTGGACCCCGCCGACATCGCGGAGGTCGCGGCCGCCTGCCTCACGGACGACCGGCACAACGGCGCCATCTACGAACTGACCGGCCCGGAGGTGATCACGCCTCGCGAGCAGGCCGCGGCCATCGCGGCGGCACTGGGCGGACCGGTGCGGTTCCACGAGCTCACCCGCGCCGAGGCCAAGGCCGGCATGGAACAGCTGATGCCCGGCGAGCTCGCCGACGACACCCTGGACATCCTCAGCTCGCCGACGCCGGACGAGCTGCGCGTGAGCCCGGACGTCCAGGCGGTTCTGGGCCGCGCCCCGCGGTCGTTCGCCGGCTGGGCCGTGAGCAACGTGGAGGCGTTCCGCTGAAAGCAGAAGGGCCCCGGCCAGCGAAGCCGGGGCCCTCCTCACAACCGGTGTCAGCCCGCGATCATGCGGCCCGACGACTTGAGGTGCTCGCACGCCGAGGCGATGCGGGCGGCCATGGCCTGCTCAGCGGCCTTGAGGTAGCTGCGCGGGTCGTAGGCCTTCTTGTTGCCGACCTCGCCGTCGATCTTCAGCACGCCGTCGTAGTTCGCGAACATGTGCGCCGCGATCGGACGGGTGAACGCGTACTGCGTGTCCGTGTCGATGTTCATCTTGATGACGCCGTACGACACGGCCTCGTGGATCTCCTCGAGCAGCGAGCCGGAGCCGCCGTGGAAGACCAGGTCGAACGGCTTCGAGCCGGCCGCGAGGCCGAGCTTCTCCGCCACGACGTCCTGACCCTGCTTGAGGATCTCCGGGCGCAGCTTCACGTTGCCCGGCTTGTAGACGCCGTGCACGTTGCCGAACGTCGCGGCGAGCAGGTAGCGACCCTTCTCACCGGCGCCGAGCGCCTCGACGGTCTTCAGGTAGTCCTCGGGCGTCGTGTAGAGCTTGTCGTTGATCTCGTTGTCGACGCCGTCCTCCTCGCCACCGACGACGCCGACCTCGATCTCGAGGACGAGCTTCGCCTTGGCGGAGAGGTCGAGCAGCTCGCTCGCGATCTGGAGGTTCTCGTCCAGCGCGACGGCCGAGCCGTCCCACATGTGCGACTGGAAGAGCGGGTTGCCGCCCTTGTCCACCCGCTCCTGGCTGATCGCGATCAGCGGACGCACGTACCCGTCGAGCTTGTCCTTCGGGCAGTGGTCGGTGTGCAGCGCGATGTTGACCGGGTACTTCGCGGCGACGACGTGCGCGAACTCCGCAAGCGCCACGGCGCCGGTCACCATGTCCTTGACCTTGGTGCCCGAGGCGAACTCGGCACCGCCGGTCGAGACCTGGATGATGCCGTCGCTCTCAGCCTCGGCGAAGCCGCGCAGAGCCGCGTTGAGCGTCTCCGACGACGTGACGTTGATGGCGGGGTAGGCGAACTCGTTCGCCTTGGCCCGGTCCAGCATCTCCGCGTAGACCTCGGGAGTTGCGATGGGCATCGGTGGTCCTCCTCAGGCGCCCTGAACGGGTGTCGACTCGCATCCTACGAGGCTGTGTCACGGGGCCGGCGCGGTGGCCGCCATCACAGAGTGATCGATCAAGTAGCAGTTGACCAGCCGATCTGCGCTACCGGCCGGTAGGGGGATAGTGGATGACATGGCAACCGCTCAGTGGAACGGCAAGATCATCGCTTCGAGCGACGACACGGTCGTCGTCGAGGGCAACCACTACTTCCCCCTGGAGTCCGTGGATCCGGACGTCCTGAAGCCGACCGACCACACCTCGCACTGCCCGTGGAAGGGCGACGCGAACTACTACTCGTTGCAGGTCGACGGCGCCGAGAACACCAACGCGGCCTGGTACTACGCCGAGCCGAAGGAAGCGGCGAAGCAGATCAAGGGCCACGTGGCGTTCTGGAAGGGCGTCGAGATCAGCGCCTGAGCCCGAGGGCCGACGCCAGTTCCGCGTAGTGGCCGTTCAGCGACTGGACGGCCACGTGGTCGGCACCCGCGTCGACGTGCGCCTGCAGCTTCGCGGCCACCTGATCCGGGCTGCCGTGCGCGACCAGCGCGTCCAGGAGGCGGTCCGACCCCTGGACGTCCTCCTCGCTGAACCCGTACCGCCGCCAGTTCTTCACGTAGTTGGTGAGCGTGAAGTAGATCGCCAGCTTCTCGCGCGCGATGGCCCGCGCGGCGTCCGGGTCCTCGTCGACGACGACGGTCACCTCGGGCGCGAGGAGCTTGTCGCCGAGCGCCTTGCGCGCCTCGGCGGTGTGCTCGACCGGCACCAGGTACGGGTGCGCGCCCGCGGTCCGGTCGGCGGCGAGCTTCAGCACCTTCGGGCCGAGGGCGGCGAGCACCAGCCGGTCGGCCGGCACGTCGAGCCGGTCGAGGTAGGACACGAGCTTGTCGTAGGGCTTCTCGTAGGCCTGGTCGAGCTGCCGGTGGCCCGCGCCGACGCCGAGCAGGAACCTGTCGCTCGCGAGCCGGTGGAACTCGGCGGAGATCGCCTCCGGCTCGGTCTGCCAGACGTTGGTGATGCCGGTGGCGATCGTCATCGACGTCGTGGCGTCCAGCGCCTGCTCCACCAGGGCGATGTCCGGCGAGGCGCCGATCCAGAAGGTGCCGTAGCCGAGCGCTTCGAGCTCCGCGACCTCGCCGATCTTCCCGGCCCACTCGTAGTGCGAACCCCAGACCCCGAACGTTCCCAGCATCCGAACCCCAATCGTCGTGGCGACTACCTTTCGCAGTATGCCGATCTTGAGCACCACCGAGCTGACCGTGTCCCGCCTCTGCCTGGGCGGCAACGTGTTCGGCTGGACCGCAGACGAGGACCAGTCGTTCGCAGTGCTCGACGCCTACGTCGAGGCGGGCGGGAACTTCCTCGACACCGCCGATGCCTACTCGGCCTGGGCCGACGGCAACTCCGGCGGCGAGTCGGAGACGATCATCGGCAGGTGGCTGGCCGGGCGCAGCGACCGCGACCAGGTCGTGGTGGCCACGAAGGTCGGCATGCTCACCGGTTTCAACAACCAGAAGCGCGACACCGTGCTGACCGCCGCGGAACGCTCGCTGAAGCGGCTCGGCGTCGACCACATCGACCTCTACTACAACCACCTCGACGACCCGAACACGCCGCTGGAGGAGACGCTGGCCGCCTACGACCAGCTCGTCCGCGACGGCAAGGTCCGGTACCTCGCCGCGTCCAACTTCTCCGCCGAACGGCTGGCGAAGGCGCTGGAGATCCAGGAACGCGAGGGCTTCGCGAAGTTCGTGGCGCTGCAGCCCGAGTACAACCTGGTCAGCCGCGACAAGTTCGAGGGCGACCTGCAGGACACCGCTGCGAAGCACGACCTGGCGACCGTGCCCTACTGGTCGCTCGCGAAGGGCTTCCTGACCGGCAAGTACCGGCCGGGCGTCGAGGTCGAGAGCGCACGGGCGGGTGCGGCCTCGAAGTACCTCGACGAGCACGGTCTGCAGGTGCTCGAAGTGCTCGACGAGCTGGCCGAGACGCACGAGACCACGGTCGCGTCGGTCGCCCTCGCGTGGCTCGCCCAGCAGCCGACGGTGGCCGCGCCGATCGCGTCCGCGCGCACGTCGGAGCAGCTCAGCGACCTGCTTCCGCTGCTGACCCTGGAGCTCACCCAGGCCGAGGTGGACCGCCTGAGCGCAATTTAACTTGCCAGTAGCTTACCGGGAGTAGGTTGCGTTACCGTGACGAGCATGGACGTCACGGGCAAGGTGGTACTGATCACCGGCGCGGCCAGGGGCATCGGCGCCGAGGTGGCGAGGCAACTGGCCGGGCGCGGGGCTCGTCTCGCGCTCGTCGGGCTGGAGAAAGCCCAGCTCGAAGAGGTCGCGCGGGAGACCGGCGGCAAGGCGTGGGAAGCCGATGTCACGGACTGGGACGTGCTCGACCGGGTCATGAACGAGGTCGCGGCCCACTTCGGCGGCATCGACGTCGTGGTGGCGAACGCGGGCATCGCGGCCACCGGGTTCGTGCGCTCGATGGACCCGAAGGCGTTCGAACGCGTCATCGAGGTCAACCTGCTCGGCGTGTGGCGCACGGTCCGCACGGCGCTGCCACACCTGATCAAGAGCCGCGGCTACTGCCTGGTCGTCTCGTCGCTCGCGGCGATCGTCCACATCCCCGGCAACGCGGCCTACTCGGCGGCGAAGGCGGGCTGCGAAGCGTTTGCGGACAGCCTCCGGGCCGAGGTCAGGCACCTGGGCGTGGACGTCGGCACGGCGTACTTCTCGTGGATCTCCACGGACATGGTCAACAGCGCCGACGAGCACCCGGTCTTCGGCAAGCTGCGCCAGGGCATGCCGGGCGTCGCCGGCAAGAAGTACCCCGTCCGCAACGTCGGCAGGGCCGTGGTCAAGGGCATCGAGAAGCGGGCTAAGGCGGTCCACGTCCCCGGCTGGGTCGGCGTTCTGAAGTACTTCCGCGCGTTCACGCCGGTGGTCGTGGACCGCCAGGCGGTCGAGGAGGTGGCCGACGCCGACCGGCAGATGGCCGCGAGCGACACGTCAGGCCTGGTCGGGCCGGGCGGGCAGGCCGCAAGTCGTTGATCGCGAGTTCGTGTCGGTCGTCCGGTCAACCGCTCACGCCGAAATCGGCGAAGCCCATTTCGGCGTGAGCGATTCGGCCGGACGACCGACTTCAGGACGAACTCGCCGCCGCGCCGGAGGCGCGGCCATGTCACGCGACCCAGGAGCCGAGCAGCGCGTTCCACTCGCGGATGCGCCACTCCGCGACGTTCGCGGGCGTGTAGGGGTCGGCGGCGATGATCTCCTTCACGGAGGCTTCGTCCGCCGCCTCGTAGATGATCAACGCGCCGGTGTCGTCCGCGTACGGACCTGAGGCGAGGACCACGCCCTTCTCGGCGAGAGAGGTGATGTACTCGCGGTGTTCGGGGCGCACCGCGAGGCGCTTCTCGCGATCCGGGCCGAACACCAATTCCACTGCAAAGCGGGCCATGCCTCCACCGTAGTGAAGCTGACCGGTACCGTCCTACCTTGTGGTTGGCGAAGAAACTCCGCGCACCGTGCAGGACACCCTGACCAACCTGCGAATCAAGGACGGCGTCGCAGGACCTCCCGCAGGGCCCCTCACGCTCGAAGACCTGTACAAGCAGCACCGCATGCGCCTGGTCAGGCTCGCGCTGCTGCTCGTCGACGAGCCTTCGACGGCCGAGGACGTGGTCCAGGAGGCCTTCACCGGCCTGCACCGCAACTGGAAGGGTCTGCGCGACTCCCAGGCGGCAGTCGGCTACCTCCGCACGGCCGTGGTCAACGGCTCCCGCAGCGTGCTGCGCCGGCGCAAGACGGCCCGCGACTACACGCCGCCGCACGTGGCGAACGCACGTTCGGCCGAATCGCTCGCGATGCTGACGGCGGAGCACCAGGCCGTGGTCAAGGCGTTGCAGCAGCTTCCGCCGCGCCAGCGCGAGGTGCTCGTGCTGCGCTACTACGGCGACCTGTCCGAGGCGGAGATCGCCGAGGCCACCGGCATCTCGAAGGGCACCGTGAAGTCGACGGCTTCCCGTGCTCTGGACGCCCTCCAGAAGATCATGGCGGGCTGAGCCCACCAGGCAACAAACTTCACCGTTTCCCCAGTTGAGGCCGTTTTGCCCGATGCGGGCGGTTTCAGCCAGTAAGACCACGCGCCCAAATCGGTACTTGGTATAGACCAATAGGCCTCCCATGCCGCAGGATCAGTTCCCGTGGCACGCAGACACGTGGTCGCCGTTGACATCGGTGGCACCGAAACCAAGGCGGCGCTCGTCACCGGCACTTCGGAGTCGGTCGCGGCGCAGAAGCACGCGCGCCGGGCGACTCCCGGTGAGCTGGCGCCCCTCCTCGACGTCATCGCCGAGCTCGTCGACGAGCTCCGCAACGCCTCCGAGCACGAGATCGACGCCGTGGGGATCGTGGCGCCGGGCATCGTGGACGAGGCCAACGGCGTCGGCGTCTACACGACGAACCTGCCGTGGAGCCAGTTCCCGTTCAGCGCGGTCATGACCGAACGGCTGGGCGTGCCCGTCGCGTTCGGCCACGACGTGCGCGCGGCAGGCCTCGCCGAATGCCGCATGGGTGCCGCCAAGGACCTGCGCAACGCGGTGATCATGCCGATCGGCACCGGGATCGCCGGCGCGCTGCTGCTGGACGGCAGGATCTACAGCGGCGAGGGCTACGCCGGTGAGATCGGACATGTGAACGTGGGCCACGGCGTGCCGTGCGCCTGTGGCCAGATCGGCTGCGTGGAGACAGTGGCGTCCTCCGCGGCGATCGCCCGCCGGTACACCGCGCGTACCGGCACCCCCGTCAAGGGAGCCGCTGAGGTCGCACTCAGGGTGAGGGACGGGGAGCAGGACGCCGTCGCCGTGTGGCACGAGGCCGTGGACGCGCTCGCCAGGGGGATCCTGGTGCTGGCGACGCTGCTCGGTCCGGAGGCCGTCGTGCTCGGCGGTGGGCTCGCACTGGCGGGAGACCTGCTGGTGGATCCCTTGCGGGAAAGGCTGGACGGCCTGATCGCCTTCCAGCGCCGACCGGAGCTTCGGCTCGCGGCGCTCGGCGACGAGGCGGGCTTCCTCGGCGCGGCGCTGCTGGCCATCGACACGCTGGAGGCGTGATGAGCACGTGGGGTGGACCGGTCGACGTGATCCTGACCGGTGGTCGGGTCGTCACGCCTGGTGGAGTGCTCGAGAACGGGTGGGTGAGCGTTCGCGACGGCAGGATCGCCGCGGTCGGTGAGGGAGTGGCACCCGAAGGCCCGGTGACCGACGTCAGCGGCTGCACGATCGTGCCCGGATTCGTCGACATCCACTGCCACGGCGGTGGCGGTGACGCGTTCACCAGCAGCGATCCGGCGAAGGTTCGCAAGGCCGCGTCGGCGCACCGCCGGCACGGCACCACGACGTTGCTGGCCTCGCTGGTCTCGCGTCCGGTGCCGGAACTGGCCGACCAGGTGTCCGCTCTGGCCGAGCTGACCCAGGAGGGCGTGGTCGCGGGCATCCACCTGGAGGGCCCGTTCCTGTCCGCCGCACGCTGCGGCGCGCACGACCCGGCGATCCTGTGCCCGCCGGAGCAGACGTCGGTGACGAAGCTGCTCGACGCGGGCAAGGGCACCGTCCGCATGATCACCATCGCACCCGAGCTGGAGGGCGCGGTCCGGGCCGTGCACCAGCTCGTGGACAACGACGTCATCGCCGCCATCGGCCACACCGACGCGACCGAGGCGCAGGTCCGCCCGGCCGTCGACGCCGGCGCGTCGGTGGCGACGCACCTGTTCAACGGCATGCGCCCGTTGCACCACCGCGAGCCCGGCCCGATCGGCGCGCTGCTGGACGACGACCGCGTGACCGTCGAGCTCATCTGCGACCTGGTGCACCTGCACCCGACCGCGGTCCGTCTCGCCGCGCGGCACGCGGGCAGCAAGCGCACGATCCTGATCACCGACGCCATCGCGGCCGCCGGTGTCGGTGACGGCGTGTACGACGTCGGCGGCCTCGAAGTGCGCGTCGTCGACGGGGTGCCGACGCTGGCCGGTGGCGCCGCGCTGGCCGGCAGCACGCTCACCATGGACGTGGCGTTCCGCAACGCCGTCAACTCCTGCGGGCTGACGCTCATGGAGGCCGTGCACGCGACGTCCACCCGTGGCGCCGAACTGCTCGGCCTCGACACCGGCAAGCTTCAGCCGGGTTGTGCGGCGGACATCGTCGTCCTGGATGCAGAATTGAAGCCGAGGGACGTGATGGTCAGGGGCGAGTGGGTCAAGGACTAGGTGCATGGCGGACGATCCGGAACGACTGGTGACCGACGCGTTGCGAGCGCAGGCGACCAGCACGAATGCCGGATTTGTCGCGCATGCCCCAATTGCCGATGAACCCCCCTCGCCGATGCCGGTCTGGTGGATCCTGGGTCTCGCGTTGTTGTTGGGCCTGGCAGCGGGCGCGGTGGCCGCAGTGATCACCCTGAGCTGACCTGTACCGTTGTCGCCGTGACGATTGCATTGGGCCCTGACTGGCTGGACCCCACCGTTCTGCTGAACGGGCTCGGCCCGTACATGCTCATCGGGTTGTGCCTCATCATCTTCGCGGAGTGCGGGCTCCTCGTCGGTTTCTTCCTGCCCGGCGACTCGCTGCTGTTCACGGCGGGTCTCTTCGTCGCGGCGGGCACGATCGACACCCCGCTCTGGCTCGTCTGCGTGCTGCTGACGGTGTGCGCGTTCGTCGGCAACGTCGTCGGCTACTACATCGGCCAGAAGGCCGGTCCCGCGCTGTTCAGCAAGCCCGAGTCGAAGATCTTCAAGAAGGAGTACGTCGACAAGACGCAGGAGTTCTTCGACAAGTACGGCGCGCGCGCCATCGTCCTCGCCCGGTTCGTGCCGATCGTCCGCACGTTCATCACGGCGATGGCCGGTGTCGGCAAGATGGACCCGAAGAAGTACTTCACGTACTCCGCGATCGGCGGCGTCGCATGGGCCGCGGGTCTGACGATCCTGGGCTACTTCCTCGGCCAGGTCTCCTTCATCAAGGAGAACCTCGAGATCACGCTGCTGGCCATCGTCTTCCTGTCGATCGTGCCGATCATCATCGAGGTGATCAAGGCGCGCAGGGAGAAGAAGTCGCTGCTGGAGGAAGAGGCGGACGACATCACGCAGGTCATGCAGGCAACGCTGCAGGACGACTCGACGCAGATCATCCCCCGCGTGGAGCGCTGACCCACCGGATCACCGAACACAGCGAGGCCCGCCTGTTACGACAGGCGGGCCTTTTGCTTCGGGCCCATGCCCAGGATCAGCGCGACCGCGTCCTCCGAGCACACTCCCGGTGTCAGCACCTCCTGCAGCAGCAGGCCGCGGATCGCGGCGACGGCGACGGTGGCCCTGGTCAGCGCCTCCCCGGTGGCGAGCCCTTCGCGCTCCGCCAGCGAGGCCAGCATCCTGGTGAGGTCGTCCAGCGACGAGATGAACTCGCGGAAGTCGTCCGGGCTGTACGCGGCCAGCCCCACGACGTGGAAGAACCCGCGGATGCGCGACAGCTGCTCCGGGCGGGTGTAGGCACGCCAGATCGCCAGGACGAGGTCGGCGAAGGTGCCCTGCCCGGCGTCCCGGAACAGCGCCTCGTTGTCGCGGGTCCGCTGTGCCGCGAGCATCGCCGCCAGGACTCCCGTGAGCGACCCGAAGTGGTATCGCAGGAGCGCGTGGCTGGTCCCGGTCCGGGCCGCGATCTCGCGGAGCGAGGTCTCCGGTGGCGGGAGGCCGTCGTCGAAGACGTCGAGGAGACGCGTCAGGAGGCGCTCGCGTGCATCGCCGTTGCGTGCCGTGCTTGACAGGACCACCCCCACAGTTTATCCATTGGACAAGGCATTTATCCAATGGAAAACGGTCCGGTGAGCGGCTCGACGCTGTACTCGTCCAAGCCGGACGTGTTGTGAAGGATCTCCGATGAGCACCATGTGGCACGGCTGCCTGGCCGACACCGACTACTTCGAGATGCGCTCCAGCGGTGGGCACGACTACGGCGTCTGGGTCACCACGCCGCCGCGCTACGACCCCGCCACAGCGCAGGCACCCGTCGTGTACGTGCTCGACGGCAACTGGGCGGTGGGCATGACGGCCCCGCTCATCGTCACCCAGCAGGACCCCATGCAGCGGATCAAGCCGTACATCCAGGTCAGCGTTGGTTACGCGGGTGAGGATGCGGAGCACTGGGCGAGGCTGCGCAACAGGGACCTCGTGCCACCCGGCGAGCCCGTCGCCCAGGAGTTCCTCGACGCCGTGGAGATGGGAGTCCGGACGGGTGCGATGACCCGCGATGAAGCCGACGCCTATCTCGACGAGCTGCGGGACACCAGGGGCGATGCGTTCCTGAACTTCCTCACCTCGGAACTGCACCCTCGGATCGAACGCGACTACGGCACGGCCACGAGCGGTCACGGCCTCTTCGGCTACTCCTACGGCGGACTCTTCAGCCTCTACGCCTGGCTCACCGGCACCACTCTCTTCGAGAGCATCGGAGCGGGCAGCCCGGGCGTCGCCAGCGAGGACAGCCGGATCTTCGCGCAGATCCAGGAGCTGGGCGACCAGCCGGCCAAGCTCCACCTGACCTTCAACGACCGGGAGATCCTCGGGAACGTGCCCATCTACCAGAACCTCACCAAGAACGCGGCCACCGTCCTGCACCGCCTCACCTCCCGCGGCGCGGCCGTCACCAGCGAGGTGCTGCGCGACACGCACGTGACCGGTCTGCAGGCCTCGTTCCTCAGCTACCTCAGGACCTGCCGTGCCGCGTGACCGCCGGAACACGCCGCTCGAAAGGATTTGAGTCTCACGCAACGTCAAGGTGTTGGTTGAACGGCATGACCGACACCACTCGACGTGAACTGCTGGGATGGCTGGCCGGGCTCGGTGCGGCAGCGGGCGCGGGCCTGCTACCGGGCCGGGCACAGGCTTCGGCCGGTGTCACCGCGGTGCGCGGCGTGACGCTCATCGACTCGTCCGGCGTCCGGCCCGGCTCGACCATCGTGCTGGCGGACAACAGGATTCTCGCCGTCGGCTCGTGCGACCTGCCGTTGCCGCGCGGTTCCACGGTGCTCGACCTCGACGGCAAGTTCGTCATCCCCGGACTGTGGGACATGCACGTGCACGGCGCGTTCCTGGACCGGGTCACGTTGCCGCTGTGCCTGGTCAACGGCGTGACGGGCATCCGTGAGATGTGGGGCTTCCCGCCCATTTACGAGCTGCGCGAACGGATCGAGCGCGGCGAGGTGTTCGGCCCCCGGCTGGTCGTCGGCAGCATGATCATCGACGGACCGCACTCCACGCTGCCCGGCGCGATGATCGTCAGCACTCCCGACGAGGGCCGGCAGGCCGTGCGGGACGCCAAGGGCGCGGACTTCGTGAAGGTGTACTCCTACCTGGATCGTCCGACGCTCGCGGCCATCGCCGACGAGTGCTCCCGGCAGGCCATCACGTTCGCCGGGCACTGCTCGAACCACGTGCCGCTGGGCGACGCGAGTGACCTGGGGCAGCGCACGTTCGAGCACATGTACGGCCTGCCGCTCGCCACCAGCACGCGGGAAACCCAGCTGCGCCAGGCGATCGCGGACCTGCCGCTCGACCCGGCGGACCCGTTCGCGTGGTTCAAGCGGGTGCTGGAGTTCGAACGGCAGGCGACGCTCTCGCACAGCCGGAGCAAGGCTCTTCAGCTGGCGAAGCGGTTGCAGCGCAACAACTCCGCGTTGTGCCCGACGATGGTCGCGATGCGGGTGTACTCGAGTCCCGCGGACAGGTTCGCGAACGACCCGCGGATGAAGTACATGCCGGCGTTCTACCGGGACCTGTGGCGCGACGGCCTGACGCGGTGGGTTCCGGTGACACCGCAGGAGATCCGGCAGCAGGCCGAGTTCTTCCGGCGCCGCCAGGAACAGGTCGCCGAGATGCACGCGCACGGCGTCGAGATCCTGCTCGGCACGGACGCGGGCAACCCGTACTCGTTCTCCGGCTTCTCGGTGCACGACGAACTGGAGCTGCTGGTCGACGCGGGCCTGTCGCCGAAGGCGGCGCTCAAGGCCGGTACGCGGGGCGCCGCGATCAAACCCGGTGAGGCCGCGAACCTCGTCGTGCTGGACGGCGACCCGCTGTCCGACATCCGCAACACGCAACGGATCCACACCGTGCTGACGCGGGGCCGGGTGCTCGGCCCGGACGTGCGGCGGCAGATGCTCGCCGACGTGGAGAAGGCAGCTCAGGAACCGTTCCCACCGGTTCAGCAGCAGACGTGCTGCTGACTAGAACATCGAGCCGGGGTTGAACAGGTTCTCCGGGTCCAGCGCGCGTTTGATCTCGCGGTGGACCCGGAGGCCGACCGGCCCGATCTCCTTCGCCAGCCACTCGCGCTTGATCTTGCCGATGCCGTGTTCACCGGTCACCGTGCCGCCCAGCGCGAGCCCGACCGCGAGGATGTCGTCGAACGCCTTCTGCGCGCGGGCGAACTGGTCCGCGTCGGTGGGGTCGTAGACGATCGTCGGGTGCATGTTGCCGTCGCCGGCGTGGCCGACGACGGCGATCTTGAGGCCGACCTCCGCGGAGATGTCCTCGCAGCCCTGGATGAGCTCGGCGATGCGGGTGCGCGGCACGCACACGTCGTCCGTCAGCCACGAGCCGTAGATCTCCAGCGCGGTCAGCACGGCCCGGCGCGCGGTCAGCAGGTCACGGCCCTCGTTGACGTCGTGGGTCGCGTAGACGAGATCGGCCTCCAGGCAGATCTCCTCGATCTTCTGCAGCTCGTGCCTGGCCTGCTCGCCTCCGGCGTCGGACTGGCAGATCAGCAACGCCGCGCAGCCCGGCCCGGCACCCAGTTCGGTCTTCAGGTACTGCTCGACGGCCTCGATCGAGGTGCGGTCCATGATCTCCATCAGGGACGGCACCAGGCCCTCGCGGACGATCCGGCTGACCGCGGCACCCGCCGTGGCGGTGCTGCTGAACGCGGCGACCAGCGTGGCCGGGGCCTGCGGCAGGGGCTTGAGCGCCAGCGTGGCCTTGGTGATCACGCCGAGCGTGCCCTCGGAGCCGATGAAGAGCTTGGTGAGGTCGTAGCCCGCCACGCCCTTGACCGTGCGGCGGCCCGTGCGCAAAACCTCGCCGTCGGCGAGCACGACCTCCAGGCCGAGCACGGAGTCGGTGGTCACGCCGTACTTCACGCAGCACAGGCCGCCTGCGTTGGTGGAGAGGTTGCCGCCGATCGTGCACCAGTCGTAGCTGCTCGGGTCCGGCGGGTAGAACAGGCCGTGCTTCTCCACGGCACCGCGCAGGTCGAGGTTGACCACGCCCGGCTCGACGACGGCGAGGCGGTTGTCGGTGTCGATCTCGACGATCGCGTCCATCTTGGTCGTGACCAGGACGACGCAGCCCTCGATGGCGTTCGCCGCGCCGGAGAGACCGCTGCCCGCGCCACGGGGGACGATCGGGACCTGGTGGCTCGCGCAGGCCCTCACCACCGCCTGGACCTGCTCGGTGTTCAGCGGGAACACCACCGCCAGCGGACTGCCGTGCGGCGCCAGCGGCATCATGTCGCGCTGGTAGCTCGCGGTGACGTCGGCATCGGTCAGGACGCCGGAATCACCCACGGCGGTGCGGAGTTCAGCGAGCAAGCTCTCCATATCTCCCACGCTAGTCCGATTCGACTGGTTCACTCGACGGTGATCTCGACCGAAGGGAGTTCACGTGCTGACTCGGCGTGCTCAATCCAGATTTGGCCCACCCGTCAGCCCGATGTCGCCGTGCCGCCGGCGCAGCACGACGTAGGCTGGTTCACCGTGGCGCATGCTTTCGCCTCGCTGGAGACCGCGGGTCCGGTGGCCGTCTGGGTCATCGTGCTGAGCTTCATCTTCGTCGAGTGCGCTTTCATCTTCGGGCTCTTCCTGCCCGGTGACTCGCTGCTGTTCGCGGCCGGCGTGGTGCTGGCGACGCACAACAGCGAGTTGTCGGCGTGGCTGCTGTCCCTCGCGGCTCTGATCATCGCCGTCGTCGGAAACCAGGTCGGGTACTTCATCGGCCGGGGCACCGGTACGCGCGTGCTCGCCCGCAAGGGCGGCAAGGTGCTGAACCGGCAGAACCTGAAACGCGCGGGCGAGTTCCTCGACCGCCGCGGGTTCTGGGCCGTCGTGCTCGCCCGCTGGATCCCGTGGATCCGCACGCTGGCACCGATGATCGCGGGCGCGGCCAGGATGGACCTCCGCAGGTTCACCCTCGCCACGACCATCGGTGCCATCGCCTGGGTGCCGACGTTGGTGCTGGCCGGCTACTACGGCGCGGGCATCCTGCAGCAGCTCCCGTGGCTCGAGACCGCGGCGATCGTCGTCAGCGTCGCGTTCTTCCTGGGCGGCACCGGCTGGGGCATCTGGCGCTACCGCCAGGAGATGGCGAAGCCGATCGACGAATCCAGTGACGACCTGGAGCACATCAGCCACCCGCAGGCACGCTGATCCGTCAGAGGAACAGGTGCGACGCGTTCTGGTTCTCAGTGTTGACGAGGTCTCGGCAGGCCTTCGCGGGGATCGTGTCGTACGGACCTTCGTGGTAGCTGTTGAAATACACGCGCACGGCTCGTGACCTGTTGTTGCACGCCGACATCGCGTTGTTCTTGACGCACTCCCGATAGCCGGGCCGGCCCGGCGTCCGGTACTCGTAGCACGTCGGCTGCGTTTCGCCGTAGGTGTCGATCGACGTCGTGAAGTCCGACAGCGACCCGAACTTGCCGGGGCCCCAGTACAGGCAGAACTCGTTGTTGTTGCACGCGCCGTCGCGTCCCGCGGCCGAGGCGGCGGGCGTGGCGACGGCGACGGCCACGGCTGCGAGTGCGCCGGCGACGACCGTCCTGGCGAGTTTCCTCGAGAAGTTGTTCATGTCGTTGATGGTTGCGAGAACGCAAGGACCTCAACAGCGACAACCTCTACGACGAACCTCCACATTTCGCGAGGTGCTGCCGCAGGCTCGCCTGCCGTCTCAGGTCGCCGTGCCGCTCGGCGATGCCGAGGCCGAGGCGCAACGTCTCGGCCGCCGTCGCCCGGTCCCGGCGCAGCAGGTGCACCAGCCCCAGCTCCTCCAGGCTCGCCGCCTCGCCCGCCGCGTCCGCACCCTCGCGGAACAGGTGCAGGCTCCGCGCCAGCGCCGTCGCGGCTTCCTCGGCCCGGCCTGACCGGCGGTGCAGCGCGCCGATCCGGTGCAGCACGCCCGCGCACCCGCGCTCGTCGCCTTCGAGAGAGCTGAGCCGCAGGCTGGCCTGGTAGCAACGGAGCTCGCGCGCGTGGTCTCCACTCTTGCCGTAGGCACTTCCCAGGTGTTCCAGGACCGCGGCCTCGACGCACTTCAGTCCCAGCTCACGGGCCAGAGCGAGGCTCTCCTCACCGGTCTCGACGGTCTCCACCACCTCGGTGAGGTTGGTGAGGCAGACCGCCACGCCGTTGGTGTCGCCCAGTTCCCGGAACCCCGCCAGGGCACGGCGCAGGTGGCCGGCGTCGCGCAGCGCGACACCCAGGTCCATCTCGACGATCACGTGCGCCGGCGGGTCGCTCGCCGCGGGCAACGCCAGCCCGCACATCTCGGCCCAGTCCGCGCGATGGCCGCGGCTCAGGTAGTACGGGAACAGGCCGGTCGCGAGCCGCACCAGCGCCCAGGCCGGCACACCGGGCGTCCGGCAGAGGCCGATCAGGTGCGGGCGGTGCTCGTCGAGCCACGCGAAGGCCGCCGCGGCCGTGGTGAAGTCCGGTGCGCCCTCCGCCCACGCCGGATCGGCCCAGGTCCCGCGGAAGCTGTGCGGCACGGCCAGCGCCACCGACCGCCACGCCACCGCGACGAACAGGCCGGCGACCCTGCCGAGCGCCGCGGGGTCCGCGGGCTGTTCGCGCGCGTAGGTCCGGACGAGATCGTGCATCCGGTAGCGGCCGGGCGTCGTGGCCCGCAGCAGGTGCAGGTCGGCCAGCCGTTCCAGCACCAGCTCTGCGGCGAGCCCGTCCACGTCGAGCAGCCGGGCGGCGACCGGCAACGACACGTCCTCGAAGACGCCGAACAGCGTGAACGCGCGCTGGTCCGCCGGGTCCAGCTGGTCGACGGACACGGCGAAGCCCGCCCGGATCCCCGCGTCGTCGCGGTCCAGTTCGTCGAGCCTGCGCACGGCCAGGCGGCGCGCGAGGTGGGCGAGCGGCCAGGCCGGGCGGGACGCGAGCCGGGCACCGGCGAGGTGGACGGCGAGCGGCAGCCGGCCGCACTGCTCCACCACCCGCGCCGCGGCCTCGGGGTCGGCGCCGGTCCGTTCCGGGCCCGCGTAGGCCGCGAGCAGCTCGAGCGCCTCGCGTTCGGGCAGCACGTCCAGCCTCAGGTGACGGGCCTGCGGCAGGGTGTCCATGGCCCGGCGGCTGGTCACGACCGCCGCACAGCCCGCGGTGCCGGGCAGCAACGGCTGGATCTGGCCGACCGTCGCCGCGTCGTCGAACACGAGCAGCACCCGCTTTCCGGCCAGTGCGGACCGGAACCGCGCGGCGGTCTCGGCCAGCGTTCCGCCGTGGTCGGGCCGGCCGAGCGCGCGCAACAGCTGGCCCAGCGCGTCCTGCGGCGGCAGGCTTCCGCGCAGGTCCAGGTAGAGCTGGCCGTCGGGGAAGAGCTCACCGACGCGATGGGCGACGTGCAACACGAGCGATGTCTTGCCGACGCCCGCCATGCCTGCGACGACCACCACGCCCGACCGTTCGACCAGGCCGGTCAGCTCGGCGACCTCGGCCTCCCGCCCGGAGAACCGCACCGGCGCGGCGGGCAGCTGCCGGACCGGTGCGCACGGCATGTGGCGAGGTCTGGGCGTGCGGGCGGCGGCCGCGGCGAACTCGGCCCGCTGGTCCGCGCACAGGCCGAGCGCGTCGGCGAGCCGGAGCACCGTGGCGCGATGGGGATGCCGGCGGTCGCCCCGTTCCAATGAGCCGACGGCCTGACCGCTCAGGCCCGCCTTCTCGGCCAGCGCCTCCTGGGTGAGTCCGACGGCGATCCGGTGATGGCGCAACAGGATTCCCAGCGCAGAGTCCATGTTCATCCCCCCGCGGGAAGCACGCGCACGCCGCCGATCCGGTTGCCTACAGGACCTCGGTGATCAGCAGGTCCGCCGATCCCTTCGACGAGTTCACCATCAACGCGTTGACGTGGTCCGTGCCGTGCAGCACTCGTTCCTCCGCCTCCGACAAGGTGCGCCCGTACCGCAGGTGCCGGTCGATCAGGCGCTGCACGCGCACGTCCTCGTCGATGAACAGGAACCAAGCCTCGTCCAGGATGATCCGGACGCGTTTCCACTTGTCGTAGTTGAGCAGCAGGTAGTTGCCCTCGGTGACGACGAGCGGGACGTCCGGGTGCACGGGCACGGCGCAGGCGATCGGTTCCTCGATCTCGCGGCGGAACTCCGGCGCGTAGATCATGTCCGGGCCGCACGCCTTGATCCGGCCGAGCAGGTCCACGTAACCGGGGATGTCGAACGTGTCGGGCGCGCCCTTGCGCTCGACCAGCCGCAGCCGTTCGAGCTCGCTCTGCGCGAGGTGGAAGCCGTCCATCTCGACGAGCACGGCCTGGCCGTCGAGTGCCTCGACGAGCCGCCGCGCGAGTGTCGACTTGCCCGAACCGGGTGCGCCGCCGATGCCGAGAATCTTGCGCTCACCCTGATCGGTGAGAACCCGAGCCCGTTCTAGCAGCTCGTCGAACCTGACCTGCTGTCCTGCCACCGTGCCAGCTCCTCAACCCAGTCCCCGACCGCACCGACGCGAACGGCGGCCGCCTCCGACGCGAAGCCGATGGCACCCACCGGGTCCGCGCCTGACGCCAGCGCGTAGGCGTACGCGCCGTGCCAGACGTCGCCGGCACCGTTCGTGTCCTTCACCGCCACCGCGGGGACGGGCAGCTCTCCTGCCGAGCCGTTCCGCGACCAGGTGACCGGCTCCGCACCGTGCGTGCGAATGACCAGCGGCACCCCGCAGGAGTGCACCTCGGCCTCGGACCGCTCGAACCCGTGAGAGCAGGCGGCCACGTCCACCAGCGGCAACAGGTGATCGAGGACAGGTTTCCAGCTCCCGGCGTCGAGCACCACAGGCAATCCCAGCGCTTTCGCCTGCCGGGCGACGGGGATCGCCAGGCCTTCGTGGTGTCCGTCCAAGAGCACCACGTCCGCGGCAGCCAGAAGATCAGACAAATCCGGCGCTGTCACCGGCACCGAGGCGTTCCGGGAAACGACCGTGCGCTCCCCATCAGCGTCTCTGACGACGACCATGCTCACGGGCGTCGTGCCCGGTACCGCCGTCACTTGGACCGGGTCCAAGGAGGCCCTGACGAATTCACCCAATGCGTCGGCACCCAGTGCGGTGAGCAACGCGGACCTACCGCCCAGTGCCGCGACCGCGCGGGCCGCGTTGGCAGCCGGACCGCCGGGCGACAGCACCGCGCCCAGCGAGCGGATCTTCTGCCCGGGATCTGGGAACTCGTCCACCCGTTGGGTCACGTCGAGAGTTGTGAGCCCGACACACAGCACGGCTGCCATCTGGCCTTCCTCCAAACGGGTAGGGTCCCAGGTCATGGTCACCATGCGGGATGTCGCGGCTCTCGCGGGGGTCTCCATCACCACGGTGTCACACGTGATCAACGAGACGAGGCCGGTCGCCGGGGACACGCGCGAGCGCGTCCAGAAGGCGATCGACGAGACCGGGTACACGGGCGACGCCATCGCGCGATCGCTGGTCATGGGCGGCACGAAGTCGCTGGGCCTGGCCGTGTCGCTGGTCTCCCACCCGTACTTCGCCGAGCTGATCGCCGCCATCGAGTCCGAGGCGACTCGCAACGGCTATTCGCTCGTGCTGATCGACACGAGGGACACCCCCGAATCCGAGCAGACCGCGGTCAGAACACTGCGCTCGCGAAGAGTCGACGGGCTGCTGCTCACACCGTCCGCCGGCACCGGGGGAAGCCTCGTGCTGCCGGAGCTCAAAAGACTGAACATTCCCACGGTGCTGGTCGACCGGCTGACCGTGGCCAAGGACATCGACCAGGTCGGGCCGGAGAACGTGCAGGCCACGTCGGGTCTGGTGAAACACCTCGCGGAACTGGGGCACCGCCGGATCGGCATCGTCTGCGGCCAGGCGGGCGTGGCGACGACCGAGGAACGCATCCTCGGCTACCGCCTCGGCCTCGGCCGCGCGGGCCTGAAGTGGGACGAGGCACTGGTGTCGCAGAGCGGCTGGCTCGCACCGCTGCTCGACCAGGACGACCCGGCAACGGCCGTCGTCGCCGCGGACCACCTCGTCACGGTCGGCATGCTGCACGAGGCACGGGCCCGCGGCCTGAAGCTCGGCACGGACCTGGCCGTCGTCGCCTACGACGAGGTCGAGTGGGCCACCCTGATCGAACCGCCGCTCACGACACTGGCGCAGCCGGTCGAGGAGATCGGCCGGACCGCGGTGAAGCTGCTGCTCTCCCGCATCGCCGACCCGCAGAGGCCGCCGGAGACGATCCGGCTCGCGCCCTCGCTCCGGCACAGGCAGTCCTGCGGATGCTGATCCCGGGACTGGTCTCGGTGACGTTCCGGCAGCTGACGATCGAAGAGATCGGCGCGCTGGCGACGGAGTGCGGGCTGCAGGCCGTCGAGTGGGGCGGCGACGTGCACGTGCCGCCCGGCGACTTCGCGGCGGCACGACGGGCACTGGACACCGGTCTGAAGGTGGCCGCGTACGGGTCGTACTACCGCGCGGGCGTCTCGGACCGGACCGACCTGGCGCCGATCCTGGAGACCGCGGCCGAACTGGACGCGCCGTTCGTGCGGGTCTGGGCGGGCACGTCCGGCTCGGAGGAATGCCCTGACCGCACACCGGTGATCGAGGCACTGCAACACGCCGTCGAACACGCCGAGGCGATGGGCACGAAGATCGCGCTGGAGTACCACCGGAACACGCTGACGGACACGCTGGACTCGACGGTGCAGCTGCTGGACGAAGTCGACGGCGTGGTGTCGTACTGGCAGCCGCGCGGAGGCCAGGACGTGTTCTCCGCCGTGCACGAGGTGCGAACGCTGGAACCCGTGACAGCCCACGTCTTCTCGTGGGGAACCGGTGGCTTCAACGAACGGTTCCCGCTCGCCGAGCGCCGTGATCTCTGGAAGCCGGTGCTGACCGAGCTCGCGCGCGACGGCGTCGAGCGCAACGCGCTGCTGGAGTTCGTGCTGGACGACTCGCCGGAGCAGTTCCGCGAGGACGCGAAGACGTTGCTCGGCTGGCTCAAGCCGTAGCGACGTCCAGACCGTTCCGTTCGAGCAGGGCGGCCGCTTCCAGGCACATCCAGCCACCGAGCTGGACGGACAGGTCGCGGCCCTCCTCCTCGTCGGCCGGGGCAGTCCACTCCGGACCGAACAGCGGCCCGCTCACCGCCATCACGCGGTTGTTCCACGCCGCTTCCGCCGACTGCACCACGAGTTCCCTGGCCAGGTCCGCGGTCTCGTGCCGTTCGGGGTCGAGGTCGGGAATGATCAGCGCGGCCTGGGCCAGGTAGCGGACGAGGATGCCCGCGAACAGGCCGCCGTCGCCACCGCCCTGGCCCCGGATCACGCCGTTGGTGGCGAGGTCGTCGTGCACCGCGGTGATCGTGCGAGCGGCCTTGTCGAGCCACTTGTCCGGCTGGCCGTGCTGGGCGAGCTCGACGCACGCGCCGATGAGAACTCCTTGGCAGTACGTGTAGATGTTCTTCTCGTACTCGCGGATCTCGCCGTTCGGGTGGACGTGCAGACCGTCCCACGCGAGGCCGTTCCCGGGATCGACGAGGTGCTCCTCGACCCAGTCCACGATGGACCGTGCGCGGGCGAGGTCGGTGCGTTCGTTCTGGCGGGCCAGGAAGATCGCGGCCGGGCCGTTCGCGGGGACGTTCTTGAAGTCGTCGTTGCGCTTCCACCAGATGCCGCCACCGGCGTGGTCGGTCCAGCCGTCGCGCAGCCGCACGGCGATCGCGTCAAGCGCTTTGGGCTTCGCGATGCCGACCTCGTGCTGGGCACGTTGCAGGGCCAGGCCGAGCCACGCGATGTCGTCGTAGAAGTCGTTGGTCCAGCCCAGGACGTTGCGCACCCTGATGCCCCGCACGACCTTCGCGATGGCCGTCTTGCGCAGCTCGTTGGGCGAGCGCAGGTAGCCGTCGATCATGCAGTCCAGCAGGTGCGCCTGCCACCAGTAGTTGAAGCTGGTGTGGATCTTGTCCTTGAAGAGCGGGGGCCACGCCCGCGCTCCGAGAAGCGTGCCCGGCACACCCCAGACCCGCCGAAGGTGCCTGGAGTACACCGCGCGCTCCGCGACACCCGCGCGTGCCGCCAGCAGTTTCGCGATCACCACCTGGTCATGGTGAGCGCTTGACCGGTCAAGAAGCTCGGTGAATCGCCCAGTGGTACAGGCCCATGGCCACAGAAGTTGTGAGGTTGTAACTGCTGATCGTCTCGCGCATGGGCAGGCTGACGATCCGGGAGGCCTTCGCGCGGACCTCGGCCGAGAGCCCGTGGCGCTCCGAGCCGAACGCCAGCACGGCGTCGTCCGGGATCGGGCCTTTCAGCAGCTCACCGCCCGCGTCGAACGCGATGAGCTCACCGGCGAAGTCGAGGCTCGTGGCCCTGGCGACCGGCAGCGCGAAGTGCAGCCCGGCCGATCCGCGCAGCACGTTGGGGTGCCACGGATCGACGTCACCGGTGGAGATCACGCCACCCGCGTCGAGGCCGGCGGCCACCCGGATGGCGGCACCGAAGTTGCCGAGGTTGCGCGGGTTGTCGAGCAGTACGAGCGGGGTCCCGCGGTCGAACGGCAGGTTCGGCCGGTCCGCGAGCCCGGCCACGCCCGTCGGATGGATGCGGCCGATCAGGAACCTGCGCTTGAACTGCTCCTCGTCGACCTCGGTGGCCGCCGCGAACCGCTCGCGCAGATCCGGTGCGTGCGTCTCGGCGAGGCTGATCGTGGCGGCGAGGTCCGTCGTGATCAAGGACTGCACGTCGGCGCCGAAGCGCAACGCGTGCTTAACAGCGTGAAAGCCTTCGAGCAGCACGGTGACCAGCATAGAAGCCGATCCACGAGATGATCACGATCGACCCCAGCACCAGCTGGACCAGCGTCGACGCGCTCTCCGGGTACCAGACGCCGTCGATGTAGTGGTCGATGAAACCCGTGCCCAGCGGCGGCATGCCCGCCTGGGCGCGGAAGTACTCCTCCGCGGTCGTCAACGGGCACGTCACCGGCACCAGCAGACTGAGGATCGCCCACGCACCGATCGCCAGGTGCGGGTAGATCACGCCGCGCCACCGCCATGCGAGGAACCCGCCCACGAGCAGGAACGCCAGCACCGCGAAGTGCAGCGTCATGACCGCTTCCGCGAACCATCTGGCCATTCGCACCACCCCGTCCTCCAGCCTAGGACGGGGTGGCTCGAAGCGCTCTCGATAAAACCTCAGGCGAGCCCGAGGTCGTTCAGGTCGAGCAGGTACCGGTACTGCAGACCCTCGGCCTCGATGGCCTCCTTGGCGCCCGTGCCGCGGTCGACGACCGTGGCGACGCCGATGACGTCGGCCCCGTGCTCGCGCAGCGCGTTGACGGCCGTGAGCACCGAACCGCCCGTGGTGGAGGTGTCCTCGACCGCGAGCACACGCTGGCCGCGCACGTCGATGCCCTCGATCTGGCGCTGCATGCCGTGGGCCTTGTTCGCCTTGCGCACGACGAACGCGTCCAGCACGTCACCGTCCGCGCCGGCGGAGTGCATCATGGCGTAGGCGACGGGATCCGCGCCGAGGGTCAGACCGCCGACCGCGACGAAGTCCCAGTCCGACGTGAGCTGCCGCAGCAGCCTGCCGATCAACGGGGCCGCCGCGTGGTGCAGCGTCGCCCTCCGCAGGTCGACGTAGTAGTCGGCTTCCTTGCCGCTGGAGAGAGTCACCTTGCCGTGCACCACGGCCAATTCGCTCACGAGACGAGCGAGTTCTGACTTAGCGTTCGCGTCCAAGACCACTTCAGTTCGCACGGGTCGCAAGCTTCGCACACCCGCGCGCTCGACGCCTCGTACGCTGCATCACCGTGAGCACCCTCTACGTCGAACAGCCGTGGACCGCGATGAGCCTGTTGTTCCGGCCGCACTACCGGGTGGAGGTGTTCGACGAGCAGGACGCGCCGGTCGCGGTGGTCCGCGAGCGCACCGGACCGGGCCTGCAACGACCGCTGCGGCACACCGGGTTCTCCGGCTGGACGACGTTCGACCTCGACGTCGTCGCGCCGCACGGCCAGCCGATCATGCACATCAGCAAGGGGTTCGGCCGGCGGCCGGAGGTGCGCGTCAGCACCCCTCAGGGCCAGTTGATCGGGACGATCAAGACGCACGGCGCGTGGCAGCAGTCGCTGCACGACGCGAACGGTCAGAAACTCTGCCTCTTCGGCGACATCGCGCGGATCGAGACCGGCAGGCGCGCCAAGCGGGGCGGCAGGCGCGTCCGCCGGGACGTCGTCCAGATCAACCCGCAGGTGACCGAACCGCTGCGGTCGCTGGCGACCGCCTGCGCGGTCGCCTTCGACGTCGTCCGCGGTACCGGGACCAGCCACACGAGCAGTGGCGGGGTGGACTGGCCCGTCTAGGCCCTGCTACCAGGCGTCCTTGCGGAAGTGGCTCGGGCCGTCGTCCTCGTCGTCGTCATCACGGCGCGGGCGGGGCGGCTGCTGGGCGGCCGGGTTGCCCGAGGTGATGATGTCGTCGATGTCCTGGCCCTCCTCGATCGCGCGGTAGGCGCGCTGGAGGTCGGGAACGCCGACCGCGAGCGCCTTCTGCACGCCCTCGTCGTTCATCGCGCGGCCGGACGCGACGTCGGCCCACGACATCTCGCCGGCGTCCACGCGCCGCTGGAGGTCCTTGAGCTCCTTCGGCGCGCCCGGCGACTTCGCGAACCGTTCGATCTCGCGGAGGTCCTGCTCGGAGAGCCCGCGCGACCTGCGCTGCACCTGCGACGCGGCGGTCGCGACCTTGCCCAGGTCGTCGACCCGGGAGTCGACCTCGGAGAACAGCGCCTGCAGCCGTGCCTGGTCGTAGGGGAACGTCACTGCTGACCCCCACCGGTGGGTGCCGGGGCGGGGGCAGGAGCGCCACCGGCGGCTCCGCCGCCGCTGCCCGAGCTCGGGGTGCTGTACCGGCCGGAGGCCGCGGAACCGGCCTTGCCGAGGCTGTAGGCGCCGAGGCCGACACCGATCGCACCGGACTTCGCGGCGGCCACGCCGTTGTCGTACTTCTGCTTGCCGTCCTGCACGCCGTCGACGACGTCCAGCGCGTCGTTCACGTCCCGGACGTCCTTGAGCTTCATCAGCGCCGTCCCCATGGCCACGATGCCGTCGACCATGCCCTGCACGCCCTCGATCAGCGTCATGATCGACTGGATGATCTTGCGGATCGCGTCGACGATCTGGATCGCGTCGTAGACCATCCACACCGCGCGGCCCCAGCCGACGACCGGGATCACCGCGGTCATCGCCGCTTCGAGCAGCATGGTGCAGAGCTTGTCGAGCAGGAACAGGGCGACCTTCGTGGCCGACCGGCACGCGGACGCCATGGACTGGAACTTGTTGCCGATGATCCGGGCGACCTGGGAGTCCGCCTCGATCGCGATGACCCACATGGTGTCCATGCGGCG
Organism: Lentzea kristufekii; assembly: GCF_033949925.1. Classification (NCBI taxonomy): domain Bacteria; kingdom Bacillati; phylum Actinomycetota; class Actinomycetes; order Pseudonocardiales; family Pseudonocardiaceae; genus Lentzea; species Lentzea kristufekii. The sequence goes on from NZ_JAXAVV010000003.1 coordinate 130,767, forward strand.
CTCGAACGCCTGCGCGGCGCCACCGTTCCAGTGCGGGTTGAGCTGACCGACGCCGTCACCGACGTTGTGCCGGACGGCGTCCAGGGCCTTGGCGACCTGGTCCCACGCGTTGGCGTTGGCGTCGATCTTCTCGAAGTCGCCGACCAGCGGGCTGATCAGCGACTCGATCAGGTTCTCGCCGGTGACCTTCTCGTAGATCCAGTTGACGCCCTGCAGCTTCCACCCTGCGGCCTCGATGAGCTCCTTGGTGGTCTGCCGGCCAGGACGGTTCTCCGCGGCCGCGTTCAGCGCGACCGACGGGTCCTGGACGTCCGCGTACGCGGTGGTCATCGGCCACCTCCGGCCTGCTGCATCAGCTGCACGCCCTGCAGGTCGACCTTCTCGTAGGAGTCGGCCGTCTTCCGCAGCGCGTCGGCGTCCTTGAGCATCGTCTTGTTCGCGAAGTCCAGCGTCTCGCCGTAGAGGCGCGCGACGCCGGTCACGACGGGATGCAGCAAGGTCAGCAGGCCGGTGAATCCGCTGGTGTCGCCGCCCTTGGAGATGGCGTGGTCCTTGATGGTCAGGAAGTGCTGGGCGTTGCGGTCCAGCAGCTCGCTGTACCCGCGCAGCTCGTCCGGCTCGACCTTGAACTGTTCGCTCACGACGGCTCCGACGCACCATTAGGCCGAACGGTTCCGATCAGGTGCGGCCGCGGCCACCGGCGAACCGCGACGCCATCTTGCGCACGAGCGGGCGCGGCAGCAGCCTCGTGATGGTCACGATGGCCTTGTACTGCAGCCCGGGGATCGACAGCGGCTTGCCCCGGCGCAGGTCGCGCAGCGCCTCGTGGACGAGCTTGTCGGCGTCGACGTAGAGCCAGTTCGGCGTCTTCGACATGTCGATCTTCGCGCGCTTGTGGAACTCGGTCCGCACGAAACCGGGGGCGAGCGCCATGATCCGCACGCCGGTGCCCTCCGCCGCGAGCGACATGCCCTCGGAGAACGTTGTCACCCACGCCTTGTCGGCGCTGTAGCTCGTACCGCGGCCGGGCAGGAAGCTGGCGACACTGGACACGTTGATCACGTCGCCCTTGCCGCGCGCGATCATCGCGGGGATGGCGGCCCTGGACAGTCGCAGCACCGTGGTGACGTTGACGTCGAGCTGGGCCTGCAGCTTGTCGATGTCCGCGGCGAAGAACTCGCCGGTGTTCGCGAAGCCCGCGTTGTTGACCAGCAGGTCGACGGCCGACTCGGCCAGCCGCTGCTCGACCTTGAGGCGGTCGTCGTGGTCGCTGAGGTCGGCCGGCAGGACGTCCACGTTGACGCCGTGGCGGTCGTGCAGCTGCTTCGCGAGTTCTTCGAGTGCGGACGCGGTGCGCGCGACCAGCACGAGGTCGTATCCCTCGGCCGCGAGCCTGCGGGCGAAGGCGGCCCCGATCCCGACGGTCGATCCGGTCACCAGTGCGGTTGGCATGCCACCGAACGGTAGTCGGAAAGTCGCCGGGGCCGAAGGCCGCCGATGATCACGCTTCGTGCTTCGCCGGACGACGGAGCACGAACAGGCGCAGGGCGAGGCCGGAAACGACCAGCGCCACACCGCCGAACAGCAGCCAACCAACAGACGCACCCGTGTTGGCCAGCGTCACGACGGACGCCGTACCTGCCACGGCTGCGGGCGGGACAATCTTTCCTCCGTACATCGTGCTTCCCTCCGGGGGTTCGGGGACACGACGGACTTGCTGCACGGAGTATCTGAATCGCGTGCCAATGTTTTACACGGAGCGAAGTGTGATGTAGCTCACATGACTTTGGATGCGGTCTGGAATAGCCCTGGTCGAGGCGGCACGACAGGCGGTACATAAAACTGTTGATCACCGAAAGTCACATGATTCAGGCGTGCACGGGCGATGAAAAAGCCGCTGCCGAGTGTTCGGCAGCGGCTTAGGTGAAGGTTTTCGTCAGGGCTGCTTGCGGCCGAACGACGGGCGGTAGACCTCGCCGCCCTCGTCCTCTTCGGCCACCGGCTCCTCGCGCTCGGACGGGTCCGGGTCGAACGGGTCGATGACGTCCGCGAGCTCACCGACGTCGCGCAGCAGCCGTTCGAGGCGTGCGGGCGACGAGTTCGGCGGCGCGGCGGCCAGCACCCAGTCGTTCTCCATCCAGACGACCGTGACGTCGCCCCCGATCTCCTCGGCGGCGTCGATCAGGTCCGGAGTGATGATCTTGCGAGCCGCCGGCACGTCCGTGACGAACGCGTACCGCGACCCCACCGGCCCGAGCAGGTCGGGCATCGGCATCTTGTCGTTGTCGCGCTGGAACGGGACCGTCGACAGCCACAGCTCGATCACCACCGACAGCGCCCTGCGGCAGCGCACGCCGACCAGCACCGAGTTGACCTTGCCGCCTGTCTCGTGATCGAGCACGTAGACCTGCCTGCGGCCGTCCGCGGTGAAGGTGGAGCCCGCCACGACGTCACGGGCGAGACCCGTGCCGTAGTACGCGATGGCCCCGGCTTCCCACCGGGTCGGCAGCACGTGGTCTGTCTCCTCGAACTGCCAGCCCCTCAGAGCAGCCCAACGGCGCCGTTCACGATTACGCGCGGTTCGTTGCGCCCGGTCGGTCGCGAGCAGGGCGAACCCCGCCACGCCCGCCACCGCGGCGACGGTGAACCAGACCCACGCCGGTATGCCCACAGCCAGAGCCTAGTGGGTCGGAGGCGAGGAACGAAGATCACTTCCGCGCGTCGTGACCTGCGCGTGCCTTTCCACCGGTCGAGGAGCTATCGCAACCCGTCCATCGCCACCTGGCTCGCGACGTCCGCCGCGCGGTAGATCACCAGCAGTTGGTCCGGATTCTGGAGGGGTGTGAGCGTCTCGAACCGCAGGGCGATCTCACCGGCCCGCGGATGCCGCACGACCTTTTCCCCGCGGCCGTTGAGCCTGACGTCCTGCGAGTCCCACAGCCGGGCGAACTGCTCGTCGCCGGTGGCGCACTCGGCGATGAGGCCGGCCAGCACCCCGTCCTCCGGATGCGCGGCCCACGCGGCGCGCAGGTGGGCGACGCCGTCCCGCACGACGCGGTCGCGGTCGACGTAGAGCTCACGGATCTCCGGGTGCAGCAGGCACAACCAGATCGCGTTTCGCCGGGGCGGCGGCAGCGTGTCGAAGTCCAGGAGCACCTTCGTCATCTCGCTGTTCCACGCGAGGAGGTCGAAGCGGTGGTTCATCACCATGGCCGGCCTCGGCGACAGGTCGGCGACCAACTGGACCAGTGACGGCGCCGCCTCGGTGGCGGCTTGGTCCTCGGCACGGGGCCGCCGCCGGGCGAGTCCGAAGAGGTAGGCGCGTTCGTCGCGGGTCAGGCGCAGCGCACCGGCCAGTGCCTCCACCACGTCCGCCGAGGGCCGCAGCCCGCGAGCCTGCTCCAACCGCACGACGTAGTCGACGCTGACCCCGGCCAGTTCGGCGACCTCTTCGCGGCGCAGCCCCGGAGTCCGCCGCCTGCGCGACGGCAGGCCGAAGTCCTGCGGATCCAGCCGTTCCCTCCTGCTCCTCAGGAACGCGGCCAACTCCTGCGTCACGTCCACGGCGCTGGTGAGCATGGCCCGTTCAACAGTCCGGGTAGGACTCGTGTTCCCAGGAAATCTCCTCCCTTACTCCCTGCTCCCGGTGAGCACAGGCTGGTGCCACACCACGATCACGGGAGAAACACCATGTCGCTCGACACCTACCGGCTGCTGGGCCGCTCCGGGCTGCGGATCTCACCGCTGGCCCTGGGCACGGCGACCTTCGGCAACGAGTGGGGCTGGGGTTCCGCACAGGACGACGCCCGCAAGTTGTTCGAGATCTACGTCGAGCGCGGCGGCAACTTCATCGACACCGCGGCCTCCTACGGCGGCTCCGAAGACTTGCTGGGCGAGCTCATCCACGACCGGCGCGAGAGCCTGGTGCTGGCGACGAAGTACTCGACCCTGCGCACGCCGGGCGACCCGAACTCCGGGGGTTCCCACCGCAAGAACCTGTTCGCGTCCGTGGAGAACAGCCTGCGCCGGTTGGGCACGGACCACGCGGACCTGCTGTACGTGCACGTCTGGGACGTGCTGACACCGTTCGAGGAAGTCCTGCGCGGCCTGGACGACCTGGTCCGGCAGGGCAAGGTCCTGCACGTGGGGATGTCCAACACCCCGGCCTGGGAGATCTCCCGCATGCAGGCGGTCGCCGACCTGCGCGGCTGGTCACCGCTGGTCGCACTGCAGATCGAGTACAGCCTCATCAACCGGGGCGGAGAGCGTGACCTGATCCCGATGGCGCGGACCCTGGGGCTGGGCGTGTCCCCCTACTCACCGCTGGGCGGCGGCGTGCTGTCCGGCAAGTACTCCGCCCCCGAACCCGAGCCCGGCAGCAACCGCAGGAGCTTCAACGAGGGCCTGGGCATGGTCACCTCCCGCACGCTCGGCATCGCGGACGTCGTGCGGGAGGTGGCCTCCGAAGTGGATCGCACGCCGGCCCAGGTCGCGCTGGCGTGGAACCTGCGCAGGCCCGGTGTGACGGCACCCGTCGTCGGCGCCCGCACACCGGAACAGCTGCTGGGCAACCTCGCCGCCCTGGAGGTCGAGCTGACCGACGAGCAGACAGCGAGGCTCGACGACGTGAGTGCGATCGACCTGGGCTACCCGCACGACCTGCTCACGGGTGACCACATCCGCGCGGTGATGTCGGGTGGGTTGACGATCGAAAGCCGCTGACGGGTGCGGAAACACGCAGAAGGGGGACCCGCTCGGATCCCCCTCCCGCAGCTGCGGACGAGCTCAGACCTCGCGGCCCACGATCAACCCCGAGTTGTCGTCCAGCACGTCGACCCGCACCTTGTCGCCGTCCCGCACCTCGCCGGCCAGCAGCTCCTTCGCGAGCTGGTCACCGATCGCCGACTGCACCAGCCGCCGCAGCGGCCGGGCCCCGTAGATCGCGTCGAAGCCGTTCAGGGCCAGCCAGTCGCGCGCCGACGGCGTGACCTCCAGCGTCAGGCGGCGAGCCGCGAGCCGGTCCGCCAGGCGGGCGATCTGGATGTCCACAATGGAAGTCAGTTCCTCGGTGGCGAGCGCGTGGAACACCACGACGTCGTCCAGCCGGTTCAGGAACTCCGGCTTGAAGTGCCGCTGCACCACGGCCATCACGGCGTCCTTGCGTTCCAGCTCGGTCAGCGACGGGTTCACGATGGTCTGCGAGCCCAGGTTCGAGGTGAGCACCAGGATCGTGTTGCGGAAGTCGACCGTGCGGCCCTGACCGTCGGTCAGGCGGCCGTCGTCCAGGACCTGCAGCAGCACGTCGAACACGTCCGGGTGCGCCTTCTCGACCTCGTCGAGCAGCACGACCGAGTACGGGCGGCGGCGGACCGACTCGGTCAGCTGACCGCCCTGGTCGTAGCCGACGTACCCGGGAGGCGCGCCGACCAGGCGGGCCACCGAGTGCTTCTCGGAGTACTCGCTCATGTCGATGCGGATCATCGCCCGCTCGTCGTCGAACAGGAACGCCGCCAGCGCCTTCGCCAGCTCGGTCTTGCCGACGCCGGTGGGACCGAGGAACAGGAACGAGCCGGTCGGGCGGTCCGGGTCGGCGACTCCGGCGCGCGTCCTGCGCACCGCGTCCGACACGACCCGCACGGCCTCGGCCTGGCCGACGACCCGGCGGGCGAGCTCGTCCTCCATCCGCAGCAGCTTGGCGGTCTCGCCCTCCAGCAGGCGGCCGGCCGGGATGCCGGTCCACGCCGACACCACGTCCGCGACGTCGTCGGGGCCGACCTCCTCCTTCAGCATCGCGGCGTCCTGTGTGGATTCCGCGGCGACGGACAGTTCCTTCTCCAGCTGGGGGATCCGGCCGTAGCGGAGCTCGGCGGCACGACCGAGGTCGCCGTCGCGCTCGGCCCGTTCGGACTCGCCGCGCAACGACTCCAGCTGCTCCTTCAGGCCGCGCACGCGGTCGATGGAGCTCTTCTCGTTCTGCCACCTGGCCGTCAGCGCCGACAGCTCCTCGCGCTTCTCCGCGAGCTCGGCGCGCAGGGCGTGCAGCCGTTCGATCGACGCCGGGTCGGACTCCTTGGCCAGCGCCATCTCCTCGATCTCGAGGCGCCGCACGGCACGTTCGACGGTGTCGATCTCGACGGGCCGCGAGTCGATCTCCATGCGCAGCCGGGACGCGGCCTCGTCGACGAGGTCGATGGCCTTGTCCGGCAGGAAGCGCGCGGTGATGTAGCGGTCGGACAGCGTCGAGGCGGCGACGAGGGCGGCGTCCGTGATGCGCACGCCGTGGTGCACCTCGTAGCGCTCCTTGAGCCCGCGCAGGATGCCGACCGTGTCCTCGACCGAGGGTTCGCCGACCAGCACCTGCTGGAAGCGGCGTTCCAGAGCGGCGTCCTTCTCGATGTGCTCGCGGTACTCGTCCAGGGTCGTGGCACCGACCATGCGCAGCTCACCGCGGGCGAGCATCGGTTTGATCATGTTGCCGGCGTCCATCGCCGACTCACCGGTCGCGCCGGCACCGACGATCGTGTGCAGCTCGTCGATGAACGTGATGACCTGCCCGGCCGAGTCGGTGATCTCCTTCAGCACGGCCTTGAGCCGCTCCTCGAACTCACCGCGGTACTTGGCGCCCGCGACCATCGAGCCGAGGTCCAGGGCGACGACCTTCTTGCCGCGCAACGACTCCGGCACGTCGCCGGCCACGACGCGCTGCGCCAGGCCCTCGACGATCGCCGTCTTGCCGACACCGGGCTCGCCGATCAGCACCGGGTTGTTCTTGGTGCGCCGCGACAGCACCTGCACGACCCGGCGGATCTCGGCGTCACGGCCGATCACGGGGTCGAGCTCGCCCTTGCGCGCACGTTCGGTCAGGTCGACGCCGTACTTCTCCAGCGCCTTGTAGGTGCCCTCGGGATCGGCCGACGTCACCCGCGCCGACCCGCGCACCTTCGCGAAGGCGTCGGTCAGCGCGTCGGGCGTCGCACCGTGCCGCCGCAGCAGGTCGGCCACCTGGCCACCGTGCTGCGCCAGCCCGACGAGCAGGTGCTCGGTGGACACGTACTCGTCACCCATCTCGGTGGCGAGCTCCTGAGCCTTGCCGATCACCCGCACGGCGTCGCGCGAGAACTGCGGGGCGGACACGGTCGAGCCGGAAGCGCTGGGCAACGAGCGGGAGAGCTGCTCCAGCTCCTTGCGCACCTGCGCCGGGTCGGCACCCACCGCCGACAGCAACGGCGCGGTCAACCCGTCCGTCTGCGCCAGCAGTGCACTGAGCAGGTGCACGGAACCCACGTCCGGGTTCCCGTTCAGCGTCGCGGCCTGCACCGCCGCGGACACGGCCTGCTGCGTCTTGGTCGTCGGGTTGAAAGCGTCCATTCCTCCACCTCGTGGTCAGCCTCAAGCATGGACCATCATCCCGCACAACGTCAGAAAAGTTGAGTGTGTTCCGCTCAACCTTGAACTCGGCTCAGATCACACGTCCGACCCGAAATTCAGGCCGCCGTTCGCACGGGTTGGGCGAAGATCACCGCCATGACCTCAATCATCCACAACATCACGGTCGACGCGCGGGACTCCTACGGCATCGCGTCGTGGTGGGGCCAGGTCCTGGACCTGCCGCTCGACCCGGAGGACAACCCCGGCGACCCGGAGTGCCTGATCCACCTGCCGAGCGGCATCCGCTACCTGTTCATCAACGTCCCCGAGGACAAGGAGCTCAAGAACCGCCTGCACCTCGACCTGCAGCCGACCGACGGCACCCGCGACGAGGAGGTGGAACGCCTCGTCGGCATCGGCGCGACGATCTTCGACGATCAGCGCAGGCCGGACGGCACCGGCTGGGTCACGATGCGCGACCCGGAGGGCAACGAGTTCTGCGTTGAACGCAGCGCAGCCGAACGCGCCGCAACCTCCTGATCGCTGTCACTCGAAAGCACCAACAGCTTGTCCACAGCGGATGCCGAGTTGTCCACAACCCGCTGGTCAGTATCCACAGGTGAACCGATTTCAGTGGCGACCGTCTGTGCACCAGAACCCGTTGGAGTGACAATTTCGTCCTCCACCGAGTCCCGCAGCGGCTGCTCCTTGATCAGCAGGACCGCGATGACCGTGAACACCGCGAGCCCAGCGGCGATGAGGAACAACTCACCCATCGCGTCGCCGTAGGAGTCCCGCACCACGGGGGAGAGGGAGCCGGGGTCGAGCGTCTTGGTGCTCACGGAGGCGGCCAGCACCGCCCCGAGCACCGAGACGCCGGCCGTCCCGCCCAGCGACCGCAGGAACGTGGCCGTGGAACTGGCCGCCCCGAGATCGGCCATCCCGACCCCGTTCTGCACGGCGAGCACGAGGTTCTGCATGGTCAGCCCCACCCCGACACCAACGAGCGCCAGGTAGGCACCCATCAGCACCAGGTTGGTCCGGTGGTCGATCGTCCCGAGCAAAGCCAGCCCGACGACCAGCGAGAACGACCCCCACACCAGGTAGCTCTTCCACTTCCCGCTCCTGGCGATCAACTGCCCGCTGACCGTGGACGAGATGCTCAGCCCGAGCACCAACGGCACCGTCAACAGCCCGGCCTTGGTGGGCGAGAACCCACGCGCGATCTGGAAGTACTGCCCCATGAACACCGAGGCCCCGAACATCGCCGTACCGACCGCGACACCACCGAGCATCGCGAGCACCACGGTCCGGTTCTTGAACAGGTGCAACGGGATGACAGGCGCACTGGCCCGCCGCTCCACGAAGTAGGCCCCGACGATCGCCAGCAGCGCCCCACCGACGAACAGCGCGCTCTCCCCGCTGATCCAGGCGAAGTCCTTACCCGCGAACGACACCCACATCAGCACCAGGCTGACCCCACCGGTGATCAGCGTGGCACCGAGGTAGTCGATCTTCACGCGCTGCTTCTTGACCGGCAGGTGCAGCGTCTTGTGCAACACGGCCAACGCCACCAGCGCCAACGGCACGCAGACGAAGAAACACCACCGCCACCCGGGCCAGTCGACGAGGAACCCACCGACCAACGGCCCCCCAACGGTCGCGGCGGAGATCACCATCCCGGTGTACCCGCTGTACCGCCCACGCTCCCGCGGACTGAGCAGCGCACCGACGACAACCTGCCCCAGCGCCTGCACCCCACCCATGCCGAGCCCCTGCACGACCCGGAACGAGATGAGCTGCTCCATGTTCTGACTGAACCCGGACAGCACCGAGCCGACGACGAACAACACGATCGCCGCCTGCAACAACTTCTTCTTGTCGAAAAGATCAGCGAGCTTGCCCCACAACGGCGTACTGGCCGTGGACGCGAGCAGCATCGCCGTGATGACCCACGTGTACTGGGTCTGCGTGCCCTTGAGCTCGGCGAGGATCGTCGGGAGAGCGTTCGAAACGATGGTGGAGCTGAGGATCGCGACCAGCAACGCCACCCAGATGCCGGACAGTGCTTCGAGGATCTCCCGATGCGACGAGGGCCGAGTCAAACCGGCACACCTCCAGTGATTAGTTGATGTCATACAACTATATCTGGAGATAGTTAGCTAGGCCAACTAATTCGGTGGCTGATGGGTCACACCCGAGCGTCGCGCCGGGCACTCGAGCCGCGGTCTCGCCGACCTCATGAAACAGCCCCCGCCACCCCGTGCGAAGGCACGGAGGACGGGGGCCGCGAGCAGCAGCTCAGTCTTTCGCGTCGCTCATCCTGTCCGCCTTGACCCCGAAAAAGTCGCCGCCCTTGCTCTTGACGTCATCGGTGCCCCAGTTCCGGACGCGGTCGACCGGCACCATCCGCGGGATGTGCTTGCGGCAGTGGATGTAGGCCTCCTGCACGTCGACCACCACCCACCGCTCGACCTTCTTCCCCCCAGGACCACTCTCCGCCTCCCCCTCAACGGCGAACTCCTCGAGCGGAGCGATCCGAGCCCGCCCGTTCACGTGCAGCCCGATCAGATCGTCGGCGAAGTCGACCATCAGCATCCCGACGTGCGGGTTCTCCATGATGTTCCCGAGGGAGGCCATCACCCCGTTCCCCCGGTACTCGGGGTAGACGAGGGTCCGCGAGTCGATCACCCGCAGAAACCCGGCCGGCCCCGCGCGCAGCGAGGAGTCGCACTCCCCGTCCGCATCAGCGGTCGAGATGAACGCCATCTCCATCCGGCCCACGAACTCGGCCATCGCGGGGTTGAGGTGATCGAGAACCTGGTCCGAGTAGAAGCGCGTGGCGCGGTCGGACGTCTCCAGGGCACATTGGAGGAAGTGCTCGCCGCGTGAGCCGGGGAGCTCGACACGGTCGGGTGAGGTGGTTTCAGTCAGCTCAGGCAGGGACACGCGCCCAACCCAAGCACGCAAGCACGCAACCCGGTACAGACGGACCCTCACATTCACACTGTTGCGGTAACAACTACTCACCTAGAGTGACCATGCTTCGCTCGAAGGTGGCATCAAGGAGTCAAACGGCCCGATCAGGGGTTACTGTCCACCCTGTCGGGGGACGGATGCTTGACGAGGACGAACGGTGCCTTGCCGGCGCCACCCAGAACGACGATGAAGAACGTGGAGACTGCGCGCGGACCATGACTGCGAACGCTGTGCTGAGCCCCATCCCTACCCCGCCCCACCGAGAGCCCCCGCCTGGTGTCACCGCGATGGTGCGGATGATCCGGGAGAGCTTCGCGGTGGTGGAGCCGCATTCCGAAGAAGTGGCGAAGTTCTTCTACGGAATGCTCTTCTCGCTCTCGCCTGCCACACGCGAGATGTTCCCCGCGAACATGGAGGTGCAACGCAGCCGTCTGCTGCGCGCCCTCGTGCACGTGGTGCAGATGGTCGACCGCCCGGACGACCTCATCCCCTTCCTGCGTCAGCTGGGTCGTGACCACCGGAAGTTCGGTGTCATCAACGTCCACTACGAGGCGGTCGGGACCGCACTGCTGTCCGCGGTGAAGAAGTTCGCCGGCGCCGCCTGGACGCCCAAGGTCGAGATGGCGTGGGCCGAGGCCTACACCCTCATGGCCAGGGCGATGCAGGAGGCGGCCGACGCCGACAACGGCCCCGCCTACTGGCACGCGACGGTGCTGGAGCACCAGCGCGTCTCGTGGGACCTGGCCGTCGTGCGCCTGCAACCGGACCACCCCGTCAGCTACAAGGCCGGTCAGTACGTCAGCGTGGAGACGCCGCAGCGCAAGCGCCTGTGGCGGTACTACTCGCCGGCGAACGCACCGCGCGAGGACGGCGTCATCGAGTTCCACATCCGGTCCGTCGACGGCGGCTGGGTGTCCCGCTCGGTGGTCGGCCACACGCAGGCCGGTGACACGTGGCGCATCGGACCGCCCATGGGACGTCTCTCGGTCGACCGCACGGCCGGGACGGACATCCTGATGGTGGCCGGTGGCACGGGTGTCGCGCCGATGCACGCGATCATCGACGAGATGGCGCAGTACGGCGAGAACCCGCGCGTGCACCTGTTCTACGGCGGCCGCACCCGCGAGGACCTCTACGACCTGGACAACCTGCAGCGCATCGCGACCACGAACCCGTGGCTCACGGTCGTGCCGGTGCTGGAGTCCGACCCCGGCGTCCGAGGTGTCGAGCAAGGCAGCCTCGCCGACGTGGTCACCCGCTACGGCGCGTGGGAAGAGCGCGACGTCCTGGTCTGCGGCAGCCCGGCCATGATCAGATCGACGGTGTCCCGCATGCTGGTCGCCGGAACGCCGCTCGACCGGATCAAGTACGACCCGTTCACGCTGGACTAAACTCGGCACGTCGAAGCGACTGGCGTGCCGAGGGTGGAAGTGACCACCGGGAAGCGACGGCCGAGCGCACCGAACGCCTGGGTGCCCGGCACGGAGTGATGCCGTGCTGCGCGAAGTCGATCCCGAGATCGCCACCCTGATCCAGGCCGAGGAACACCGCCAGGCCCGCAAGCTGCGCATGATCGCGTCCGAGAACGACGTCTCGGCTGCCGTGCTCGAGGCAACGGGCTCGGTGCTGACGAACAAGTACTCCGAGGGCTACCCCGGCAAGCGGTACTACGAGGGCCAGCAGGTCATCGACCAGGTCGAGCTGCTGGCTCAGGACCGCGCGAAGGCGCTCTTCGGCGTCGACCACGCGAACGTCCAGCCGTACTCGGGTTCCCCGGCGAACCTCGCCGTGTACCTGGCGTTCCTGCAGCCGGGCGACACCGTGATGGGCATGGCCCTGCCGATGGGCGGCCACCTCACGCACGGCTGGAGCGTCTCGGCCACCGGCAAGTGGTTCCGCAGCGTCCAGTACGAGGTCCGCAAGGACACCGGCCGCGTCGACATGGACGAGGTCCGTGCGCTCGCACTCGCCGAACGCCCGAAGGTGATCTTCTGCGGTGGCACGGCGATCCCGCGCACCATCGACTTCCCGGCGTTCGCGGACATCGCGCGGGAGATCGACGCGCTGCTGGTCGCCGACATCGCGCACATCGCCGGGCTCGTCGCCGGTGGCGCGCACCCGTCGCCGGTCGGGCACGCGCCGGTGATCACCACGACCACGCACAAAACGCTCAGGGGCCCGCGTGGCGCCATGATCCTCACCGACGCCGCGCACGCGAAGGCGATCGACCGCGCGATCTTCCCCGGTCTGCAGGGCGGCCCGCACAACCACACGACGGCCGCCATCGCCGTGGCGCTCAAGGAGGCCTCGCAGCCGGAGTTCCGCGACTACGCGCACATGATCGTGAAGAACGCGCAGGCGCTCGCGGAGGCGTTGCTGGAGCGCGGGTTCGACCTGGTGTCGGGCGGCACGGACAACCACCTGGTGCTGATCGACCTGACGTCCAAGCTGATCGGCGGCAAGCCGGCCGCGCAGGCGCTCGACCGCGCGGGCATCGAGCTGAACTACAACGCCGTCCCGTTCGACACCCGCAAGCCGTTCGACCCGTCCGGCATCCGGCTCGGCACGCCGGGCATCACGACGCGCGGCCTCAGGCCCGAGCAGATGCCGTTGATCGCGGACTGGATGGACCGCGCGATCGCCGCCCACGACAACGACCAGGCGCTGGACCGCATCGCCGCCGAGGTCGAGGAACTACTGGGCTCCCTCTAGTAGAGCGTCGCAGCCATCTTTTGGATGGTGACGGGTGGGAGTGATGCCGACAGTGGCCGCGCTTCGATCGTGAAAATCGCGCTCTCGTGGCTGCCACCTGCAGAGTTGGCGGTAGTTGGAGTGATCGGCAAACGCTTGCGCCAGTACTTTTCTACCGCCAACTCAGCGGCGACCTAACGTGAGAGCGCGGCCAGACCGCCTCGTACCCTGCCCGCCCGACTCAGCGGAGCACAACTGAGCCGCGACGCTCTACTAGTGGTGTGGCCCGGAACGTTGCCGGGCGCCAACGGGCCGGGTCACGCCACTAGTGAGCCGACGGCCGCACGCACGTCGCTGAACGTCCGGCGGGCGACTTCCGCGAAGTCCCCGCCGGTCTCCAGCCAGCGCTCGTAGCCGTGGTTGAAGGCCAGCACGCCCAGCTCCGCGGCCACGGCGGCCTCCAGCTCCGGCACACCGCGCTGCTTCAACGCATCGGTCATCGCGACGGCGAACCCGACCATCTTCAACGCGGCCCGCTCGCGCAGCTCGTCGTTGCCCGCGATCACCGCGAGCCGCTGCGGCCCGTGCGCCCGGCGTTCGTCGGTGAACGTCTCGGCCGTCGCCACCAGCGCCGCCTCGACCGCCTCGACCGCCCCCGCCTCCGCGGGGGCGCTGGAGATCGCGCCGGTCATCAGCTCGGCCAGCACGTCCTGGCCACCGAAGAGCACCTCGCGCTTGTCCCGGAAGTGCCGGAAGAACGTGCTCTTCGTGAGGCCCGCGCGCTCGGCGATCTGCGCGACCGCGGTGTTCTCGTACCCCTGCTCGCTGAACAGGTCGAGTGCGGCGCGCACCAACCGCTCCCGCGCGTCCGGCTCCCATCGACCCATGGCCCACATCCTAAGTGATGCGACTAAGTCCCATCACTCTGCTACGGTGATGAGACCAAGTCCCATCACTTGAAGGAAGTGCCATGAAGGTCTTCGTCACGGGTGCCAGCGGCCACGTCGGCTCGGCACTGGTCCCGGAACTGCTGCGAGCGGGACACCAGGTCGTCGGCTTGGCCCGTTCCGACGCCTCCGCTGCCAAGCTCGACGCCCAGGGCGCCACGGTCCGGCTCGGCGACCTGGACGACCTCGACGGTCTGCGCAAGGGGGCGGCCGAGGCGGACGCGGTGATCCACCTGGCGTTCAAGCACGACGAGATGTACGCGGGCGACTACCAGGGCGCCTCCGACGCCGACCTCGCCGTCGTCCAGGCGTTCCTCGACGAGCTCTCCGGCACCGGCAAGCCGCTGATCGGCACCGGCGGCACGCTGTCGTACTCGGGCCTGGGCCGCACCGCCACCGAGGAGGAGCGGGTCTCGAGCGAGAGCCCGCGCGGCGCCGCACGCAACCTGATCATCGGCGCCCAGGCCGTCCGGGGCTCGGTCGTCGTGCTGCCCCCGACCGTCCACAGTGCACTGGACACGGCGGGTTTCATCCCGATCCTGGTCAGGACCGCCCGCGCCACCGGTGTTTCCGGCTACCCCGGCGACGGCACGAACCGCTGGTCGGCCACGCACACGCTGGACGCGGCGAGGCTCTACCGGCTGGCCGCGGAGAAGGCCCCCGCCGGCTCGGTGCTGCACGCGGTCGCGGAGGAGGCCGTGACGATGCGGGAGATCGCCGAGGTCATCGGCCGGAAGCTGAACGTGCCCGTCGAGAGCATTCCGGCGGAGCGCGCCCAGGAGCACTTCGGCCCACTCGCGTTCATGGTCTCGCGGGACGCACCCACGTCCGGTGCGCGCACGCAGGCGTTGCTGGGCTGGGAACCGAAGGAACCCGGCGTCCTGGAAGACCTGGAGGCCGGGTTCTACTTCGAGGAGAGCTGAGCTTCGAGCTTCGAATGGGCTTCGGACAGGACGCCGTCGGGATCCGGTCCGGCCAGTGCGGATTCTTCCAGCACGGCAAGGATTTCCGGCTGGCGCAGCCACTCGGCCAACGGGCCTTGGTCCGGCCCCTCCCGCACCAGCCCCGCCAACGCGATCGGCGTGGCGAGGAAGTAGTCCTGCAAGGCCGACCGCTCCTGCGGATCACCCTTCGCGTGGACCTCGGCCGCCAGGCGCAGCCAGAAGAAGTCCGCTTCGAGCTCGCCGAGTGCGATCAGGTCCAGCACACGCGGGAGCAGGTACCGCACGAAGGTCTCGTCGCCGATCGTGCCCGACTTCAGCCAGAACTTCTCGACCTGGCCGGAAGTCAGCTCGCGCAACGGCACGGTGGTGAAGGGCGCGACGCTCGCCGCGTCCACGCAGTGGTCGCAGTGGGCGACCACTCGCGGGCGCGGCGTCGCGAAGACCTCGTAAACACGCTCGATCACTTGCGCGGCTTGGGTTTCCACACGACGAGCGCGGTCTCCTGCCGGATCGGGACCAGGTCCCGCCGGTAGGAGGCGTGCACCGCGGCGGCCGCGGAGTCCGCTGCCGCCATCGCCTGTGCGAGCTCCTGCTGGAGTTCGGCGACCCGCGACCGCAGGGCGTCGACCTGGTTCTCCAGGTCGATGATCCGCTTGATGCCGGCGAGGTTCACGCCCTCGTCCTGCGAGAGGCGCTGGACTTCGCGCAGCAGCACGATGTCGCGCATCGAGTAGCGGCGGCCGCCGCCGGACGTGCGGCCCGGCGAGACCAGGCCCATCCGGTCGTAGGACCGGAGGGTCTGGGCGTGCAGGCCCGACAGCTGGGCCGCCACCGAGATCACGAAGAACGGCGTGTCCTCATCGGTCCCCGGGGGGAACGGAAAACCCACCGAACTCACCGCCCTTCAAGAAGTGCGTTCAGATCGCCGCGCGGGTCGTGGTCCTTGGTCGCGTCCGCGTACGCCTCGAGCGCCTTGCGGGCCTCGGACGACAGGTTGTTCGGCACCGCGACCTCCAGGGTGATCAGGAGATCGCCCGCGGTCCCGTCCCGCTTCGTGATCCCCTTGCCCCGCGCCCGCAGCACCCGCCCGGAGGCGGTGCCGGCAGGCACCTTCAAGGAAACCTTGCCGTCGAGCGTGGGCACGGTCAACGTGCTTCCGAGCGCGAGCTCGGAGAACGTCATCGGCGCCGTCAGCGTCAGGTCGTTGCCCTGACGGCCGAAGATGCCGTGCGGGTTGACGTGCACACGCACGAACAGATCACCGTTCGGCCCACCGTTGCGGCCCGGTTCGCCCTGTCCCGCAAGGCGGATCCGCTGGCCGTCGGCGACCCCCGCGGGGATTCGGACGGTCAGCGTGCGGGTGCGGGTGCTGACGCCGTCGCCACCGCACTCGGGGCACGGGTCGTCGATGATCCGGCCGGTGCCGCGGCAGTCGCGGCACGGCTCGCTGAACGCGAACGCGCCCTGCGACCGCGTGACGAGGCCGGAACCCGAACACGTCGCACAGGTGTGCGGCGTGGTGCCCGGCTTGGCACCGGAACCGTTGCACGTCGTGCAGGCGGCGGGGGACGACAGGCGCAGCGGCACCGTCGCTCCCTTCACCGCCTCGGTGAAGTCGATGCGGACGTCGGTCTCGACGTCCTCGCCACGGCGCGGACGCGTGGGCGAACCCGCCGCCGCGCCGCCGCGCCGGTTGAACAGCCCGCCGAGCAGGTCACCGAGGCCACCGCCACCGGTGCCCTGCGCGGCGCGGCCGAACAGGTCGTTGACGTCGAACCCGCCGGAGCCGAAGCCACCGGAGCCGGGGAACCCTCCGCCGCCCGCGAACAGGCGACGGGCTTCGTCGTACTGCTTGCGCTTGGCCGGGTCCGACAGGATGCCGTAGGCCTCGGAGACCGCCTTGAAGCGGGCCTCGGCCTTGGCGTCACCGGGGTTCGCGTCGGGGTGCAGCTCGCGGGCGAGCTTGCGGTACGACTTCTTGATCTCGTCCGCGGTCGCCTCGGAGGAGACGCCCAGCTCGCGGTAGAAGTCCTTCTCGATCCAGTCCCTCTGACTCACCGGACGGCTCCTCCTCCCTAGGCTTCTTCGGACGGTGCGGCGGGCTCGTGGTCGGTCACCGCGACGAGCGCGGGCCGGACGAGCTTGTCGCCGAACGTGTAGCCACGACGCAGAACGGCCGTGACGGTCGGGCCCTCGACGTCCGGGGACGTGCTGTGCTGCACGGCCTCGTGCACCGACGGGTCGAACGCCTCGCCGTCGTGCGCGAACGGCTCCAGGCCGGTCTTCTGCAGCGCGGACACGAGCTTGTCCGCCACCGCCTTGAAGGCACCGGTCAGGTCGCCGTGCGCGGCGGCCCGCTCGATGTCGTCCAGCACGGAGAGCAGTTCGGAGGCGACGGACGCCTTCGCGTTGTTGATCACCGCTTCCCGGTCGCGTTCCACCCGCTTGCGGTAGTTCGCGTACTCGGCGGTGAGCCGCTGCAGGTCGGCGGTGCGCTCGTCGAGCTGGGTCTTCAGCTCGGCGGCCACCTCGTCCACGACCTCGGCGACCAGAGGTTCGTCCGGAGCAGCACCTTCCTCGCCGGCAGCGTGGGCCGGCGCCCGGACCTCGCCCGTTTCGGGGTCGATCCGGCGCCGGTCGTTCACGACTACCTGAGGCTGCTCCTCGTCAGGGGCGGCGTGCCTCGGTTCGGTCACTTCTTCTCGTCCTCGTCCACGATCTCGGCGTCGACGACGTCGTCCTGGCCGGCCTTGGCACCGGCGCCCGCACCAGCGGCACCCGGAGCGTCGGCACCGGGGGCCTCGGCACCGGCGGCACCCGGAGCGTTGGCGTAGATGGCCTGGCCGATGGCCTGGGACTCGGTCGCGAGCTTCTCGACCGCCGTCTTGATGGCGTTGATGTCGGTGCCCTTGAGCGCCTCGTTCGCCTCGGCGATCGCGGCGTTGACCTTGTCCTTGATCTCGGCCGGGAGCTTGTCGTCGTTCTCCTTGACGACCTTCTCCGTCTGGTAGACGAGCGTCTCGGCCTGGTTGCGGACCTCGGCCTCCTCGCGGCGGCGCTTGTCCTCCTCCGCGTGGGCCTCGGCGTCCTTGACCATGCGGTCGATGTCGTCCTTCGGCAGCGCGGAGCCACCGGTGATCGTCATCGACTGCTCCTTGCCGGTGCCGAGGTCCTTCGCCGACACGTGGACGATGCCGTTCGCGTCGATGTCGAAGGTGACCTCGATCTGCGGCACGCCACGCGGGGCGGGCGGCAGGCCGGTCAGCTCGAACATGCCGAGCTTCTTGTTGTGCGCCGCGATCTCGCGCTCACCCTGGAAGACCTGGATCTGCACGGACGGCTGGTTGTCGTCCGCCGTCGTGAAGGTCTCGGAACGCTTCGTCGGGATCGTGGTGTTGCGCTCGATCAGCTTGGTCATGATGCCGCCCTTGGTCTCGATGCCGAGGGACAGCGGGGTGACGTCGAGCAGCAGGACGTCCTTGACCTCGCCCTTGAGGACACCGGCCTGCAGGGCGGCGCCGACGGCGACGACCTCGTCCGGGTTCACGCCCTTGTTGGGCTCGCGGCCGCCGGTCAGCTCCTTCACGAGCTCCGCGACGGCGGGCATGCGGGTCGAGCCACCGACGAGCACGACGTGGTCGATGTCGCCGACGGAGACGCCGGCGTCCTTGATCACGTTGTTGAACGGCGCGCGGGTGCGCTCGAGCAGGTCGTTCGTGATGCGCTGGAACTCGGCGCGGGACAGCGTCTCGTCGAGGAACAGCGGGTTCTTGTCCGCGTCGACCGTGATGTAGGGCAGGTTGATCGAGGCGTTGCTGGAGCTCGACAGCTCGATCTTGGCCTTCTCCGCAGCCTCGCGGATGCGCTGGAGGGCCATCTTGTCCTTGGTCAGGTCGATGCCGTTGGCCTGCTTGAAGCGGTCGACCAGCCAGTCGACGACGCGCTGGTCCCAGTCGTCGCCACCGAGGTGGTTGTCACCGGAGGTCGCGCGGACCTCGACGACGCCGTCACCGAGCTCGAGCAGCGAGACGTCGAACGTGCCGCCACCGAGGTCGAAGACCAGGATGGTCTGCTCCTTCTCGCCCTTGTCGAGGCCGTACGCCAGAGCGGCGGAGGTCGGCTCGTTGACGATGCGGAGCACGTTGAGGCCCGCGATCTGGCCGGCCTCCTTGGTGGCCTGGCGCTGCGCGTCCTCGAAGTAGGCGGGGACGGTGATGACCGCGTCGGTGATCTCTTCGCCCAGGTACGCCTCGGCGTCGCGCTTGAGCTTCATCAGCACGCGCGCGCTGATCTCCTGCGAGGTGTACTTCTTGCCGTCGATCTCGTCGGTCTGCCAGTTGGTGCCGACGTGACGCTTGACCGACCGGATGGTGCGGTCGACGTTGGTGACGGCCTGGTTCTTCGCGGGCTGACCCACGAGGACCTCGCCGTTCTTGGCGAACGCGACGATGGACGGGGTCGTCCTGGAGCCCTCCGAGTTGGCGATGACCGTCGGCTCACCGCCTTCGAGGACTGCGACGACCGAGTTGGTCGTCCCGAGGTCGATGCCGACTGCACGCGCCATTGGAGTTCCTTCCGCTAGTACTTGTTGAGCGTTGCTGGCTCAAGTTTGCCATCTCACCCAACATTGAGCCTACCCGACTCAAGCTTTCTGACTGTCCCAACGGCCGACAAGGTCTGCTTGTTCCCTCACAACGCCCCGAGGGCCACCCCTTGTGGAGTGGCCCTCGACACAGCGCCTCTCGGACTCAAGCCGCGAACACCTGCACGTCCCCGGAGCTGGCGGTCAGGCTGAGTTCGAGCGATGCGCTCGGATCGGTCGGGACGTGGATCGCACGCTCACCGCTGCCCGACGATCCGGTGATCTTGAACGGGCCCCCCGGCACTCGGACTGTGACGCTGCCGGACCCGCTGTTGGCCCGCACCGACTTCGCCGCCGACAACGTCAGGGCGATGTCCCCGGAGTCGGCCTTGGCGATCACCTCGTTCTCCAGCGAGGTGCCCTCGATGTCTCCGGAACCGGTGTCGAGCAGCGCCTTGCCCTTGATCGCGTCCAGCGCGATCCGGCCGGACCCCATGTCGGCCGTGACGGCGCCGCCGATCCTGGTGCCCTCGAAGCCACCGGACCCGGTCTTCACCTTGACGTCTCCCGCGATGTCGCGGGTGGTGATCCTGCCGGAGCCGGTCTTGAACTCGACGGAGGCCAGCCCCTCGATGATCACGTCGCCCGAGCCGATGTCACCGACCACCGTCGTGGCCGCGGACGGCACCAGGACCTCATAGTTGATCTCGCAGTCCCTGCCGCAGCCGTCCAGCACCAGCGTGTTGCCCTCGACGCGGTGTGCGACACCCGACGGCTTGTTGTCCCGCTCGTGCTCGACCCTGCGGTGGATCTTCGCCTCGGTCAGGCCCTCCTGGAACCGGATCGTCACGTCCCCGGAGTCCTGGTCGCTGCGGACCTTCACCGACGTGATCTTCTCCGCGACGGCGTGGTCGTCGGAGAACTCGTACATCATGATGCGAATGCCACAGCCGGTCGACACTGTGAGCACCGCCCCCGCCACCAACGCCACCAGCGCCGTCCTCATCATGAGCACAAAACTAGAGGTGGCGGCGCTCGGCTACACGGCTGCAAGCCCCCGGAGCGGGGGTGGGGCTGTCCCTACCCGGTTCTCAGACCAGGTCTTCGAGCACCGCGCGCAACGCGGGAGCCGTGCGCGCCGGGTCGTTGAGGAACCTCGTCGACGCCAGCACGTGCGCGGGCGCGATCCGCTCCCACAGCAGGCCGTCGACCGGCACCTCGGCGATGTGCAGCTCGACGCTCTGAGCCCACCGGCCGATGCGCGACTCGATGCCGCGCAGCACGTCACCCATCGGCAACGCGGCGGGGCTCTGCACCTGGTGCAACTTCTCGATGCCCGGCTTCAGCGCGACCACCACGGCACGGCTGGCCGGGCGGGTCAGCAACGCCTCGGCGTCCTCGGCGGTCAGGGGTTCGGCTCCGCGGCGGCACGCGTCCAGCGCGTCGTTCCACCAGCCCGGCCACTCGGCGGTCACCGCGGCGCGGTCGGTGCCCAGCGGCACCTGCACCGGCAACGACGGGTCCAGGCCCGGCACGTGCGGCTCGACGTCGACCGACAACGCCAGCGAGTCGCGCACGTAAAGCGCGGCGAGCAGCCCCAGGCTCACCCCGTGGCTGATGCCGGACACCTCTCGCGCGAACTTCATGAACTCATTCTTCCCGCGGGGCGGCCGTGAAATCGTCGCGGCCGCGGATCAAGAAGGACACGATTGGCTCCAGCTCGTCCTCGTTCGGAGCAACGTCGGCGATCAGGCCCTGCATCAGCAGCCCGTCGATGGCCGCGAGGAACGCCCGGAACGCGACGGGATCCGCCGGCCGCACCACCTCCACGGCCAGGTCCAGCCACCGGCGGGCGGCGGGCTTCAGCTCGGGACGCCTGCCAGCCAGCAGGTACAGCTCGTACTCGGCGAGCGTGCGGCAGCGGTTCTCGTTGACCGCCTTCGCCAGGCTCCGCGCGATCTCGCGGGCGCTGCCGCCGCTCCCGACGATCTTCAGCATGTCGTCGCACAGCTCTTCCGCCGACCACAGCAGCGTCGCGATCAGCAGGTCGTCGAGTGTCGCGAAGTAGTAGGTGGGTGCCGTCGTCGGCACGCCCGCCTCACGGGCGACGCTGCGATGCGTCACGCCCGCGACGCCGTCGCGTTCGATCACGCGCAGGGTGGCCTCGACGATGGCGCGCCGCTTCTTCTCACCGCGCGCCTTGCGGCCGTCGACCTTCTGCAACTCCGCTGTCGCGGTCAGTGCGTCCTCCCGAGTTCGAGCGTCACCACGCCTCCGATGATCAGGACCAGTCCGATGACCATCGTGGGGTTGAGGGTTTCGCCGAGGAACTTCCAACCGATGATCGCGACCGAGGCAACGCCGATGGCGGACCATACGGCGTATGCGACGCCCACGGGCATACCCAACTTCAACGCGCGCGAAAGCACGGTGAAGGCGATGGCATAACCGACGACGACGACCACGGACGGCCAGAGTCTGGTGAAGCCCTCGGACAACTTCAACGAGACGGTGGCGGCGACCTCCGCCACGATCGCCGCGGCGAGGTACAGGTACAACACGGCGGCCTCCGGCTGCTCAGGACAACTACCTGAACAAGTGTTCCACAACTTTTTGATCAATTTCCGGATACTTGACCGGTACGTGAAGAGACACCGGCCACGTCCAAGTGGTTACTCACCAGTAACGTGGCCTAGAATCCCGCCATGACCCTCCAGCTGGTTCTCGGACTCGTCGCCGTGGCGGTGAGCGTCGTCGCCTGGGGCGTGTTCGTCGCCGGTGTGCTGAAGCAGATCAAGATCATTCGGCTCGGCCAGCCGGACGGCACCCGCATGGGCCCGTTCGTGCCGCGCATGAAGACGATGATCGTCGAGTTCGTCGCGCACACCAGAATGGCGAAGTTCCGCTCGGTCGCCCCGTGGCACTGGATGGTGATGTGGGGCTTCCTCATCGGCTCCGCCGTGCTGTTCGAGGCGTACGGCGAGGTGTTCGACCCGCACTTCCACTGGCCGATCATCGGCACGTGGTCGGTGTGGCTGCTGCTGATCGAACTGCTGGGCCTCGGCACGGTCGTCGGCGGTGTGGCCCTGGCGATCATCCGCCAGCGCAACCACCCGCGCCGCGCCGACAGGGTCTCCCGGTTCCTGGGCTCCGACTTCAAGTCCGCGTACTTCGTCGAGGCCGTCGTGATCATCGAGGGCGTCGGCATCCTGATGGTCAAGGCGTTCAAGCAGTCGAGCGGCCTGGAGGTCGCCCCGCTGTGGACGTCGTTCGTGACGCAGCCGCTCGCGCAGATCCTGCCCGCCGCGCCCATCTGGGTGTCGGTGATGGCGCTGGTCAAGCTGCTGAGCGGCATGATCTGGCTGATCGTGGTCGGCCGGAACCTCACGATGGGCGTCGCCTGGCACCGGTTCTCCGCGTTCTTCAACATCTACTTCAAGCGCGAGGACGACGGTGGCGTCGCTCTGGGCGCGCTGAAGCCGATGATGTCCGGCGGCAAGGTCCTGGACCTCGAAGAGGCCGACCCGGACAAGGACGTGTTCGGCGTCGGCAAGGTCGAGGACTTCACCTGGAAGGGCGTCCTCGACTTCTCCACCTGCACCGAGTGCGGCCGTTGCCAGTCGCAGTGCCCCGCCTGGAACACCGGCAAGCCGTTGTCCCCCAAGCTGGTCATCACGCAGCTGCGCGACCACATGTACGCCAAGGCGCCGTACCTGCTGGCCGGTGGCTCGCGCGACATGGCCGGTGACGAGGTCGGCCTGACCGAGGACAAGTACGAGGACTACAAGAAGCGCCTCGAGTCCATCGACGTGCTGGCGATGGCCGAGTCGGAGCGCCCGCTGATCGGCGGCCCCGACGAGCTGGGCGTCATCGATCCCGAGGTGCTGTGGTCCTGCACGACCTGCGGCGCGTGCGTCGAGCAGTGCCCCGTGGACATCGAGCACGTCGACCACATCGTCGACATGCGCCGCTACCAGGTGCTGATCGAGTCGAACTTCCCGTCCGAGCTCGGCGGCATGTTCAAGAACCTGGAGAACAAGGGCAACCCCTGGGGGCAGAACGCCAAGGACCGCCTGGCGTGGACCGAGGGCCTCGAGTTCGAGGTGCCGGTGTTCGAGGGCGAACTGGGCGACGCGGAGTACCTGTTCTGGGTCGGCTGCGCCGGTGCGTTCGAGGACCGCGCGAAGAAGACCACGCGTGCCGTCGCCGAACTGCTGCACACCGCGGGCGTCAAGTACACGGTGCTCGGCCCGGAGGAGACCTGCACCGGTGACCCGGCCCGTCGCGCCGGCAACGAGTTCCTGTTCCAGATGCTCGCGCAGCAGAACGTCGAGGTGCTCAACTCGGTGTTCGAGGACCGGCCCGCCGGTCAGCGCAAGATCGTCGTGACGTGTGCGCACTGCTTCAACACGCTGGCGAACGAGTACCCGCAGGTCGGTGGCACGTACGAGGTCGTGCACCACACGCAGCTGCTGAACAAGCTGGTGCGCGAACGCCGCCTGGTGCCGGTCGCGCCGGTCACCGAGGACGTCACGTACCACGACCCGTGCTACCTGGGCCGCCACAACAAGGTCTACGAGGCGCCGCGTGAGCTGATCGGGGCGTCGGGCGCGAAGCTGCGCGAGATGCCGCGGCACGAGGAGCGGTCCATGTGCTGCGGTGCCGGTGGCGCTCGCATGTGGATGGAGGAGCGGATCGGCAAGCGCATCAACGTCGACCGCGTGGACGAGGCTCTGTCCACCGCGCCGTCGAAGATCGCGACGGGCTGCCCGTTCTGCCGCGTGATGCTGACCGACGGCGTGACCGCACGCCAGTCCGACGGCCTGGCGGGAGCGCACGTCGAGGTCGTGGACGTGGCGCAGATGCTGCTCGAGTCCGTGAAGCGCGGTACGGAGAAGCCGGACACGCCGACCGACGAGGTCCCGACCGGCACGCCGTTGCCGGACGAGGACAAGGCGAAGGCCTAGTCGAGACGAGCGAAAGGCCCTCGGTCCGTTGTGGACCGAGGGCCTTTTTCGTTGAGCTGTCAGTCTTTGTCGGTGATCTTGTCGTAGACCACGTTCAGCACCCAGCCGGTCAGGGCGACGATGATCGCACCCCAGAAAGCGGGCCAGAAGCCGTCGACGCGGAACGGCAGGTCGAACTGCTCGGCCAGCCACCCGGTGAGCATGAACAGCAGCGCGTTCACCACGAGCCCGATGAGGCCGAGCGTGACCAGGTAGAACAGGCAGCCGAAGAACTTCACGAGCGGCTTCACGATCGCGTTCACCAGGCCGAAGATCACCGCGACGCCGATCAGCGTGAGGATCCTCGACCCGGTGGAACCCTCGCCCAGGTCGATGCCGGGGAGGGCGGTCGACACCCACACCGCCACGGCAGTCAGCAGCACATGCACCAAGATGCCCATGCCGCGCAGACTAGCCGTGGCGGGTCCTATGTGGTCAGGACCGGCGGCGGCGCGCCACGAAGAACGCACCCAGGCCACCGGCGAGCAGCACGCCGCCCAGCGCCAGGAGGCCCAGCACCGAGGCACCGGTCGAGGCGAGACCGGAACGGGTGCCCGCCTGGGCCACGACCGGGGTGGTCGGCGCGGCAGTGGCCTGGGTCGGCGACGCGGACGGGGCGGTGGTCTCCGCGCCCTTCTCGACGACCTTGATCACCTTGCGGAAGTCCTGCCCCTGGTTCTTGGTGTCGATGTCGGCGAACCCACCGACGGACGGGCGCACGAACGCGTAGAGCTCGCCGAGCTCGGTGTTGGCGAACTCGAGCTTCATCTCGACGGTGATCGACTCGCCGGGCAGAACCTTCCGCACGGTCTCGAAGCTCTCGGTCCTGCCGATGACGTTGTCACTGCGTGAGATGACCTTCACGTCGGTCTCGGCGAGCTGGAACAGGACGACCGACATGGTGCCGGGAACGTCGCCCTTGTTGACCAGCTTGAACCTGAAGTCGATCTGCTCGCCGACGGTGTAGGCATCCTTGGCGGGGCTGATCACGACGTCTTCGAGGGCGGCATCGGCCTTGGGCTCGAAGTAGCGCAGGTCGAGCCGCTGCTGCCGGCCCTCCCCGTTGGCCCTGCCCTGACCGGTCACCCAGTCGATGTCGTAGGCGCGCAACGGCTTCGCCAGCGCCAGGCGCTGCTTCTTGAGGTCCGGCGCGGTGACGGTGTAGTCGCCGAGCGGCAGCTCGAAGCTGTACGAGCCGTCGGCCGCGACCGCCGTCTCGACCCTGATCTGCTCGCGCGGCTCGGTGCCTGCCTCACCGGTGACCACAACGCGGCCGTCGTGCGTCTTCTCGTCGGCCTGCTTCACCCCGTCACCATTGGCGTCGACGAAGCTGAACCCGCTGATGACGTTGCCCCACAAGGGAAAATCGACTGTGGTGTCGCCGTCGAACGGCTTTCCGATGTACGGCATGGCGAAGCCGACGACCGGCTTGACGGCCACCTGGTAGCGCGGCCCCTTGGGCAGCACGACGCGGTACCGGCCGTTCTCGGCCGCGACGTCGGCGACCTGCTCCTGCGTGGCCACGTTGATCACCCGGACGCCGGGCGCGGTCGCGCGGACGTTCTCGCCGGGGTCGAAGGCACTGTTCTCGTTGCGGTCGAAGAAGACCACGCCTTCGACGGTGATCGTGTCGTCCTGTGCAGCGGCGGAAGTGGCCACAGCGGGCAGCACGAGTGCGGCCGTCATCGCGACGGCGAAGAACTTCTTCACTGATCCCCCAGCGTTCGATTGCTCCAATCAGGACATCGGAACGCCAGGGGTCAGCGTTGCGTGAAAACGGTCACTCCGACAGCGGATAGCCACCCATCTCGCACCCCTCCCTCTCGCGCCAGTTAGCACGATATCGGATAGTACGAGTTCGTAGCAATTACTCCTTGCTGTCGAGTGCGAGCCTCGTGCGACGGTGAGCCGGCCCGAGTTCGCCGGACAGCACCTCCATCACCTGGCGCAACAGGTCGCGCAGGTGCTCCAGGTCGGCACCGGGCAGCACGGTGAAGAGGTCGCGTTCCCGTTCCGCCTGGCCCGCGACGATCTGCAGGAAGATCTCGCGACCGGCGTCGGTCAGCGTCGCGGGCAACGAACGGCGGTCGCTCGGATCGAGCGCGCGCACCACGAGGCCCGCCTTCTCCAGCCGGTCGAGACGGCTCGTGATCGTGGTGGCCGGGCTCAACGTGCCGTTCGCGAGCTGCTTGGGCGTGAGCCGGTGCGGCGGCCCGATCCAGAAGAGCCGGGCGAGGATCTCGTAGTCCGCGCGGTTCAGCCCGTGCGGCGCGGCGATCTCCGTGGCGAGGAAGTCGAGGTACTTGCTGATCTGGTGCACCCGGTCGACCACGCCTTCGACCACCGGATCGATCGCCGGAACCATGGCCCTCCACGACTCGACCTCGGCATCGGTGTCGTCCACACCACGGTTGCCCATCCCGCAATGGTAGTTGCGCCCGCATGCAGAACGGCCCGCGTCTCTCCCGGACGCGGGCCGTTCCGTCTTACCCCCTGGTGATCAGCGTCCCCCCGGTGCGGATCCCGCCTGTAAGACACCTCAGCCGCGGTCGATGTTGCTCCCGGCGCCGAATGTCACTCGAATGCAGTAGTGGACGGGTGCTTCGCGGCCTGCCGCCTAGGCTGATCGACATGAGCGAGAAGCCGCAGGGCTCGGGCGAAAGCACGCTGACCGTCGTCCTCGCACTGCTGGTCAACCTGGCCATCGCGGTCATGAAGGCCGTCGCGGGCGTGTTGACCGGATCGGCCGCGATCCTCTCCGAAGCCGCGCACTCGGTGGCCGACACGTTCACCGAGGCACTCCTGCTGACCGCGCTGCGCCGCTCGGACCGGCCGGCCGACCGCCGCCACCCGTTCGGCTACGGCAAGGAGCGCTACTTCTGGTCGTTGCTGGCCGCGGTCTCGATCTTCGCCTCGGGTGCGATGTTCGCGTTCTACGAGGGCTTCCGCACGGTCTTCGGCGAGCCGGAGGAGCAGACCCGGCCGCTGGTCGGCTACGTCGTGCTGGGCCTGGCGTTCGTCCTGGAGTCCGTCTCGTGGACGCAGGCGTTCCGGCAGGTCCGCGCCGAGTCCGCCGCGCACGGGCGTGGGTTCTGGGACTTCCTGCGCGTCTCCGACGACCCGACCGTGAAGACGGTGTTCCTGGAGGACTCGGCCGCCCTGATCGGCCTCGTGCTGGCGTTCGCGGGCCTCGGCCTGCACCAGCTGACCGGCTCGTCGCTGTGGGACGGCCTCGCGTCGCTGGCCATCGGCGTGCTGCTCGCGCTGGTCGCCTACGTCCTGGCGCGCACGAACCGCGGCCTGCTGATCGGACAGCAGGCGGACCCGGTGATGGTGAAGTCGATCTGGCGCCGACTGGCCGGGGTGTCCGAGGTCGACGCCGTCGTGGACGTCCTGACGATGTCGATCGGCACCGACCGCGTGCTGCTGTGCGCGCGGCTCGACTTCGACGACGCGCTGACGGCACACCAGCTGGAGGACGCGTGCGTGCGCATCTCCGCGGAGTTGCGCACGCGGTTCCCGGACCTGGACGAGATCTTCCTCGAACCCGTCCCGCGCACCGATCCCGAACTGCGCCGACGGGTGCTGGAGCGGTACGGCGACCTGGGTTAGCGGCGGGTGTCGGTCTGGTGGAAGTTCAGGTAGGCGCGGCTCGGCGTCGGCCCGCGCTGGCCCTGGTACCGGCTGCCGGCCTGCTTGGAGCCGTACGGGTGCTCCGCCGGGCTCGACAGCTTGAACAGGCACAGCTGCCCGATCTTCATGCCGGGGTGCAGCGTGATGGGCAGGTTCGCGACGTTCGACAGCTCCAGCGTGATGTGGCCGGAGAAGCCGGGGTCGATGAAGCCCGCGGTGGAGTGCGTGAGCAGACCGAGCCTGCCGAGGCTGGACTTGCCTTCGAGCCGCCCGGCCAGGTCGTCCGGCAGCGTCACCATCTCGTAGGTCGACCCGAGCACGAACTCGCCGGGGTGCAGCACGAACCGCTCGCCCTCCGGCGTCTCGACCAGGCTCGTCAGCTCGTCCTGCTGCTGCGAGGGGTCGATGTGGGTGTACTTGGTGTTGTTGAAGACCCGGAAGAACCGGTCCAGCCGCACGTCGAAGCTCGACGGCTGGAGCATCTCGACGTCGAAGGGGTCGAGGACGAGACGGCCTGACTCGACCTCTTTGCGCAGATCCTGGTCACTCAGCAGCACCCGGACAGGCTAACCGAAGCGGGCGCACCGCAGGTTCCCGCGCTGTGTATGATCGGCGACGAGCTTGCACACACGCGGGTGTAGTTCATTGGTAGAACGACAGCTTCCCAAGCTGTAGAGGCGGGTTCGATTCCCGTCACCCGCTCCACGCCGAAGGCCCCGGCGAGTCACTCCGACTCGCCGGGGCCTTCGCTTCGATCTCTCCGGGTACGTCTCGCGACGTCGCAGCGGGCACTCCATTTCTGCTGGTTCATCCATCGAAGATGAAACCTCTGCCGTCTCAATTGGAATGCTTCACTCGATCAGGTGACGCTTGGCATGGATCGGGACTATCGGAAGGTAAGAAGTAGCCCTGGCGTTCGCTCTTTCGATTCGAGTACCGCACTCGATCGGATGATCAGTTCGCCAGGCAGTCCCTCTCCGTAAGTTCGATTTAACCCGGAGTCACCCCTGAGACGCGACAATCGAGCCGCATTCGACGTCCTCGCACAAGCTTTGGCGCGGTGTCACGCGGATCGAGTCACCGGAACATTGCGCGTTGTGGGCAACGCGGGCGGGCTGTTCCATTTCCGCGACGGCCTGGTGATCTCGGTGGACAGTCCCGGCACGCCCGGTGCGGAGATGCTGCTGCTGAGTTCGGGCCGGATCGAGGAAGGGGACTGGACCGCGGCTCTGGTGGAGAGCGTCGAGACGCGGTCCCTGCAGGCGGCGCTCGTCGCTCGCGGGCTCGGCGCCGCCGAGCTTCAGAGCCTGGTGATGGTCGCTGTGCAGGACGGGGCGTTCGCCACGGCCGCGGGTGAGATCGAGCGATACGTCGTCGACGAGTGCATCGATCCGCCGCTGCTACCTGCGGAGCAAGGCGTCGCGCCGGACCTGCTGCTGGCCGAGACCGCCCGCCGGTTGGACACGATCGCCGCGTTCTCCCTGTCGCCGTACCGGGACCGCCTGATGCCCGGCCGCGCGACGGAGCCGGCCGGTCTGACGGCGGAACGACGGGAGATCGTCGCGCACGCCGACGGGCGGCGCACCGCGCGGGACCTGGCGTTCGCGCTCGGCCGGAGTCTTCATCCGGTCACCGTCGAGATCGCCCGGATGATCGAGGACGGACTGCTGGAAATCGCCCCGCCCGCGACGTCGTTCCGATGTTCGCACTGGGGGTTGGCTGCGTTGCGTCCGCGGACGCAAGCCGGACCGGATTTCGAAATCTCCCTGAGGTCTTCGGAGGTGTGATGTTTGTCCTGAACGGTTCGACATTTCCGATTCTGAAAGGGAGTGAATTGGACTACGACGCTCTGAGCGCCGAACTGCGAAAGCTTCGAGAGAACGTCGCCGGAGTGACCGACACCGTCATCGCCGCGTCCGACGGGATCCCCATCGTCGCCGACGTGGCGAAGAACATCGACCCCGCCCACATCTCGGCCCTGGCCGCCGCCGACCTCGGGATCGCACGTCAGGCGGCGGAGGTGATCGGCCTGGGCACCCTCAGCCAGACCGTGGTGTTCGGCACCGAGGGCTACATGGCCGTGTACGCCATCGGCAGGCTGTCCCTGATGGTCGTGCTCGGGGACAAAGGCCTGAACCTCGGCCGCCTTCTGCACGAGACCCGGCCCGTGATCGAGCGAGTCGGCGTGATCCTTTCCTCGTAGACGCACCAGTGCGAAAAATGGTCGCCGCCAATGTCCACGCTCGGCTCACGACTCTCGTCAATGATGTCCTCTTTCTGGAGACATTTCCACACTCGACCGAGCCACGGCAATTCGGATGCGCCGCCTCGATCACCAGTAGACATAGGGAAGTGGAGTTTGATGAACATCGATACCGCGTTGAAAGAAGCCATGTCCATCTCCGGCGCTGTCGGTGTTGCACTGGTCGACTACGACAGCGGGATGTCGCTCGGCACGAGCGGCGGAGGTGACTGGCTGAACCTGGAGATCGCGGCGGCCGGGAACACCGAGGTCATTCGCTCGAAACTCCGGGTGATGCAGTCGCTCGGGCTCAGCGACACCATCGAGGACATCCTGATCACGCTGCACCGGCAGTACCACCTGATCCGGTTGATGGGTGGCGTGAAGAACAGGGGTTCGCTCTTCCTGTACCTGGTGCTGGAAAGAGACAATGCGAACCTCGCGTTGGCCCGGCACCAACTCAAGCGCATCGAGATGGACCTGATCATCTAGGCCAGGTCAACACCGCAGAAATGCTTTGGGGCTTTCTCGCATGAGAAGGCCCCAAAGCATTTCAGGAACTAATCGACCAGCAGGTCTTCGAGCACGGCGAGGTTGTCCCTCGTTCTGGCGAGTTGGGTCGCCACACCGGGCCTTCGTTCGGCCAACTGCTCCAGCAGAGCGACTGCGCGGCGCATCGGAACCACTGCTTCGTTGACGCGGTCCGCCATGGCCAGAAGACCACCCACCAGCGCCAGCGACAACGCCAGCCCTCCGCTGTGCGCGTCGATGTCGCGTTCGACGAGCCACTCATTGAGAGCCACCGCTCGCAACGCTTCCTCCATCGCGTCGTCCTCACCCACATCCGCCAGGGTCCCGGCGAGAGTGGCGAGGCACATGGCGAACTTCAGCCTGTACACGTCGGGGTTGATCTCGTCGAGCAACCTCATGATCTCGACGGCCTCGCGGGCGTGCGACGTTCCCTCGTCGGACTGACCCAGGTCGAACAGCAGGCCTCCCAAACTGTTCAACGCCAACGCGAGTCCCACCCGTACCTGCGGCGAGTCGGGCGGACAGAGCGATCGAGCGGTTTCCACGGCAGTGCGCGAACGCTGAACCGCGTCCTCGTGCCTCCCCAGGTCCGAAAGGACGTCGGCACTCTTCAACAGGGAGTCGACGAGGTCGCTCCCATGCCCGGCACCGGGATGCGCTGAGTCCAGCGACTTCCAAAGCTGTACCGCCCGTTCACCGTGCCGCAACGCGTCTTCCGGCCGACCGCGACCGGACAAGCGATCAGCCAGGCGGTCCAGGGCACGGGCCAGTTCTGCCTGATGCGCCTGCGCGTCGATGTCGACGAGTTGCTCCCACAGGTCCACCACCCGCAGGGCTGCGGCGGTCGACTCCTCGACCATGCCCAGGTCGAGGTACAGCGCGCCGACGTTGCTGACCGCGAGTGCGAGTCCCGGCCGGTGTTCGGCCGTACCGAGCTCCACCAGCTCCTCGAAAATCTCCACAGCGCGCTCGGCCGGTTGCCGGCACTCGCGGAACCTGCCCACATCTGAAAGCACCACGGCGAAGGTGGTCAGCGACATCGCGAGCGCATCCATGTACGCCTGCGACTGCGTGTCTACGAGACTCTCGTGCAGGAACACGGACCGCTTGGCCTGCACAACAGCCTCGTTCCTATCTCCTTCGTCTCGCAAGCACCCGGAATAGGTCAACAACGCCTTGGCCAGGACGACGCGAACCGCCGCGTCGTCCCGTGACTTGAAGATGTCCTCACCGATCTCGGCAGCGGCTCTAGCGGACCTGCTCGCCTCCGTCTTCTGCCCCAGCCCACCCTGCATGACCGCCAGGTTCGACAGGGACTCGACCAACTCGAGCCGGCGAACATCAGGACCGGTCTGGCAAAGCTGATCTCGCAGCTCGGCAGAACGCCGGGCGTGCGGCAACGCCTCGGTCCTGCGTCCGGCCTTCCAGAGCGCATTCGCGACATTGACCTCTGTCAGCGCCAGAACCGGGAGGATCGCCTCGGGGTTCTTCGGCGCCAGGGACTCCAGGATCTCTATGGCTTCCTGGATCGGCTCGACAGCCTGCGCGAACAGACCCGCGTCGCCCAGGACTCCGCCGTAGCTGGAGAGCACCGTGGCGTAGTCCGGAAGATGCGCGTCGCAGTTCTTGTCGACCAGGAACGCGAAGATCTGAACACTGCGCTGGACCACTTGCAGTGCCTTGCCCACCTCGCCCGCTTTTGCCAGGGCGTTCGCGTAGTTGTTGAGCAAGCCGCCCAGGAGCTCAGCATTGGCTCCGAAGTCCTCATCGGCCAGACGGGTTCTGATGTCGACGGCCGTCCTCAACGCGTCCGTCGCTTCTTCTCGGCGGCCGATCGCATGCAGAATCGTGCCAAGGTTGCTCAGCGAGGAGGACAGCCCGCAGAGATGGGACTCGTCCTCCTCAAGCAGCCTCTTCCGCAGGGCGACCGCACGTTCGACGAACGGAAGGGCCTCCCTGCTGGCGCCGATGTCGTTGAGTACGAGGGCGAGGTTGCTCAGCGACATCGCGAGATCCGGCTCGTACCTGGCCGGATCGATCTCCGCCAGGTGTTCTCTGAGCGTCACGGCCGCGCGCACGGCCTCGACGGCCTGCTCTCGTCGCCCGACCTCCGCGAGGCGGGTCGCGTGCCAGTTCAGTTCGTCCGCGTGCAGGTCGACCGCTTCAAGGCTGGCTTCCTCGTCGGGAACCGTGTCGCGAACCCGGCGAGCCGAGACGAGCACGAGGTCCAGGGCTCTGCGCGTGGAGAATCCGAACACTCCCAGAAAGCTGTCGAGCCGGGCGACGTCCTCCGCTGACAGATTTCCCTGGTCTGACAGAGCTTCCCCCACCGCGTGGGTGAACTCACCAGGGCGAAGCAGGATCGCGCCCAGGACGAACCCGAAGTTCCCCGATCGCACCAACTGTTCGAAGCCTGCGGCCACGCGCCGCACTCCGTTGCCGAGACCACCGGTCAGGTCAGGCGTGGACAGAACTCGCAGCAGCGACCGTGTCACGGCCGCAGCGTGGAACTCGTCCTCCGCGGCGCAGAGTCTCGTCAGCAACCGCACCCAGTCCGTGTCGGACGCGGCCTGCGCTGCCACGGTGAGCACGTGCGAGTCCGGCAGCCGGTCCGGACGTGGCGCGGCCCACACCGCGCCCTCGTCGTCGGGGTACAACTCACCGAGCAGGCGGGCCAACCTGTGCACCACCGGCTCTTCGAGACTCGCCTCCAGCCGAAGCGCACGGATCGCTCGCGCAGCGTCCTCCACCGTCGGTGCCGGCAGGAGGAACGGCGCCAACAGGACGAGTTGCCGGTCGTACGAACCCAGTTCGATGTTGTGAGCGGAAAGAACTGTGTGCAGATGCCTCAGCTCGTGCGCCATCAGGTCGGTGATCGGATCGCCGGTTCCGTGAACCGGACCGTTGCCGCGACTCTCCGCTTCGGCGTCCAGCACCCGCAGCAGCGCATCCGCGTACAGGTCGAGCGTTGTCGTGAACTTCCGTGCGGGCGAGGCGTCGCGCACCACCACCGTCTGGGACATTTGCGAGGCGAAGCAGCGCACAGCTTCGGAGTGGATCTCGCCGAGTCGCTCGGAATTGACGTGCTCGGTCAGCGACCGCAGCCTGAGCGGAGCCGGGTCGACCAGACTCGACCACACCGGATCCGTGACGAGATCGCTCCACCAGGCACCTTCGCTTCGGCTCAGCAGCAGCAAACGCACCGAGGGCGCGCCGCGGATGACGGTCAACAGCCGTTGCAACACGAAAGGCTCGTGCTCCGCGTAGTCCACGACGAGCAGCACCCGCGATCGCCGCACCGGGCGGCTGCCGACCGCTGCTTCCAGTTCGGCCCAACGCCGGCGAGAAGCCCCCTCCTGCCGCGCCTCGGTCAGGTCGACGAGACCAGCGAGCCAGCCGCGTTCCCCGAGGGTCCGAATCAGGTGCAGGGCCGAGGTCGTCTTGCCCTGCCCGCCGCGGCCGCACAGCAGCTGAACCCTGAACTGGTCTTCGTTCTGGCACCACGACAGCAACTGCTCGTCCTCGGGACGCGGCTGGTGCGGCACGATCCCCGCTTCCGGCCGCAACCACGTCATCGGCCTGCCCCCGACGGATCGACGCTCTGGCCCGAACAGCGCTTTCTCCGCGGCCTGCCGTGTTCGTGGCGTGCTCACCCGCGGCCGCCGTCCCTCCGAGGAGAGAGTCACGGTGTTGCGGTCTCCGGTGATGACCATGCTCTTCGTGACGCGTCCGGCGACAGACCTGTCCAGACGCGAGGAACGATCCTCCGTCATCGCTGGACTTGGTTCCCGTCACCGGTGATGACCGTGGAGCCCTCGAACGTCCCGATCGCCGACCTGCTCACGTCGCCACCGGACTCGGGCAGGCCCGGCTGGGGCCGTGTCTGAGCGCGGGACAGCCACAAGCCCACTCCCGCCGCCACTGCGGTGAGCAGGGCGACAGCGACCCAGGCCCACGGTTCCGTCTTCCACTCGGTCGCCAAGTTGATCACGACCGCCATGGCCGAGCCCACCACGGCCACCGCCGCGGTCGGCACGATCACCCGACCTCCGGATCTGCTTCCGGTCACCTGCTCACCTCCGAGGCGGCAAGTATCTTCGGGGCGAAACGGTCTGTTCCGGACTTCTCCGCCCCGTCACCCGATCGAGTTAATCTCGACGATCAGTCGACCGGTAGGCCCCACGGCCGGCGGTCGAGCTCCACCCAGCCGCCACCGCGTGCGAGCGCAGCGCGCACACCGGCCACGTGCTCAGCGAACGACGCCAAGTCCCCGTGCAGCAGTTCGGCGCGCTCGACGTCCAACGGGTGGGTGTCGTCGTGCCACAGGTCGACCGCGAACGAAGCGACGAACGACATCGACTGCAGGAGTTGCAGCAGAGCCACAGACGGCCGCGCAGTCTCCGTGAGGTAGGAGAGCCGGATCTCCTCGCACACGGCCAGCAACGACCGCACCTGACGGATGGCGTCGGCCGGCGTGCCGTCCCACGACGGGTCCGGCCACACGCGGTCGCTCAGCTCCAGCCAGAGCCGCCAGCCCGTGGCGAGTTCCGCGTCGTCTGCAGGAGACCACTTACCCATGCATCCACTGTGCATGTGGGAGCAGGAAGAGTCTCGTGACGATGACGCACGCCACGGCAACCGATGCGCCACACATACGTCCTGTAGCGCATGACGCGTTCCTGGCAAGGGCAAAGCGTGAAGAGCCTCGCACGAGGGCTCGCTCTGGGCGTGGTCCTCACGATGCTCGCCCTCCCCGCGCTCAAGTACGAGATCGCCGATCACGCCAACCTGCTGACGCGCGTGCTGGCGTACGGCTTCCTGCTCGTGCCCGTCGCGGTCGTCACGGTGCTGAGGAGCGAGTACCCGGTCACGCACACGACCGGGCTGGTCGCGGGTGCGACGGTGGTGCTGGCGAGCACGGCGCAGACCTACACCGGAACACCGATGCCCTACGTGTGGCTCGCGGCGGCGACCCTGTTCGGGTGCGCCGCCGCGAGGATCATGAGGAACGAACGGCTTACGCCTTCACCCGCGCCGGCTCAGGCTCGTCGGAGTTGAGCGAGTCGAGCAGGACGTCGCGCTCGGTGGAGGGCTCCTTCTTCAGGAAACCGATCGACAGGTAGAGCACCAGCGAGAGCAGCAGCGGCCACGACACGAGCACGCCCTTGGTGACCCAGGCCGCCTTGTTCATCTGCTCGATGTACAGGAACGCCCACATCCCCAGGCCGCCGACCACCGAGGCGATCGCCGCCGTCGAACCGACCTTGCGGAACCACGGCAGCAGGCCGAGCATCAGCGGGATCGCGATCGGGCCCATCGTGGCGGCGACCAGGTCGACCACCACCTTGAGCACGAAGCCCTGGCCTCCGGACGCGATGGCGATGATCATGCTGACGCCGATGAAGGTGAACGTCGTGATGCGGGCCAGCTTCAACTGGTTGTCCGCCGAGAACGTCTTCACCTTCTTCCAGAGGTGGGGCAGCATGTCGCGGTTGATGACCGCGGCGATGACGTTCGCGTCCGACGACACCATGGCCATGGTGTGGGAGAAGAAGCCCGCCAGGACCAGGCCGATCATGCCGGCGGGCAGCATCTCCTTGCCCATCTCGATGTACGCGTTCTCCGCCTGCGCTCCTTGGAGACCCGGGACGATCAGCGGCGCGGCCCACATCGGCAAGAACAGCACGAGCGGCCACACGAGCCACAGCGCGGACGAGAGCAGCGCGGACCGCTTGGCCGCGAAGCCGGACGGCGCGGCCATGTAGCGCTGCGCCAGGTTCCACATGCCGCCGTTGTACTCGAGCGTCTTGATGAGGAAGAGCGCCATCAGGAACGTCGAGGTGTACGGGCCCGCCAGCGGGTCGCTGTGGCTGTCCGGGAGCTTGTCCCAGATCGTCACGGGGAAGTCCCAGCCGAGGGTGCCGGCGACGGCGAACAACATCGCGAAGCCCGCGGCGGCCTGGATGATGAACTGACCGAAGTCGGTGAGCGCGTCGGCCCAGAGGCCGCCGAGCACGGAGTAGATCATCGTGACCAGGCCGATGATGATGATGCCCCAGGTGATCGGGACACCTGCGAAGCCGCGGAGCAGGATCGAGACGGCCGCCCACTTGGCGGCGATGTCGACGACCTTGAGCAACGCGCCCGCGTAGGCCATGACCTGCTGGGTGGGCACGTTGTAGCGCTTCGCCAGGTACTCGAGCGGCGACTTGACGTCGTGCTTCGCGCGCAGCCGGTTCCAGCGCGGCGCGAAGAGGAACGCACCGATGCCGACGCCGATGCCGATGGTCAGTGACCACCACACGTAGACGGTGAGTCCGAGCCGGTACGCCTCAGAGGCGAACGCGACGAACATGACCGCGCTGTAGCCCGACATGTGGTGCGAGATGCCGGACAACCACCACGGCATCTTGCCGCCTGCCGTGAAGAAGTCGGCGATGTTGTGGACTCGCCCGCGCGACCAGAGCCCGATCCCGACCATCACGAAGAAATAGCCGACAACCACGATCCAATCGAGGGTGCCCATGTGACCTCCTTGCGTGCACACACGTGTGCCCGCGAGAGCACCAGGCCTCATGGCGGCGGAACCTGGCACATCCGCACGGGATATGTGACGTAGGTCTTACGAGACTGTTGCGGTGGGATGGAAGACCTTCGGCCGTCTTGAATCACATTCGTGATCCTTGTTCATACACATGAACCGACTATTCCGCGTCACACGTCCGAGGGAACGACGTCTCTCCTCCAGAAGCACGAACGGAGGTGCTGATGCTCCCGCCCGGCCGGCCTGCCCCCGGCGTCGCGCTGATCGATCCCGTGCCGCTCTACCGCGAAGGCCTGTCCGCCCTGATCAGACGGACTCCCGGCCTGCGCTGGCTCGGTTCGACCGGCGATCCGCACGCTGCCGTTCGCCTGCATGAACAACTGCGTCCCGACGTGCTGCTCATCGACTCCGTGCTCGACCCGGTCGGCCACCTGACCCGGCTGCTGGCCGAACGCGACCCGGCTCTGCTGGTCATCGGACTGGTCCGCGACGCGCATTCGCACGCGAACTACGTGACGTCCGCGTTAGAAGCAGGGGTCCGCGGGGTCGTGCCGCGCAGTGCCGAGTCCGGCCAGATCGTGCGGGTGATCGCCGAGACGGTCCGCTCGCGCGGTTTTGTGCACCCCGACCTGCGACCGAAGGAACGACCGACGCTGACCAGGCGCGAGTACGAGGTGCTCACGCTGATCGCGGACGGCCTGGAGAACCAGCAGGTCGCGAACGAGCTGATCGTGTCCGTGGAGACCGTGCGGACCCACGTCAAAGGCATCCTGCGCAAGCTCAGCGCACGCGACCGAACGCACGCGGTGTCGCTCGCCTATCGGTCGGGCCTGCTGATCGGCTGTCCGGCCGTGTTCGAGTAGCCCGAACACCCAGCCCGACCCAGCTTCGCGAGCAGACGAACCCAGCGCTGCCGAAAATTGGCCCCCCGCGCCTGCGGCACGCGTCTGACCGGCCCTCATGCCCGATTCAGGTCACTCGGAGGACTGTCTGCTTCGCCACCAGTGGGTGGTCGGCCTTGCCGGGGTTACTGTCGAGTAATACTCTGTTGTTACCGGTCAGTAGGCGACCCCGCCGCGACCCTGAGGAGTGAGCTGACGAGATGGGCCACTACAAGAGCAACGTCCGGGATCTCGAGTTCAACCTGTTCGAGGTCTTCAACGTGCAGGACCACCTCGGCAAGGGGCCGTTCGAGCAGTCCGACGAGGACACTGCGCGCAGCGTGCTGGCCGAGGTGAAGAACCTCGCGGAGGGTGTCCTCGGGGACTCCTTCGTGGACGCCGACCGCAACCCGCCGGTGTTCGACCCGGCGACGCACTCGGCGACCCTGCCGGAGTCGCTGAAGAAGTCGTACCAGGCGGTGTGGGACGGCGAGTGGTACCGCCTGTTCCTGCCGAACGAGCTGGGCGGTTTCGGCACCCCGCCGTCGGTCACGTGGGCCGCTTCCGAGCTGCTGCTCGGTGCGAACCCGGCCGTCTACATGTACCTGGCGGGTCCGAGCTTCGCGACGGTCGTCTACAACAACGGCACTGAGCGCGACAAGCAGTGGGCTCAGCTGATGATCGACCGCGGCTGGGGCGCCACCATGGTGCTGACCGAGCCGGACGCCGGTTCCGACGTCGGTGCCGGTCGCACCAAGGCCTTCAAGCAGGAGGACGGCTCCTGGCACATCGAGGGCGTGAAGCGGTTCATCACGTCCGCGGACCAGGACCTGACCGAGAACATCATGCACATGGTGCTCGCGCGTCCCGAGGGCGAAGGCATCGAGGCGAAGCCCGGCACCAAGGGCCTGTCGCTGTTCCTGGTGCCGAAGTTCCACTTCGACCCGGAGTCCGGTGAGCTGGGCGAGCGCAACGGCGCCTTCGTCACCAACGTCGAGCACAAGATGGGCCTCAAGGCGTCCACCACGTGCGAGCTGACCTTCGGCCAGCACGGCGTGCCCGCCAAGGGCTGGCTGCTCGGCGAGGTGCACGACGGCATCGCGCAGATGTTCGACGTCATCGAGTACGCCCGCATGATGGTCGGCACCAAGGCCATCGCGACGCTGTCGACCGGCTACCTGAACGCGCTGTCCTACGCCAAGGAGCGCGTGCAGAGCGCCGACCTGACGCGCATGACGGACAAGACCGCGCCGCGCGTCACCATCACCAACCACCCGGACGTCCGCCGCAGCCTGATGCTGCAGAAGGCGTACGCCGAGGGCCTGCGCGCCGTGTACCTGTACACCGCGACGCTGCAGGACAAGGTGATGCTCGGCGGCGACGACGCCAAGCTCGCGGCCAAGGTCAACGACCTGCTGCTGCCGATCGTCAAGGGCGTCGGCTCGGAGCGCGCGTACGAGCAGCTGGCGCAGTCGCTGCAGACGCTGGGCGGCTCGGGCTTCCTGCAGGAGTACCCGATCGAGCAGTACATCCGCGACGCGAAGATCGACTCGCTGTACGAGGGCACCACGGCCATCCAGTCGCTGGACTTCTTCTTCCGGAAGATCATCCGCGACAAGGGTCAGGCGCTCACGTTCATCAACGGCGAGATCCAGAAGTTCCTCGACAACGAGGGCGGCAACGGTCGCCTGAAGGAGGAGCGGGCGCTGCTCAAGCAGGGTCTCGAAGACCTGCAGGGCATGCTCGGCGCGCTGGTCGGGTTCCTGACCACCTCGCAGGAGGACGTCCGCAACCTCTACAAGGTCGGCCAGAACTCGGTCCGCCTGCTGATGACCGCGGGCGACGTCCTCGTCGGCTGGCTGCTGCTGCGCCAGGCCGAGGTCGCGCTGGAGAAGCTCGGTGGCACGCCGTCCGCCAAGGACAAGGCGTTCTACGAGGGCAAGATCGCGGTGGCGTCGTTCTTCGCCAAGACCGTGCT
Organism: Lentzea kristufekii; assembly: GCF_033949925.1. NCBI lineage: Bacteria > Bacillati > Actinomycetota > Actinomycetes > Pseudonocardiales > Pseudonocardiaceae > Lentzea > Lentzea kristufekii. The sequence continues at coordinate 171,093 of NZ_JAXAVV010000003.1, forward strand.
GCCGGAGCTCACCGCCCGTCGCAAGATCGCGGAGTCCACGGACAACGCGCTGATGGACATCGACGAGAGCGTTTTCTGAGCGTCTCGACGGACTACGGGTCCTCGCACCTCCTGCCTGAGGTGCGAGGACCCGTTTTTCATTGCGCCGCGAAGAGGAGCGGACCGGCCACGGCGCCGATGTTGAGGGCGGCGGTCGCGTACGAGCCGCCCATCGCCGGCGCTCCTGCCGCGTGGTGCAACACCCTCGCGATCAACGTGCTGCCCACCGCGAACGACAGCACGCCGAGCACGAAGACCAACGGCAGCAACACGACCGGCTCACGGCCGAGCACGTCGAGGCTGAACCACCCGGCGAGCACCAGCACTCCGCCGATCGCGACGACCGGGCGTGCCGCGAAGCCGGACAGGCGTCCACCGATGTCGACCCCGGCGAACGAACCGGCGCCGAACAGCACCAGCACGACCGGAACCCACCACTCACCCAGCCCGGCGACGTCGGTGACGACCGGGGCCAGGAACGTGAAGTGGCCGAAGGTCACCGCGTTCACCAGCACCGCGAGCACGATCACCAGCACCAGCCGCGGTTTCCGCAGCTCCGTCAACTCGCGTCGCAACGCGACGGTGGTGTGCTGCCGCCGGGACGGAATCCCTTTCAGGACACCGGCCGCGGCCGGCACGCAGAGCACCGCGACGGCCAGGAACGTGGCGCGCCAACCGAGTGCGGTGCCGAGCAGCGATCCTCCCGGCACACCGGCGATCATGGCCACCGTCGTGCCGGACAGCAGCACGGCGAGCGCCCGTCCACGTTGTCGCGGCGGCACCGATGCCGTGGCGGTCGTCAGCGCCACGGCGAGGAAACCCGCGTTCGCGAGCGCGGCTACCACCCTGGTCACGAGCAACACGGCGAAGCTCTCGGTGACGGCCCCGATCAGGTGTGCCGTGAGGAAGACAGCGACGAACGCGAACAGACTGAGCCTCGGTGGCCAGTTGCGGGCGAGTGCGGCCATCAGCGGTGCGCCGACGACCATTCCTGCCGCGAAGGCCGAGGTGAGCGTGCCGGCGGTGCCCACGGACACGTGGAAGTCGGCGGCGACGGCGGGCAAGAGCCCGGAGAGCATGAATTCAGACGTGCCCATGGCGAACACGGCCAGGGCGAGCAGGTACAGCGAAAAAGGCACGGAGGAGCTCCGAGGAACGAGGGGTTTACCGGGGCTGACGGCTAGACCGCAGACCCGACCCTGGATGCCTCAGGACTCGACATGACCGGCACGGTAGCGCGATCACCTCACACGATGCAGCTTGATTTCGTTGTCAGTTGACAGTCCCTCGTTCGGAATCAAAGATTGGCCGGTGTTCCTGTACCTGCTGATGCTGTGCGCGGTCGTCGGCGTCGTGGCGCTCGCGACGATCGTCCTGCGACGCCTGAAGAACCGGCAGGTGCGCCAGGACGAGCTGTGGTCCGGGTACGAGCAGCACATGAACGCGCTGCGCGAGGTGTCGCCGGAAGCGGAGCTGGCGAGGGTCGCGCAGGTGTACCAACGGGCGAAGAGCGGCACCAAAGCCGTGATCGCGTGGGAGCGCACCGGGGTCGAGCAGGACTCGTGGTTCGAGGGGATGAACCCGAGTCCCGGCGACCTCCTGCTGCTGCGCGGCAGTCCAGGCTGGGGGCCGGACTCCGCCAGCCCCAACGTCCTCTACGTGGCGCCGGGACAGGTCCTGTCGTCGATGACGGTGGAGGCGCAGGCGGCCGCGGCCCGGCATCGACACAGGCTCGCGGCCACCGCCGTCACTCCTTGAGAGCGCGTGCCGCAGCGAAGCAGTACACGCCGAACGCGGCGATGCCGATCGCCACGGCGGACAGCAGGAACATGCCGTAAGGCTGTGCTGCCAACGTCTTCAGCGCCTTGTCCATGCCGCCGGACTGCTGGGGGTCCGCGTTGACCGCGGCGAGTCCGACGAGGACGCCGATCACGCCGTACGCGGTGCCCTTGCCGATCCAGCCGATCCTGCCGACCGGTTCGATCCACTTCGGAGCGCGGCTCATGTCGAGGTCCTTCTCGAAGGACTTCTTGATGCCCTTGTAGATGATCACGCCGGCGATGCAGAGGATGCCGATCGCCACGGCGCCGACGAGGAACTGGCCGGCGGGCAGGGCGAGCACCTGCGCCGTGAGTTCTTGCTGCTGCTGGCTCTGGTCACCGGAACCGCCCGAGCCCGTCGCGTACTTGAAGGCACCCAGCGCGATACCGGTCGCCGTGATGGCGCGGGCCGCGGAGCCGATGCGCTTGGAGATGCGCTTCCGCTTCTTGCCGATGTAGGTGTACCCGACGAAGGCGAGCAGCAGCTGCCACAGCGCGAAGCACACGAGCCCGATCGCGAGCGTCCACAGCAACCACGCGCCGCCCTGAGCGATGTCGCTCAGCGCGCCTTTCGAGTCGGCCTGTTCGGAACCACCGAACGCGACCTGGATCGCGAGCCACGCCACAAGGACGTGCACGACCCCGTACAGCACCATTCCAGCCCGTCCGAGCGTCTGGACGACGGGGTGTCTTCGCGCCTCTTGCGCAACAGTGGCCACGAACGGGTGACTACCCGCGCGTGGCCACTGTCAACCTGAAACTTGCTCAACCGCCGGGTGGCGGCTCACAGATGATCTTGAATTGCGGGTCGTAGCGAACCGTCCGCGACTCGCTGCGGGACTGGCCCGTGCGGCGGTCCGTGATCGTGCGGGTGTCCGTCACCGAGAAGCCCGGAGCGCCGTTGCTCGGCGAGCAACCGGCCTTGTTGACCTTCTTCTCCTGCGGCTGGGTGGGGTTGAAGTCACCACTGGTGGAGCCCGTGACGTCGTAGTTCTTGGTGCCCCAGAGCACGATCTTGATGGACCCCGGGGTCCAGATCGTCTGGATGGCGACGCCCGTGTCGTCCGGGTTCGTGAAGGCGATGTCGATCAGGCTGTTGCCCGCGCCGTCCATGAACACGGTGGCCTCGCGGCCCTTCGGGTACCGCGTGATCCAGTAGCTGTGCTCCTTGTGGCCCGCGTCCTTCATGCCCGCGTAGTAGTACGCGTTGTAGAGCGTGGTCGCGAACTGCGAGATGCCGCCACCGACCGCCATGCCGGGGATGCCGTTCTCGATGATGCCCGCCTCGACGTAGCCCTGCGCGGTACCGCGGGGGCCGGTGTGCTTGTTGAGGCTGAACGTCTCCTTGGGCTTCACGATCGCGCCGTTGACCTTCTCGGCCACGACCCGGATGTTGACGCCCGAGGCGGGAGCGAAGCCACCGGTCTGGAACTCGCCGATGACCTCCTTGATGCCCATCTTGTTCGCCTGCTCGGTGGTGACCTTCGCGGGCGTGTGCTTGTACTCGAACTTGACCTCGCGCGCGTCCGTCTTCTTCAGCGTGTCGAAGTAGGGCTGGAGGTTCTTGTCCCAGTCGAGGTCGAGGCCGTCCACCGACGGCTTGACGGTCGGCTTGCCGCCCTCGAAGACGATCTCGGCGTCCTTGCCCTGCTTGACCGTGTCCTTGAGCTGAGGCGTGGTGACCTCGGCGAGCTTGTCCTTGTTCGGCGTGACGTTCAGCGCGCCACCCTCACCGGGAGCGAAGGCCAGCGTGGCCCCGATCTGCTCCGGCGTGAGCGTCGCGTCCTTGCCCTCGCCCTTGATGACGACCGGACCGGACACCGCGGTCTTCACGACGTCGTTGAGCGCCTTCTCGACGCCCTCCTTGGTCGTCTTGACCGGGGTGAAGTCCATCGGGACCTCGACCGGGTTGCCGGACGCCCAGTTCGCGACGACCGCGCTCACGGCGTCCTCCGCCTTGAGCTTCTGGCCGTCGTGCGGCTCGACGGCGACGGGATTCGCGCCCTCGAACTTGATGGTGCCCTCGATCGGCTCGTGGTCGAGCTTGGGCCGCAGGGCCTCCAGCGCGCCGGAGACCTTCGCGTCGTCGGCCTTCGTCGCGACACCGACCTCGCGGCTGGTGAAGAACGAGGTGACGCGCGTGAACGGGCTGAGCGGCTGGCTGCCGGCACGTTCGATCGTGCTGTTCCAGTCGAGCTCCAGGCCCGCGGACTTCGGGTCGAGCTCGGACGTGACGTCGCCGGCCTTGAGCGCGACGGGCTTGTCCAGCCGCGGGCCGATCTCGTCGCGCAGCTTCTTCTCGGCCTCGTCGTGGCTCATGCCGCCGACGTCGACGCCCGCCACCGTCACGCCGCGCGGCACGTTGCCGCTGGAGACGAGGATGTCGAGGCCGTAGAGCAGGCCGAAGGCGCCGACCACGGCCGCGGCCACGATCAGCGCCTTCTTCTTCGTGTTCTTGGGCTTGGCCTCGTCCTCGCCCGGCTCGATCATCACGGGCCCGTAGACGCCGGAGTCCTCCGGCTGCGGCTCGGGCGGCGCCACCGGCCTCATGTACTCCGTGGCGTCCTCGCCGGCCGGGAAGCCGACACCGGGCACAGCCGCGGTGACGGTCGGCTCGTTCGAGTCCGGCTCCTCAGACGGCCACGCCTCGGTCGAGGCGTCCACCTGGACCGGAGCGATCTTGGTCGTCTGCTCCGAGGACGTGCCTCCGGGACCCACCGGAGGCATCGCTCTCGTCTTGTCAGCGTCGTACGGCACAGCTCTCCCCGTTGCCCTGTCTCTCCTGAGGTGGCATATGTGTGCAGCTATCAGGCGTCGATCACGAACCGGCGGCTCATAGGTACAGACCAGTACCGTGCTCGGTGAGCTCGGTCGCAACCGCGTGCAGATCGCGTTCCCTCATCACGAGATACGTGGTGCCGTGCACCTCGACCTCAAGCTGATCTTCCGGGTTGAACATCACCCGGTCACCGACCTTCACGTGGCGCACGCTGGTACCGACTCCGAACACATCACCCCACGCCAACCGCTTCGCCATCTGGGCCGTAGCGGGGATCACGATGCCTCCGCTGGAACGCCGCTCGCCGTCCTCGGGCGAGATGCGGACCATCACACGGTCGTACAGCATCTGGATCTCGAGCTTGACATCAGGCACCAGCAGAGTCTACGTGCCTTGACGACCTTCCTCGTCCATACCGCCCATCAGCAGCGGAAGACGGGTAGGTGCATCGGCAACAACTCGAACCGGCACCCCCCAGTCCTGCCTGGTCAGGCGGCACACCGGGTGTTCGTCGGCAGGATCGTCACTGCAACTGGCCGCCTGCGCTACGACGTGCAGAACGCCGTTCGTGACCTGATCGTTGATCCGCAACGCCCGTACCAGTTCGGTACCGACGCCCGCACCCTCGAGGATCAGCTCCGGGGGTGAGCTGGTGATCTCCAAGCGGGTGGAGGGGCCATACCTCTCGTCCAGCTTCGTCCCGGTCGGCGGAGTGAAGACCACCGCGAGCTCGAACTCGCCCGGCGCGATGTCGGTGGAGGGCCGCTTCACCTCGTGGGCCGCGCCGTCGATCTTCGTGGCGGCCGCCGCGAACCGTTCGAGCCGGTGAGCCGCGCTCGCCACGACGACGAGCTCACCGTCGACGAGGAGCGCGTCGGACGGCTCGGCGATATCCGTGGCGATCGTGGTCAGGGTGTTCGTCTCGGGGTCGAAACGCCTGATCGCGTTGTTGTAGGTGTCGCTGATGACGACCGAGTGGTCGCCGAGGACCGTGACGCCCAGCGGGTGCTGCAACAGGGCCTCGTCCGCGTCGCCGTCCTTGTGCCCGAACGCGAACAGCCCCTTGCCGACGACGGTGTGCACCTCGCCGTTCTCGAGGTAGCGCAGCGCGCTCGTCTCGGAGTCGACCATCCACAGCCGGTCACCGTCCACCGCGAGCCCGGACGTCTGCGCGAAGAAGGCCCCTTCGGCCGGTCCGTCGTTGATGCCCTCGACGGTGGTGCCGGCCAGCCTTCTGACGGTGTTGGTCCCGGGGTCGAAGAAGCTCAGCGTGTGGTTGCCGGCCATCGCGATCGCGACACCACCGTTCCACCACGCCACATCCCACGGGCTCGTCAGGTCGATCTTGTCGGCCGGCCCGTCGGTCTCCCCGTCGCGCCACTGCTCACCGGTGCCGGCGAGGGTCGTGACCTCGCCGGTCTCGAGGTTGAGAGTGCGGAGGAGGTGGTTGACCGTGTCGGCGACGACGACGTCGTTGGTGCCGGGAACCAGCGCGAGACCCGCCGGTTCGGAGAAGGTGGGGTTCAGCCCGTCCTGCCGGCCGCGCTCGCCGGTGCCGATGCGGCGGATGACGGTCTCACCGTCCGCTTCGAGCTCCACGATGCTGTGATGGGCGGAGTCGCTGACGAGGATCGTGCCGCTCGGCGTCACGATGGCCTTGGCGGGGAAGCGGAGCGTGGTGTTCTCCGGCTCCGGCGCCTGGTACGGACCTTGGCCGCGGTGCAGCGTGCCCTTCTCGTCGTGCTCCTCGACCAGCTCTCTGATGATGGTCCTGAGTGCCTCGACATGGCCTTCACCAGCGGCGACGTGCACGACGTAGCCCTCGGGGTCGACCAGGGTCAGCGTCGGCCACGCCTTCACGGCGTAGTTCTGCCAGGTGGTGAGCTCCGGGTCGTCCAGGACCGGGTGGTGCACCCCGTACCGCTCGACGGCGGCCTTGAGCGCCTCGGGGTCGGCCTCGTGCACGAACTTCGGCGAGTGCACGCCGATCGTGACGAGGACGTCCTCGAACTCCTTCTCCAGCGGGCGCAGCTCGTCGAGGACGTGCAGGCAGTTGATGCAGCAGAACGTCCAGAAGTCGAGCAGCACGATCTTGCCGCGCAGGTCCTTGAGGCTGACCGTGGCGTCACCGGTGTTCAGCCAGCCGCGTCCTACCAGCTCAGGGGCACGGACGCGGGCACGGCGCTTCACAGTCGTCACGGCCGTATCCAACACTGTGGACGGTCGTCCTGTTCCGGCGTCCATCAGGTGGACGGCTTTCGTTTTGTTCGTTTTGCGCTAGCATGAAGTCATGACGGCAGGCGCGAGCGAACGAACGGTGCTGCCTCCGGCCCGGCCGGAGAGCTTGTCGCCGTGGATCGCCGCGCTGGCACGGTCGGGGAACGAGCCGGCCGCGCTGGTGGCGCCAGACGGCACGCATCTCCAACTGCCCGCAGAGGTCTTCGACGTGCTGCGGGAAGTCGTGTTCGCGATGTCGCGGGGCTTGGCGATCACCGTTGCCCCGCAACACACCATTCTCACCACGAGCGAAGCAGCACATCTGCTGGGAGTCTCCCGGCCGACCCTGGTGCGGTTGCTCGAGGCGGGCGAGATCCCGTACGAACAGCCCAACAGGCATCGCCGAGTCCGCTTGGCCGACCTCCTCGCCTACCAGGACCGTTCCCGCAGGGCGCGCGCCGCAGGACTCGACGAGATGGTCCGGGCCGGTGAGGACAGTGGCCTCTACGACCTTCCGCTGGACACGCCGTTCGAGCGGATGCCGACGCACGACGACTCCAGGTGATCAGTGCTCCCCGTCTTCATGGACACGTGCGTTCTGCTCAAGCCCTACCTGTGCGACACGCTGCTGACGATCAGCGAATGTGGCGTCTACCGTCCGCTGTGGTCGGGTGACGTGTTGGTCGAGCTTGACCGGAACCTGCGCAAGCGAGGCGCGTCTGAGCACCAGGTGGCTCACCGGCTCGATCAGATGCGACGACACTTCCCGGATGCCGAGGTGACCGGTTACCAGCACCTGATCGGCGCGATGGAGAACGATCCCAAGGATCGACACGTTCTCGCGGCAGCCGTGTGGGGTGGCGCCGAGCTGCTGGTCACAGAGAACCTGAGGGACTTCCCCGACGCGGCAGTCAGCCGTTTCGGCATCGAAGTCCTGCACCAGGACGAGTTCCTGCTCGACCAGCTGGATCTTGCGCCGGAGCTGGTGATCGCAGCACTTCGGCGACAGGTGTCCCGGTACCGGAAGGCACCCCGTTCTGTCGACGACCTGCTTGACGTCCTGGCCAACGACGGTCATCGCTGTGCGAAGTTCACCGAGGCGTTCCGGAACGTCGACTCGTTCGGCACGTCCATCACGTGAGAAGGACGGCCTTGAGATCGGTGACGCCCTTCCGGAACAGCGGGCCGTGACCGGCGTCGTCCCACAGCTCGGTGAGCTCCGACTCCGGTGCCAGCACGCGGTCCAGCGCGCTGACGGCGAGCGGCCGGAGGTCTGCCGAGAAGACCGGCAGCGGCTTCTTCGGCCCGTACGCCGTGGTGATCGGGGTTCCGCCAGGGCACTGCGCGGCGATCAGGGCTGCCGAGGCCAGGACGGCGCACGCTTCGTCGCTGTCCAGGTAGTCCTCGGTCTCGATCGTGCGGATCAGGGTGGTGCGGATGATGTTCTCGCGCTCGCTTTCGAGTGCGTCGTCCAGCGAGCCGGAGAAGTCCGCGGCGCTGTCGTTGTCGAAGTGTCCGATGTCCCAGGTGCCCATGGCGGTGATCTTGACATCCGGCACCGACAAAAACGCTCAGGGCAGTTTCAGGCCCGGCTTCTCGCCCTCGTCGAACACCGGCGGCACGGAGATGACCGCTTCGGACAGGTCCACCTCGCCGCCGGAGAACCGGGCACCGCGGAACGACACCTCGCCGCCGTTGAACTCCGCCCCCTCGAACCGCACCCGTCCGGCGCGGAACTCGGCGCCGTCGAACGTCACCCTTGCGCCGTCGAACGAGGCGCCGCCGAACCACACCTCGCCGCCGCTCACCACCATCCCGTCGAACGAGATCCAGCCGGCGGGGAACCGCGCCAGGCTCAGGAAGAACTTGCCGGACGACATCTGGATGCCGGAGAACTCGGCTGAGCGCAGTATCGCGCGGACCAGGTCGAAGTCGTGGCCCTGTCAGCTGACCGGCGCGCCGTCGCGCAGGTGGCAGGAGATCACGTTGGTGATCGCCAGGCGCACCTCGGACTCGGCGTCGATGTACCACTCCGACTCCAGCTCCGGCTCGTACGGGATGCGCAGGTAGGCGCAGAGCACGTCGATGCACACCTGGCGTTGCGCGGTCCATTCGTCGGCCAAGGCGGCGAGTGCGTAGATGCCGGCGAGGCGGACTGTCGGTGACTCGTTGCCGATCTGGTTGCGGGCGGCGCCGAAGCGTTCGTTGCGCAGCTTCGTCAGTTCGCGAGTCTCGGCGGACTCGCTGATGCGTTGCTTGCAGTAGGCGACGACGAGTGCCACGACGCCGCCGACGCCCGCCACCACGGTCAGGGCGACCTTGATGATGTCCAGCCTGGACGACACGGGCGCCGGAAAACCCAAGGCGGACCACAGAAGTACGGCGGACGACGCAAAGACCGCTAGGCCGATCACCACGACCAGGACGATGTGCCTCTTGACTGACCAGAGCAGGCCGGAATCCACGAGGTGGACGCTAGTTGACCGGAACCCACCGGTAGCCCTCATCATGGAACTCAGACCGCCCGTCTGAACCTTTTCGCCGTGTTCGGCGTAGAGGACGCCGGGAGGTGCGTGATGGTGGAGTACCTGGTGATCGGTGCGGGTCCGGCGGGCTTGCAGATGGGGCGCTTTCTGCACCGTGCGGGCCGCGACTACCTGATCGTCGAGAACGAACCCGGGCCGGCGAGCTTCTTCCGGACGTTTCCGCGGCACCGCGTGCTCTCGACGGACGACAACTCGCTGTTCGAGGGTGTGCCGTTCGCGCGCTACAGCAAGCGTTCCTTTCCCAGCGCGGACGATCTGGTGCGTTATCTGGAGGACTTCGCGCGCCCGTTGAACATCCGCTACCGCACGCCGGTCGGCGACCTGGGTCAGTACCAGGCTCGGCACGTCATCGTCGCGACCGGCAAGAAGCCTCACGTGCCGGGCGTTCCCGGCTTCGAGCACGCTGAGACGTATGCGAGCGCGAGCACCGATCCGACCGAGTACGCGGGCAAGCGCGTGCTGATCGTCGGACGCGGGCCCAGCGCGTTCGAGACGGCCGACAACATCGCTTCCACGGCACGGGTCACGCACACCGTCGGGCGGTCCGTGCAACGGATCGTCAAGGACGGCAACGAGTTCGTCGCGACGATCGACGGCACCGGTGAGCTGCGGTACGACAAGGTCGTCGTGTGCACCGGGTTCCGCAGGGACACCGCGCTCGACGGTCCCGGCGTGCACGTGCTCGGGGGCGACTCGATCAAGGCGATCCGGCACGCGGCCAGGGCGTTGCACCGGTCGCTGGAGGCCGAGCACCACGGGGTGCCGTGGCCGCATCGACGGTTGCGCAGCCGGCCTGACGCGCTGGCGGCCACGATCGCGACGCGGGCGAGCAAGATCCCGGACGGGCTGGCGGACGTCGTTGTGACGCAAGGACAACACGCTCTGCTCTACGACGAGATGCCCACCACCGAACGGAATGGGTTCGTCGTCACGAGCACGCAGGTGAGGCATTACCGCCGCAACGAGCTGATCGCGGTCGAGCGCCGGTTGCACCGCAAGCCGCTGGAGAGGTTCTTCTCGCAGCAGCTCGCGGTGCCGTGCATCTCCTAGACGGGCAGCGTGCGCGCGAGGAACTGCGTGGCGCCGTCCCACGCGCGGTCCGCGGCGTCCTCGTCGTACCAGGGGCCGAGGTGGTTGAGGAACGCGTGACCCGCGGCCTCCAGGTGGATCTCGGCGCCTTCGTGCGCCGCTACCGCGTCCACGACCTTCTGGTAGCCGGTGATGAACGCGTCCTCGGTGCCGAAGACGAACTGGATCGGGCACGACACCTGGTCGAGCGTGCCGATCTGGTCCGGCACGCCGGAGCCGTAGAACGAGACTGCGGTGTCCGGGTCGGAGGCGGTGGCCGCGGCGTAGGCCAGGGTGCCGCCGAGGCAGAAGCCGAGCACGCCGACACCGCCGGTGACCTCGGGCAGGCCGCGCAGGTACTGCACGGACTTGACGACGTCCTGCACGGCGAGCGGGAAGTCGAGGTTGCCGACGACCTCCATCGACTTCGCGATGCCCGCCTCGTCGTGCTCACCGACCCAGCCCGGCTGGAAGCGGTGGAAGAGCTCGGGCACGGCCACCACGTAGCCGAGCGCGGCGAGCTTCTCCGCGATGCCGCGCAGGTACCCGTCCAGGCCGAAGATCTCCTGGATCAGCACGATGCCGGGGCCGGAGCCGGACTCCGGGAGCCAAACCGGCAACGGCATGTCGTCAACTCGATGGGTCATGGACCGATCTTGCCCGAGCACGTGAGATCAGTGCCCCACGACCTCCACCGGCGTGCCGGTGAGACGTTCGGCCTCGGTCCACAGACGGGCGGCCAGCGCCTTGTCCCTGGCAGATCGCGGCAGCGAGGCGGGCCTGGTCGGGCCGACGAGTGCCCAGCGCGGTCCGTAGTAGCCGCCGGGAACCGCTGCGGGATCTGCGGCCGCGTGCAGCAGGGGCTCTGAGCCCTGCTCGACGCCCTGGGACGGAAAAACCCTGTACACCAACGACTCGACAAGTCCGGGCCGTCCTCCGTTCAGACGCGGACCGGAGGTCATCAGGTTGGTGCGGGTGTAGCCGGGGTGCGCGCCCACCGACAGAAGCGGCCATCCCCGCTCCTCCGCCAGGTCCGCCAGGCGCACCGTCAGCAGCAGGTCGGCCAGCTTGGAGTTGGCGTAGGCCAGCGTCGGGCTGTACCGGCGGCGCGACTGCAGGTCGTCGAAGTCGATCTTGCCCCGGAAAGCGGCTCCGCTGCTCATCGTGGCGACCCTGGGCGCGGGAGCGGCCAGCAGCAACGGCAGCAGCCGGACGGTCAGCGCGAACGGGCCGAGGAAGTTGCTGGCCAGCTGGAGCTCGAAGCCGTCGACGGTCTCGGTCCGCGCCGGCACGTTCATCACGCCGGCGTTGTTCACCAGCACGTCCAGCGGACGGCCGTCGGCGAACAGGCCGTCGGCGAACGCGCGCACCGACGCCTGGTCCGCCAGGTCGAGCCGGCGGACCTCGACCTGGGCGCCGGGGTGTGCGGCGAGGATCTCCGCCTTCGCCTGCTCGCCCTTGGCCTCGGTGCGCACCGCGAGCACGACGTCGGCCCCGGCACCGGCCAGTCGCTTGGCCGTCTCCTTGCCGGTTCCGCTGTTCGCGCCCGTGACGACGACGCGCTTACCTCGCTGGTCAGGAACCTCGTACAAGGCGACACCTCATCAAGTACTGGCGGTCTCTTATGTTCGCCACCATAACGGACCATCGGTCTCTTAGTAAAGTACCGCCGGTCTGTAACATGCGCGCATGGGTTTTCAGCGAGCGCGCACCGACGAGCAGCGCAACGAGCGCCGCCGGCAGATCCTCGGCGCCGCGGCCTCGATGCTCACCGAGATGCCGGTGTCCGAGCTGACGCTCAACGGCCTGAGCCGCAGGGCCTGCCTGGCCAAGGCGAACGTGCTGCGCTACTTCGAGTCGCGCGAAGCCGTGCTGTTGGAGCTGCTGGAAGCCGAGGGCGCGCACTGGATCGCCGAACTGGAACGCGAGGCGGTGCCCGGCGGCGGCGAAGTCCGGGAGCGCGAGAACCGGCTGGCCGAGCTCCTCGCGTCCTCGCTGGCACGCCGCCCGGTGCTGTGCGACCTGGTCAGCGCGCAGGCCACCGTGCTGGAGCACAACATCTCCGTCGAGACCGCGATACGGCACAAGCACGCCGTCCGCGGGCAACTGGAGGCACTCGTCCGCTTCATCGTCCGGCACCTGCCGGAACTGGGCGACGAGGGAGCCTCCGCCCTGGTACGGACGGTGCTGATCGTGGTGGGCTCCGCCTGGCCGAGCAGCCGTCCCCCGGAGGCGCTGCTCGCCGTCTACGCCGCGGACCCGTCCCTGGCCGCCCTGCAGATCGACTTCGAGGACGTCGTGCGCCACACCGTCGAGGTGACGGCTTCCGGGCTTCTCGCCCGCAGGCAGTAGTTCCTGACCGATAATCAGCCGATGATCAGGTTGATCGCGACCGACCTCGACGGCACGCTGCTGCAACCAGGCGGCGTGCTGAGCGATCGGACCCGCGCCACGCTCCACGCCGTCGACGCGGACGTCGTGGTCGTCACGGCGCGTCCGCCGAGGTTCGTGCAGGGCCTGGAGCTGACCGGCACCGCGATCTGCTCCAACGGCGCGATGATCTACGACCTGACGAACCGCGAGGTGACGCACGCGCAGACGGTGCCGCTCGACGTCGTGCGGAAGGTGTCCGAGGCGTTGGCCGAGGTGATCCCGAACGTCGGCATCGCGGTCGAGACCGGGCTGGAAGTGTTGTCGGAGCCCGGTTTCCAGGGCTTCGGGCCGAAGAATCCACACAGGACACTGGAGCTGCTCGACCACGTCTTCGAGGAGGCGCACCAGGTCGTGCAGATGCTCGCGTGGGCACCGGACGCCGAGGTCGACCACATGATGGAGATCGCCAGGGAGGCCGTCGGGCAGCACGTCTCGGTCACGCACTCGGGCGGGCTCGGCCTGCTGGAGATCAGCCCGCCGGGCGTCTCGAAGGCCGCCACGCTCGAAACCCTGTGCAACACCAGGGGAATCGGCAAGCACGAGGTCATCGCGTTCGGCGACATGCCGAACGACCTGTCGGTGCTCGGGTGGGCCGGCACGGCGTACGCGATGGGCAACGCGCACCCGCTCGTGAAGCAGGCCTGCAGCAACCACGCTCCGCCGAACACCGAGGACGGCGTGGCGCAGATCCTCGAAAGCCTCTTCAGGCTCTAACGACGGGGCACCGAGGTGGGACCTGCCACCTCGGCGCCCAGAGCCATCACCCGCTGCCGCAACTCGCGGTCGGCGGTAACCACCGTCACCGGACGTCCCGTGCCCTCGGCGCGCACCACCTCGACGATCGTGTCGTCGCCATCACCGGGAGCGGAGACCACGCGGACGTCGTCGACCGAGGACACGTTGCGCGCCTTGCCTTCCACGACCAGGACGACTTCCTCGTCGCGGCCGCGCAGGGCGTCGCGGAGGCGTTCGGCTGCGCCCGCCCGGTCGCGCCACCACCCGTCGGGGACCGACCCCACGACGTTGGCTGCGTCGACCACGAGCAACGGCTTCACGCCTCCAGCGTGCCTCAGCCCCGGCGAGCCCGCAGCGCGTCCAGCGAGTCCGGGCCCTCGTCCACGGCAAGTGCCGCAACAGGAGCGGACGCGACGCCGGCCCAGCGCAGGACGGCGGCGGTGGCGGCAGCGCGTTCCTTCTCGGGCAGCTTCGCGATGTTCGCGCCGTGGTTGCCACCGGGCACCGTCAACGACAGCGAGTCGCGCGTGCCCCGGCCGAGGCGGAACGGTTCCGCGCTCCACGGGTCGTTCTGCCCGTTCACGAACAGCAACCGCGAACCCTGATGGCGCACCCACGAGTCCACGTCACGCATCGCCGAGCGGTCGAACCGCGGGAACCTGATGTCCGGCGAGACCATAGAGCGCGGCACGGAGGAACCGGGGTGGCGCAGCAGGTCGCGCACGGCCGACTCGTCCGCTTCCGGCCAGCCGAGCTGCGTGCCCGCCTGGTAGTAGTACGCCGTGTAGGGCGCGACGCCGGCGTCGGTGTAGAAGTCCCAGCCCACGGTCGCGTCGATGAACTTCCAGAGGTCGTCCACCGAGGCACCCGCACCGGGGACCAGCGCGCACTGCGCCTGCGTGCCGTACTGCCAGAACGTGAACGGCGTGTCGAGCACGAGGATCTCCAGCGCCTTGTGCGCGCTGCCGAACTGCTTGTACGTGTAGCCCTTGGCCTCCAGCCGCGAGACGAACTCGTCGCGGTGCTGCAGGATCTGCCGCTGCACGCCTTCCAGGCGGCGGTTGCACGTCGGGTCGTCGCCGACCTCGCGGATGAACTCGCCGTAGACGTCGCGGTCGTTCACCACGTCGTTCGGCGCCACGTACGCGATGGTCGCGTCGACGTCGCGCGGGAAGAACCGGCGGTGGTAGATCGACGTCATGCCACCCTTGCTGGCACCCGTCGACAGCCACTTCGCGCCGTAGATCTTCTTGAACGCGCCGACGATCCGGTGGTGGTCGCTGGCCGCCTGCCAGATGTTCAGGTCGTCCCAGTCGGCCGGGGCGGGCCGCGACGGCGTGAAGAACCGCTGTTCGACGCTGATCTGGTTGCCGTCGACGAGCCGGGCGGGCTCGGAGGGGCTGATCGTGCCGGACAGGTTGTAGCCGCTGGTGTGCAGCACCATCGGCTTCGATTCCGCCTTGTGCAGCAACGAGAAGCGCTGCTCGAACTTCAGGCCGCGCGGTCTGCGGTGGTCCGCGGGCTGCTGGATGCCGAGGACGAACGTCCGGGCGGCGCCGGACGTCCCTTCGCTGATGATCCGCACGCCGGGGATGGCGGCGATGCGGTCTTTGATGTCGGGAGCGGCGGACACGACTGCGGCGGTGGCCACGACCTGCGCCGATGCCAGGCCGAACGCCAGCAGGGAGCGTGCGAGTCTGTTCACCAGGCCAAGCTATTGAGCCCGCACGTCCCGCCAGACCGGCCGATCGTCGGGCTTATCGGTAGCTCGCGTAGTAGGACGCGGCCATGTCCTCGTCGCCGTGCCCCTTGGTGACGGCGCGGTTCAGCCGCGCGCTCGACGCCTGCGCGACGTCGAGGTGCACGTTGGCGCGCACCGCGGCCTCGTTCACCAGCAGCGCGTCCTTCAGCGCGTTCTGCACGGTGAACGCGGGCGGGAAGGACCGCTCGATGATCGCGTTGCCCTTCATCTGCAGGTACGCGCAGTCCATCGCGCCACCGGACACGGCTTCGAGGAACAGCTTCGGGTCAATCCCGGACGCCTCCGCGAGCGACACGGCCTCGCCGGCGGCGGCGGTCAGCGCGAGCACCCAGCTGTTCGCGACCAGCTTCAGCCTGGACGACGCCCCGGCCTCGCCGACCCACATCGTGCGGGCACCGATCACGTCGAACACGGGCTGGACGCGCTCGCGCAGTTCGCCGGCGCCGGAGGCGAGCACGACGAGCTTGCCCTCGGCCGCGGGCTTCGTGCTGCCGAGCACGGGAGCGTCGACGAACTCCAGGCCGAGCGACCGCGCCAGGGCGATGTGGTCCTCGGTGTACGAGACGCCGACCGTGGACGACTGGATCCACACGGCGTCGTGCGGCAGGGAAGGCGCGGCGTCCTGCATGGCCGCGGTGACCGTGGCGCCGTCGTTCAGGACCGTCAGCACGACCTCGGCACCCTCGACGGCCTCAGCGGGGCTGCCGGTGACGGTCGCACCCTTCGCGGCGAGCGGTTCGGCCTTGGCTCGCGTGCGGTTCCAGACGCGGACGGTGTGTCCGGCTGCGGCGAGGTTGGCTGCGATGGGGGCACCCATGAGGCCGGTGCCGAGCACGGCGATCTTCATGTCCCCCAGCAAACAAGAAACCTCGCGGTGCTGCCAGGTCGGGGGTCCGACAGCACCGCGAGGTCAACAGTGACATCGGCGGACCGACGTGCGCTGTTACAACGCCATCGCACTGTGGCGTGGATCACGTTTAACAGAATGAATGAAACCCCTGGAGCGCGGGAGGTGCTCCAGGGGTTCCCGTAGGGAGGCACTCGCGACGGGGCGCCGCGCGAGTGCCGGGTCAGAGTCAGCGGAGGGTGGTGACCTGAGCCTGGGCGATGGCCATGAGCTCGTGACGCATGGACGGGGTGGTCGCCATGTCGATCGCGCGAGCCACGGCCTTCCGGTTGCGCGCCTCGGCACGACGGGCGCGGAGCTTCGCTGCGAAGTTCATCTCGGTCTGCACTTCCCTCTGTGAGGTCTGTTTGGCTGGTAACCCAAGTATGCACCTACACGCGCATGAAAGCACGTGATTATCCGGTGAGGTGGCGCACATGCCGATGAATCATCGGCAGACCACGTGAACAGCCGGACAACGGCAGGGTGCCTCAGGTCACTCCTCGCGGCCGAGCAGGAAGCGTCCGAAGTGCGGCACGGTGAAGGCGATCTGACCCCGTTCCGCGCTGTAGACCAGGCCTTTCTTGATGAGCGAGTCCCGCGCGGGCGACAGTGACGAGGGCTTGCGCCCCAGGTGGTCGGCCACCTGGGCGGTGTTGACGCCCGCATCCTTTCCGTCGGTCAACTCGGCCATCGACCGGAGATACTCGCGTTCAGCGGGCGTTGCACGCTCGTATCGGGAGCCGAAGAAGCCCACCGCGAGCTCCGTGTCGGCCTCCGGAGCGGCCACGGAGACGTCCGTCGCGGTGATCGGGTCGGCCGGCGCGGCGTCCCAGGCGGCCTTGCCGTAGGCCTGGATGAAGTACGGGTAGCCCCCGGACGCGTCGAACAACGCGTCGAGCGCCTCGTCGGTGATCCCCGCGTCCTCGCGTTCGACGGGGGCGAGCACGGCGCGGTCGGCGTCCTCGCGGCTGAGCCGGTCGATGCGGACGTAGCGGAAGAGGCGTTCCGAGTACGACTTGCTCGCACTCAGCACAGCCGGCAGGTGCGGCAGGCCGGCGCCGACGACCACCAGCGGCGCACCGATCTGCGACAGCTCGTGGCACGCCGCGCACAACGCGCTGATGTCGTCCGGCTTCAGGTCCTGCATCTCGTCGATGAGCAGCGCGACACCCGTGCCGACGTCCTGCGCGAGCTCGGCGACGTCGGTGAACAGCTCGACCAGGTCGATCTCGATGTCGCCGGAGTCAGCCCGGCCGGACGCCGCGGGCACGTCGATGCCGGGCTGCCAGCGGTCGCGCAGCTTGGCACCGTCCGGTGCGGCCCTGAGCGCGAACGCCTTGAGGATGCCGAGGATCGCCTCGACCCGGTCCGGCGCGCGGTGCCGGACCGCGAGATCCCGGATCGCCCGGTGCAGCGCGGCCGACAGCGGCCTGCGGAGATCGGCGTCGGGCCGGGCCTCGACCTTGCCCGCGCCCCAGCCGCGTTTGACGGCCATCGACCGCAGCTCGCCGAGCAGCACGGTCTTGCCGACTCCCCGCAGCCCCGTCAGCACGAGGCTGCGCTCGGGACGGCCGCGGGCCACGCGTTCGAGCACCACCTCGAACGCGCCGACCTCCTTGTCCCGGCCGGCGAGCTCAGGAGGCCGCTGGCCTGCACCGGGAGCGAACGGGTTGCGCACCGGGTCCATGGCTCGCACCGTATCCGCGTTTCTAGTGCTCGCCGTAGAGACGCGCAGACCAACCTCGAAGTGCGGCCGGATGCCGCTGTATTCGTTTATCTAGTGATTGAGCAATACAAGCTAATAGTTGCGGATGAACCCCCGTGCCGGTTGGCTGGCCCACGTGGCTGAAGTCGTGACGAAGGGAACGGGCGAGGTCGAGCGCACTGCCGACCGCGCCCAGGTGGACGTGACGTTCGAGGCTCTCGGCGCCGAACGCTCCGAGGCGGTGAGCACGCTCAACCAGCGCATCTCCGCCATCGAGCCGCTGCTCGAGGAGTTCGAGGTGCGGTCGCGCCAGCTGTCCGCGCACGACAACTGGGACAACAACCAGCGCGTCGGCAGCCGGGCGTCCCAGCAGTACGTGATCTGGGTGAAGAACCTGGACCGCCTCGACGCGCTGCTGGCCGAACTCGTGCAGGCGGAGCCGTCCTGGATCAACGGACCGTCGTGGACGCTTGTCGACGACACCGAGGCGATCCGTGAGGCACAAAAGGAGGCTGTGGCAGACGCGCTGCGACGCGCCGAGGGGTACGCCACGGCGTTGGGGCGGCGGCTCGGGCCGTTGCTGCGGATCGGCGACACCGAGGGTGGCTCGCACTACCAGCCGCGCATGATGAGCGGCGCCGCGTCGTTCGAGATGGCCGGGCCCGCCGGGATGGTCGACCAGCTGAACCTGAAGGCGCAGCAGATCACCGTGTCGGCCTCGTGCACGGCCGCCTGGTCGCTGCTGGACTGATGCAGACAGCACTGATCCTGCTCGTCTGCGGGGTGTCCGTGCTCTTCCTGAGCATCGTCGCCGTCATCGCCCTGCTCGCCCGCCGGGTGCGGCGCGGGCGCGAACTCGGCCAGTACCGGGCCAAGCCGAACGGCACCTACGACAACTCGTCCTCCTGCGCGGCCGCCGGCGGTGGGTGACCCCACTACTGCCCGTTCAGCGCCTCCATCGCGTGGTGCACCGCAACGGCATCGCGGTCGCCCGGACGCGCCTTCAGCCACTTCTTGAGCCACTCGACGCGGCGCCTGGCCGCCGTTGCCAGCGTCAGCGTGATGTAGGCGCGGCGCTCCCACTCGTGCGCCGACCGCATCGCGTCGGCGGCAGGCCGCCACTCGTCGCGGAGTGCGCCGACGAGTGCACGTGCCAGCACCGGATCTTTCTCGGGATCAACCTGCAGGTCCTGCATCCCACCCCCAGTGTCGCTGCGACGCGACACTGTGAGTGTGCATGAGGGACTGCCGAGTTCGGCAAGCCCAACTGCGTCACCGTTCCAGAATCGCCGTGATCCCTTGACCTCCGGCGGCGCAAATGGACACGAATCCGCGTCCACTTCCCCGCTGGTGCAACAACTTCGCCAAGGTCGCCACGATCCGGGCCCCGGTGGCGGCGAAGGGGTGGCCTGCCGCGAGCGACGAGCCGTTGACGTTCAGCTTGGACCTGTCGATCTCGCCGAGCTCCTTCTCCCAGGCCTTGAGCGTGGCGAGCACCTGTGACGCGAACGCCTCGTGCACCTCGTAGAAGTCGAAGTCCTGCAGCGTGAGGCCTGCCTTGTCAAGCATCCGCGGTGCGGCGTGCACGGGTGCCATGAGCAGGCCCTCGTCGCCGTGCACGTAGTCGACGGCGGCCGTCTCGGCGAACGTCAGGTAGGCGAGGACCGGGAGCTTGCGTGCGCGGGCCCACTCCTCGGTGGCGAGCAGGACCGCGGAGGCGCCGTCGGACAGCGGGGTCGAGTTGCCGGCGGTCATCGTGTCGCCGAAGACGGGCTTGAGCTTCGCGAGCTTCTCCGCGGAGCTGTCCGGACGGAGGTTCTGGTCGCGGGTCAGGCCGAGGTACGGGGTGACGAGGTCGTCGAAGAAGCCCTCGTCGTAGGCGCGGGCGAGGTTCTGGTGGCTGCGCGCGGTCAGTTCGTCCTGGTCCTCGCGCGTGATCTCGTACTGCGCGGCGGTGACGGCCGCGTGCTCGCCCATCGACATGCCGGTGCGCGGTTCGCCGTTGCGCGGCAGGTGCGGCACGACGTGGCTGGGACGCAACCGCGTGAGCAGGCTGATCTTGCGGGTGCGGTTGAACTCCAGCAGGAGCTTGCGGAAGTTCTCGTTCACGCCGATCGGGGCGTCGCTGGTGGTGTCGACGCCGCCTGCGATGCCTGCCTCGATCTGGCCGAGCGCGATCTTGTTGGCCACGGCGACGATCGCCTGCAGACCGGTGCCGCACGCCTGCTGGAGGTCGTACGCGGGCGTTTCCGGGCTGAGCCTGCTGCCGAGCACCGACTCGCGGACGAGGTTGAAGTCGCGCGAGTGCTTGAGCACCGCTCCCGCGACCACCTCGCCGAGCCGCTCCCCCTGCAGGCCGAAGCGGCTGACCAGGCCGTCCAGCACCGCCGTGAACATGTCCTGGTTCGACGCGGTGGCGTACGGGCCGTTCGAGCGGGCGAACGGGATGCGGTTGCCGCCGATGATCGCTACTCGCATACCGCCATACTACCTACTAGCGGGTAGACTTACTAGCGAGTAGGTTGTGTGACGTGGACAGGTACCAGAAGTTCGCAACGTCGGGGCTGGGGCGCCAGCTCGTGCGCAGGCTCGGCCTGCCGAACCCGTATCCACTTCGCCGCGACGCCGCACTCGCCACACCGGTGCTGGTCGGCGGCGCTTCCCGGCTGCCCTTTCTGAAGCAGCTGGAAACAGGCCCCGCTCCGTACGGCGCGCTGGTGTTCGACGCGTCCGAGATCTCAGCCGTCGCGGACCTGCGGCAGCTGCACGACTTCTTCCACCCGGCGATCACGCAGCTCGGGCCGTGTGGGCGGGTGATCGTCATCGGGCGGTCGCCGGACTCCGTGGCGCAACGGGCCCTCGAAGGGTTCGTGCGGTCGGTCGGCAAGGAGCTGCGCCGCGGCGGCACGGCCAACCTCGTCCACGTGGCCGAAGGCGCGGAGGACGGCGTCGAGTCGACGCTGCGGTTCCTGCTGTCCGGGCGGTCCGCATACGTGTCCGGGCAGGTCGTCCACGTGTCCCGGAACTCGCCGACCGGCACGCTGGACGGCAAGGTCGCGCTGGTCACGGGTGCGTCGCGGGGCATCGGCGCGGCGATCGTGGCCACTCTGGCCCGTGATGGCGCGCACGTGGTGTGCCTCGACGTCCCGGCCGCCGGCGACGAGCTGTCGAAGGTCGCGAACTCCGCCGGCGGGTCGGCGTTGCAGCTCGACATCACCGGCGATCCCGCTCGACTCACCTCATATCTGATGGAACGGCACGGCGGCGTCGACGTCGTCGTGCACAACGCGGGCATCACGCGCGACAAGACGTTGGCGCGCATGGACTCCTCGCAGTGGGACTCGGTGCTGGAGGTCAACCTCGCCTGCCAGGAGCGGGTGAACGACGCGCTGCTGGACGGCGACGTGCTGCGCGCCGGCGGGCGGATCATCGGGGTGTCGTCGATCGCCGGCATCGCGGGCAACGTCGGCCAGACCAACTACGCCACCTCGAAGGCCGGTGTGATCGGGATGGTGCAGACGCTCGCGCCCGTGCTGGCCGCTCGCGGGGCCACGATCAACGCCGTCGCACCCGGTTTCATCGAGACGAAGATGACCGCGGCGGTGCCGTTCGCGACGCGTGAGGTCGGTCGGCGGATGAACAGCCTGTCGCAGGGCGGGTTGCCCTCCGACGTCGCGGAGACCGTGGCGTGGTTCGCGTCGCCGGGATCCGGTGGCGTGAACGGGAACGTCGTGCGGGTGTGCGGCCAGATGCTGCTGGGGGCCTGATGTTGCTGCGTGCCGCCCTGACGTCGTTTCGGCGCGGGGAAACGCTTGCCGCGCAACCGGTTTCGGCTTCTGTCGACGTGTCGCTGAAGCACCTGGCGGCGTACAACGCGGTGTGCGGGTTCGGGTTGCGCGACGCGTTGCCGTTGACCTACCCGCACGTGCTCGGCTTTCCGTTGCAGATGAAGCTGATGTCCGGCGCCGGCTTCCCGTTCCCGTTGCCAGGCCTCGTGCACGTCGCGAACCGGATCACGCAGTCGCGTCCGCTGACGTTGGACGAACCGCTGGAGATCACGGTGTCAGCGCGCGATCTGCGGCCTCATCCGCAGGGCACCCAGGTCGACGTCGTGACGTCGGTCTCCGGTGTCTGGGAAGGCGTTTCGACCTACCTGCGGCGCACCGGCGGCGCTTCCGGCGCGGGCGAGGACCTGGAGCGGCCGGTCGGGTCGGCCGTGTGGCGCGTGCCCGCGGACATCGGACGGCGCTACGGCGCGGCGTCGGGCGACCGCAACCCGATCCACCTGCACCCGTTGAGCGCCAGGCTGTTCGGCTTCAAGCGCGCGATCGCCCACGGGATGTGGACGAAGGCGCGCTGCCTCGCGGCGCTGGAGGGGCGGCTCCCCGAGGCCGTGACGGTCGCCGTCCGGTTCAAGAAGCCGCTGCTCATCCCCGGTCGTGTCGAGTTCTCGGCGGCCGAGAACGGCACGGGCTGGGAGTTCGCCGTGTGGGGCAAGGGACCCCACCTGATCGGCTCAACGACGTGACGGTGGATGCCACACGTTGCCGTCGACCAGGTCGCCGAAGCCCATCCAGACGAGGTTCATGAGGCGGGCCGCGACGACGCCGGCGGGTTCCTCGGGGTGGTCGAGCCACCAGTCCGCGAGCGACTCGCCGGCCCCGACCAGCGCGGCGGCCAGGGACTCGGCCTCCAACTTGGTCGCGGGCGCCTTCGTGGACTGGGTGAGCAGCGCCGCGACCAGTGACACCGCCCGGCCGCGCATGTCCGTGAGCTCGATCGCGAACGGCCCGCCCTGCGTGGACGCCTGCCGGTGCAGCACCATCCAGCTCGCCCGGTTCTCGCCGACGAACCCGAAGAACGCCCGCAGGCCGCTCCACAGCTGCACGTCCGGTTCCTGATCGGGTTCGACGCCCGTCGCGATGGCCTCCATCATGCGGGTGGCCTCGCGCCGGATGCACGTCGCGAACAGCTCCTCCTTCGAGCCGAGATAGGCGTAGAGCATGGGCTTGGAAATGCCCGCGACCTCGGAGATCTCGTCCATCGAGGCCGAGTGGAAGCCGAGCCGCGAGAACACGTCGATGGCGGCGTCCATGATCTGCCGCTCACGCACGGCGCGTGGCAATCGCTTGGCGCGACCTTCTGTGCGCATCATTACCCCTCGGTTCGGAGCGGCAAGATTATCCGATCGGCTTGCCGCCCTATCTACTCACCAGTAGTCTTACTCACGAGTAGGTACCAGGAGGTGTGTCCATGACGCTCGACCTCACCACCGAGGCGATCGCGAAGCTCAGCCCGGCCGAGCTGATCAGCACGTTGCAGCAGATCTCGCCGGACGACCCGGCACTGGCCGAGGTGAACATCGACGTCATCGCCCGCGGCATCGATCCGAAGAAGCTCGGCAAGGACGACTTCGCGGCGTTGCTGAACGCCCTGGGCGCGCTGGCCGACGGCGGCGCCGACCTCGACCTGTCGAAGATGGACCCGTCCAACTTCGCCCGCATCATCTCGCGCGCCTCGAAGGACCAGATCGAAGCCGTTGTCGCCGACCCCGCACTGCGCACGCGCGTGCTGGACGAGGTGTTCCGCCGCATGGAGGTCCACTTCCGCTCGGACCGGGCCGGCGCGACCAAGGCCGTCGTGCACTTCCACGTGCTGGAAGACGTCTACGAGGCCATCATCGAGAACGCCGAATGCACCATCAACAAGGGAGTGACGCGCGAGGCCCGTGCCATCGTGACGCTGACGCCCGCCGACTTCCTGAAGCTCGCGACCGGCAACGCCTCCGCGCCCGTGCTGTTCATGACGGGCAAGCTGAAGGTGAAGGGCGACCTGGGGTTCGCGGCCGGGTTCATGAGCCTGTTCAACATCCCGAAGGCTTAGGAGACTTCCTGTGGGTGGCTTCTCGCTCGAACTGAACGAAGACCAGACCGACCTGCGCGACTGGGTGCACGGCTTCGCTCGTGACGTGATCAGGCCGGCGGCCTCCGAGTGGGACGAGCGCGAGGAGACGCCGTGGCCGGTGATCCAGGAGGCGGCGAAGATCGGCCTCTACGGCTTCGAGGCGCTCGCGACCTGGTTCGCCGACCCGATCGGTCTCTCGCTGCCGATCGCGACCGAGGAACTCTTCTGGGGCGACGCCGGAATCGCGCTGGCCCTGATGGGCACCGGCCTCGCCGTGGCGGGCATCTTCGCCTCCGGTGAGCCGGAGCAGCTGGCCGAGTGGGTGCCGGAGTGCTTCGGCGACGAGAGCGACCCGAAGCTCGCCGCGTTCTGCGCCTCCGAACCCCAGGCGGGCTCCGACGTCGCCGGGTACCGGACGAGGGCGCGCTACGACGAGGCCACCGACGAGTGGGTGATCAACGGCCAGAAGGCCTGGGCCACCAACGGCGGCATCGCGAACGTCCACGTCGTGACCGCCGTGCTGGACCCGGCACTGGGCTCTCGCGGCCAGGCCGGTTTCATCATCCCGCCCGGCACGCCGGGCCTGTCGTCCCCCGGCAAGATCAAGAAGCACGGCATGCGCGCCTCCCACACGGCCGACGTGTTCTTCGACGACGTGCGCGTGCCCGGACGCTGCGTGCTCGGCGGCCGAGAGCGGGTCGAAGCACGTCTCGCCCGCGCCCGCGAAGGCCAGAAGTCCGGCGGCCAGGCCGCGATGGCGACGTTCGAGACCACCCGCCCGACCGTCGGCGCCATGGCCGTCGGCGTCGCCCGCGCCGCCTACGAGTACTCGCTCGACTACGCGAAGGACCGCGAGGCGTTCGGGCGCAAGATCATCGAGAACCAGTCGATCGCGTTCGACCTCGCGAACATGCGGATGGAGATCGACGCCGCGCGGCTGCTGGTGTGGCGTGCGGCCTGGATGGGCCGCAACAACGTGCCGTTCACCGCGGGCGAGGGGTCGATGTCGAAGCTCAAGGCGTCCGAGGTGTCGGTGTGGGCCACCGAGCGGGCGATCCACATCCTCGGTGGGGCCGGGTACACGCGGGAGCACCCGGTGGAGCGGATGCACCGGGACTCCAAGATCTTCACCATCTTCGAGGGGACCTCGGAGATCCAGCGGCTCGTCGTGTCGCGGGCGATCTCTGGGATGCAGATCAAGTAGGACCGGACGCGGGCCGGGACGTGCGCCCCGGCCCGCGATCAGCGGCGTTTGGTAACGTGCCGGGCGCCCCGGTGGTCTGGGCGAGCCCCATCTTGGAGGAACGTCGTGCGCACGTTGACCCATGCCGAGTTCATGGAGATGCGGCGCTTTCCCGCGCTCGACGGACTTCGGGCGTTCGCGGCCGTCATCGTGGTGGTCTTCCACTTCGGCGGCGCCGAGTGGAAGTGGCTCTCCGGCTGGGTCGGCGTCTACCTGTTCTTCGTGCTGTCCGGCTTCCTGATCACCACGCTGCTGTTGCGCGAGCAGGACCTCAAGGGCCGGATCTCGCTCAAGAACTTCTACATCCGGCGTGTTTTCCGGATCATGCCGCCGTACTTCGTGATCTTCGCGTTCATCATGGCGTTCTTCTACCTGCGCGGCGACTTCTTCACGATCCGGTACCCGGAGACGCTGAAGTACTACCTGCCGTTCATGAACGAGTTCCTGCCGGCGGGCATGGCGGGCGCACCGAACGACTACTTCTCCGGCTCGTGGACGCTCGGCATCGAGCAGAAGTTCTACCTGGTGTGGCCTGCGCTGATGGTCGTCGCCGGGGTTGCCGCGGCCCGTCGTCGCGTCTACATCGCGGTGGGTGCCATGGCCGTGCTCGTCGCCCTCATCCCGTTGACCGGTGGCTGGTACACCAGCTACTCGATGAGCGCGCTCTACACGTCGTCGGTGCACTACGTGGTGTTGCTGGTCGGTGCGCTGCTGGCGATCATCATGAACAGCAAGCGCCTCTACGCGTTCGTGCAGCCGTTGACGCACCCGCTGATCGCGCCGCTGGCGATGATCGCGTTCGCGGTGCTGCACGTGAACATGGAGACCCTCTGGCACTCCACGAGCAACGCCGTGGTGCTGCTGCTGGGTTACGCGGTGCTGACGGCGATGCTGATCGTGTCGCTGATGAACCGCAATCCGGTGACGTGGGTGCTGTCGACCGCGCCGGCGCGTTTCGTCGGCGACCGGTCCTACTCGCTGTACCTGTTCCAGGGCATCGCGGGCTTCATGGTCGCGGGGATGCTGCCGCGCTTCGCGGTCTACGGCACGCTCACCGCCGTCGTGGTGACGCTGGTGTCGTTGCTGCTCGCGGACGTCGTCTACCGCTGGGTCGAGCACCCGGCGATCGAACTGGGCCGCCGCATCATCGCGCGCCGTTCGCAGAAGTCGGCGCCGGTGAACCCGCCGACCAAGGAAGTTCCTCCGGTCCCGGTCAACGCCTGAGGCTGAGCGGCAGGGTCAGGACCGCGCCCACGCGCTTGAGTTCGCGATGGTGCACGGCCAGCAGCACCGTGTCGTTCGGGCGGCGGAAGTGCAGCACCACGAAGTTCGGGTGCGGCGGGTCCTGGTCGACGATCTGCTCGACGCGGCCCTCCGCGTCGCTGAAGACGATCCGCTCGGACCAGATGATCTTGGTGGGGCCGAAGAACAGCTCGCCCTCCTGCCACTCGCCGTCCAGGAAGACGTCGGCGTCGCCGCGCGTGTGGTCGTCGCCGGACGGGCCGAACGCCTCGCCGAGCACGCCCCCGAGAATTTCGAACAGAGCAGACATGACGATCCCCCTTCGTTGCCACAGGAACGAGCTGGGCGCCCAGCTGGTTCCCGCAGGATCTCAGAGGTCCAGCCGAACGGCTGGCCGGCTTCGCGCAGCCAGGCGCGCTCGCGCGAGTGGTCCGGCATGGCGGGCCAGCCGTTGATCTTCGCGATCAGGACCCAGTACCGCTCCGCCCGCGGGTCCGCGAAGTCGGAGAGCTCGCGCAGCCGTTCGACGAGGCTGTCGTCGTTCGGCAGGCCCAGCGCCTCCGCCCAGTTGGCGTTCACGCGGTCCACGACCTCGCGAGCCTCGTCGGACTGCGGCGCGATGCCCGCGTCGAGAGCCTCCCGTGTCTGGGCGATCGCGAAGTTGAACGCCGCCATCTGGTCACCCTGAGGCGGGCTCAGGTCGGCGCCTTCGCGACGCTTTTCCTCGTGCTGCTGGGACATCCGCTTGACCGCGGCGCGGAAGTCGGTGTCCTGCACGAGCTTCGCGAGCTCGACCCACGCCTCCAGCTGCTCGGTCGACGGGTCGTCCGGCAGCTCGATCCGCACGGATCGCATGTGCTGCTCGAACTGCGGATCCAGCTCGTAGGGCCCGAACACCTCCTCGAAGAAGTCGTCGAGGATCCGTTGGCGCTCCTCGTCCGACATGCGTGCCAACTCGTTCATCAGTTCCATCTCCCCTCCCTTGGCGACGGCGCGCAAGACGGCGCGGCGCAACCGCAACGTCTTCATCTGCGCGTCGATCGCGTCTGCGTGTGCACGCGCCACGTCGGTCACCGACACCTCGCGGGCCAGCACGCGGCCGGCTGTCGGCAGGTCGACGCCCAGGTCCCTGAGCGTGCGGACGAGCTTCAGCCTCGCCAGCGCGTCGGAGTCGTAGGTGCGGTAGCCGCCGGCGGTCCTGTCCGTGGGCGGGATGAGGCCCGAGTCGGAGTAGAACCTGATGGTGCGGACGGTGAGTCCGGTCATCCTGGCGAGCTCGCCGATCTGGTAGCGCGTCACGGGGACAACTGTGCAGTCTCCAGTTGCTGGAGAGTCAACCTGAATAACCGAACGGGTGGCTGAACAGCGAAAAGGCCCCCGCGCCGGAGCACGGGGGCCTTCGAGCGAGCTACCTCAGTAGGTCATCGCGATACCCGGCTCGGCCAGCAGCGCGCCGACGTCGGCCAGGAACTGCGAGCCCTGCTGGCCGTCGACCACGCGGTGGTCGAACGACAGCGCGAGCTGGCAGATCTTGCGAATCTTGATCTCGCCGTCGACCACCCACGGCATGTCGCGAATCGCGCCCAGCGCGAGGATCGCGGACTCGCCGGGGTTGAGGATCGGCGTGCCGGTGTCGACGCCGAAGACGCCGACGTTGGTGATCGTGATGGTGCCGTTCATCATGTCGGCCGGTGACGTCTTGCCGTCGCGGGCGACCGTGGCGAGCTCGTCCAGTGCGACCGCGAGTTCCTTCAACGACATGCGGTCGGCGTCGCGGACCTTCGGCACGACCAGGCCGCGCGGCGTGGCGGCCGCGATGCCCAGGTGGACGTAGTCCTTGTAGACGATCTCGTTCGCCGCCGCGTCCCACGTCGCGTTGACGTCCGGCGTGCGGCGGGCCGCGAGGATGACGGCCTTCGCGCAGAACGCGAGGGGCGTCAGCTTCACGCCGCGGAACTCCGGCGCGTTCTTCAGGCGTGCGCGCAGTTCCATCATCGGCGTCACGTCGACCGTCAGGAACTCGGTGACGTGCGGTGCGGTGAACGCGCTGTCCACCATCGCCTGCGCGGTCGCCTTGCGGACGCCCTTGATGGGCACCCGGCGTTCGCGCGAGCCGTTGTCCACAACGGACTGCACAGGAGCGGCAGCCGGTGCGGAGACAGCGGTTTCGACGTCCTCACGCGTGATCACGCCACCGGGGCCGGAGCCCGTGAGCGCGTGCAGGTCGACGCCGAGGTCCTTGGCCAGCTTGCGCACCGGCGGCTTGGCCAGCGGCACGTACCCACCCGGCGTCTGGACCGGAGCCGCGACAACGACCGGAGCGGGCGCAGGTGCGGGTACCGGTGCAGGTGCCGCGACGGGAGCGGGCGGAGCCACGACCGCCGCAGCCGGAGCCGAGGCAGGCGAGTCCTTGCGGGCACGGCGCTTCGCGGTGCCCGACTTCGGGCCGTAGCCGACGAGCGTCGCGATGCGCCCGCCCGGCATCTCCTCGCCGATCTTGCCGGACGAGGTGCCGTTCGCCTCCGCCGCGACGGGAGCGGGGGCAGGTGCGGCCGCGCCACCGGGGTCGGTGTCGATCGTGATGATCGGGACGCCGACCTCGACGGTCTGACCGGGCTCCGCGAGGAGCTCGGTCACGACGCCCGCCCACGGGCAGGGCAGCTCGACGGCGGCCTTGGCCGTCTCGATCTCGACGATGATCTGGTTGACCTTGACGGTGTCACCCGGCTTCACGTGCCAGGTGAGGATCTCGGCCTCGGTCAGCCCCTCTGCCGTGTCGGGCAGGGGGAATTGCTTGTACTGCGGCATTTCCGGTTGTCCCCTTACCAGGCGAGAGAGCGGTCGACGGCGTGCAGCACCCGGTCGAGGTCGGGGAGGAACTCCTCCTCGAGCTTCGAGGGCGGGTACGGGGTGTCGAAACCGGTCACCCGCAGCACCGGTGCCTGCAGCGAGTAGAAGCACTCCTGCTGGACCTTGGCTGCAATCTCGCTGGCGATCGAGGACTCGGACGGCGCCTCGGACACGACGATCAGGCGGCCGGTGCGGCGCACCGAGTCGTAGACCGGTGCGAGGTCCAGCGGCGACAGCGTGCGCAGGTCGATGACCTCCAGCGACGTGCCGTCCTCAGCGGCCGCGTTCGCGGCGTCGAGAGAGGTGCGGACCATCGGGCCGTAGGCCACCAGCGTCGCGTCCGTGCCGGGACGCAGAACGCGCGACTCGAACAGCTTGCCGGGCTGGGCCGTGGTGTCGACCTCGCCCTTCTCGTAGTAGCGGCGCTTGGGCTCGAAGAACAGCACCGGGTCGTCGCTGTCGATCGCCTGCTGGATCATCCAGTACGCGTCGGCCGGGTTCGAGCACGAGACGACCTTGAGGCCGGCGGTGTGCGCGAAGTACGACTCCGGGGACTCCGAGTGGTGCTCGACCGCACCGATGCCGCCACCGAACGGCACGCGGATCACGATGGGCAGCTTGATCTTGCCCTGCGTGCGGTAGTGCAGCTTCGCGACCTGCGACACGATCTGGTCGAAGCCCGGGAAGATGAAGCCGTCGAACTGGATCTCGCACACCGGGCGGTAGCCGCGGATCGCGAGGCCCACGGCGGTGCCGATGATGCCGGACTCCGCGAGCGGCGTGTCGAGCACGCGCTGCTCACCGAAGTCCTTCTGCAGGCCGTCCGTGATCCGGAAGACGCCGCCGAGCTTGCCGATGTCCTCGCCCATCATGATGACCTTGGGGTTGGCCTCCATGGCCGCCCGCAAGCCCATGTTGAGCGCCTTGGAGATCGTGAGCGTCTGCACCGGGGACGCCGGAGCAGCAGCCGAGGAACGGTCCATGGTCGGAGCAGCCATCAGTGCTCACCTCCAGCAAAACCCGAGACGTAGTCGAGGAATTCGTCGCGCTGCGCGTCGAGGACGGGGCTGCCCTCCGCGTACACGTTGCTGAAGATCCGTTCAGCGGGCGGATCGGGCATGTTCGTGCAGAACTCCCGCAGCTCCTCTCCCAGCTTGTCGGCGTCCGCCTCGACGCTCTCGAAGAACTCGTGGTCGGCCCACTGCTGGCGGACCAGGTAGACCTTCACGCGCTCGATCGGGTCCTTGAGCTTCCACATCTCCAGCTCGTCCGACAGCCGGTAGCGCGTCGGGTCGTCGGAGGTGGTGTGCGCGTCCATCCGGTAGGTGAACGCCTCGATCAGGATCGGGCCGTTGCCGTGACGGCACTCGTCCAGCGCCCACTTCGTCACGGCGAGCGTCGCGAGGACGTCGTTGCCGTCGACGCGGATGCCGGGGAAGCCGTAGCCGCGGGCGCGCTGGTACAGCGGCAGGCGCGACTGGCGTTCGGTGGGCTCGGAGATGGCCCACTGGTTGTTCTGGCAGAAGAAGACGAGCGGCGCGTCGTAGACCGCGGCCCACACGAAGCCCTCGTGCACGTCACCCTGGCTGGTCGCGCCGTCGCCGAAGAAGCACATGGTGGCTTCTCCCTCGTCGTCGCCGACCTTGCCGTCGAACTTCTGGCCCATCGCGTAACCGGCCGCGTTGAGGACCTGGTTGCCGATGACGATCGTGTACGGGTGGAAGCGCTTCTCGACCGGGTCCCAGGTGCCCTGGTCGGTGCCGCGGAAGATGCCGAGCAGCTCCGTCGGGTTGATCCCGCGCGTCCACGCGATGCCGTGCTCGCGGTAGCTCGGGAACGCCATGTCCGTCTGGCGCATCGCGCGGCCGGCGCCGATCTGCGCTGCCTCCTGGCCGAGCAGCGGCACCCAGATGCCGAGCTGGCCCTTGCGCTGCAGGGCGTTCGCCTCGCGGTCGACCCGGCGGATCAGGACCATGTCGCGGTAGAGACCGCGCAGTTCCTCCGGCGTGATGTCGATGTCGAAGTCCGGGTGCTGGACCCGCTCACCCTCCGGGGTGAGCAGCTGCACCAGGTCGGCACCGCCCTCGTCTGTCGCTCGCAAGCCTGCGATCACCTGTTCCGCTGTCGGTTTTGCGGCAGTGGCGGCCGGCGCTGCATCCGGCTCAGGGTGCGTCCATTGCTCAGGGGACGACATGCGCCTTCTCCTCTGTCTACTCCGACCGCCTGATCGCTCGTGACGACCTCGTGCGGCGACGTCGGCGGTCGCCGCCAACCCTGTGGGGCCGGAGGCAGCCGTCGACGGTGACGGTGGCTTACGACCACATCCTGACACGGCCTCACCCGAGTTGGTGAGACCCGTCCCACTTCGTAACACACGAGTCAACGTTCTGATCAGCGACAACAGTCGGAGGTTCGACCTTTTGTCCTCCGACTAGGCCGTCCGATTACCGGACGCCGATGTCCCGGTTACCGATCGTTAACTTAGCTGCGGGTCTCTGAGTAGAGGCTACGGACGCGAGCGGAGGCGGAGTCGTGACAGGATCGAGAGGTGGACCGCTCACTTGTGACCAGCACCGTCAGGACGCTCTGGGACGACGACATCGTCCCGAGCCTGTCTCAGCTCGTCGCCGTGCCGGCGATCTCGCCCGCGTTCGACCCCGCCTGGGAAGAGCACGGCGAACTGGCCGCCGCGATCGAGCACGTGCGCCTCTGGATCGAGTCACGCGACCTTCCCGGAGCGGTGCTGGAAGTCGTCCAACTGGCGGGACGTACGCCGCTGCTGATGGTCGACGTGCCCGCATCAGGTAACTCGTCCGACGACACGGTGTTGCTCTACGGACATCTCGACAAGCAGCCGCCGGTGGGCGGTTGGAGCGAAGGCCTCGGTCCGTGGACCCCGGTCCTGCGTGACGGACGTCTCTACGGCCGTGGCGCGGCCGATGACGGTTACTCCGGATATGCCGCAATCGCCGCTATCGAGGCCGTGCGCGCCGCCGGTGGATCGCACGCCCGTTGCGTCGTGTTGCTGGAAACCGGCGAGGAGTCGGGTTCGCCCGACCTGCCCGCGTACTTGGAGCACCTGTCCGATCGCCTGGGCCGCGTGTCGCTCGTCGTCTGCCTGGACTCGGGCGGCTCCGACTACGACCGCATGTGGCTGACGACGTCGCTGCGCGGCCTGGTGCAGGTCACGGCCACCGTGCGGGTGCTCGACGGCGGCCTGCACTCCGGCATGGCGTCCGGCATCGTGCCGTCGTCGTTCCGGATCGCGCGGGTGCTGCTGGACCGGCTGGAGAACTCGGAGACCGGCGAGGTCCTCGTGCCGGAGATGCACGTCGAGATCCCGGCGGGGCGGCTGGCCGAGGTCCGCGAGGCCGTCGAGGCCGCGCCGGGTGCCCTGTGGGGTGCGGTGCCGCGCGTCGGCGACCTGCGGCCGATGTCCGACGACGAGGTCGAGCTGGCGCTGAACTCGGGCTGGCGGCCGACCCTGTCCGTGACCGGCGCCGAGGGCCTGCCCCTGCCGGACGACGCGGGCAACGTGCTGCGCCCGTTCACGACGCTGGTGCTCTCGTTCCGCCTGCCGCCGACGGCCGACGCCGCCGCGGCACTGGAGGCCGTCAAGCAGAAGCTCACCACCGACGTGCCCTACGGCGCGACCGTGGAGCTCTCGCGGGTCGAGTTCGCGGACGGCTGGAACGCGCCTGAGCTCGCGCCCTGGCTCTCGCAGGTGTTGGACGAGGCCGGCAAGGACGTGTTCGGCGCGCCTTGGCGGACCGTGTCGCTGGGCGGCTCGATCCCGTTCATGGGACTGCTGCACGAGGCCTACCCGGACGCGCAGTTCGTGGTGACCGGGGCGATCGGGCCGGACTCCAACTGCCACGTGCCCGACGAGTGGCTGCACCTGGCGCACGCTGCTCGGATCACCGAGGCCGTGGCGCTCGTCCTCGACTCGCACTCGAAGCGGTCCTGACCCTGCTTTTAGTGAGGTAGGACTCAGACCACACCCGGGCCCGACCGGCCGTCCTACCTGGTGTCCCACACTGGGGTGATGGGCGAACATGCGGAACGGGCGCGTCTCGCGGAGTCGGACACACCGACTTCGCCGTGGCGGCTGTGGGGGCCGTACCTCTCGGGTCGCCAGTGGGGCACGGTCCGCGAGGACTACTCGCCCGAGGGTGACGCGTGGGCGTCGTTCCCGTTCGACCACGCCCGTTCGCGCGCCTACCGCTGGGGCGAGGACGGCATCGCCGGCATCTGCGACGTGCACGGGTTCATGAACTTCGCCGTCGCCCTGTGGAACGGCAAGGACCCGATCCTCAAGGAGCGGTACTTCGGCCTCACCAACGACGAGGGCAACCACGGTGAGGACGTCAAGGAGCACTGGTGGGTGACCGACGGGACGCCCACCCACTCCTGGATGCAGGTCGTCTACCGGTATCCGCACCGCGAGTTCCCCTACGAGCAGCTGCGCGAGATGGCGCGCAACGCAGGCCGGGAGAACCGCGAGCCCGAACTGAGCGACACCGGGGTGCTCGACGAGAACCGGTTCTTCGACGTCCAGGTCACCTACGCGAAGGCCGAGACGGACGACATCTGCATCGAGATCAGTGCGACGAACCACGGCCCTGAGGACGCGCCGTTGCACCTCCTGCCGCAGCTGTGGTTCCGCAACACGTGGGCGTGGGGCCGCGACCAACGGCCGTGTCAGCTCGTTGCGAGCACCACGGCCGGACGCAAGGTCACCGCTGACCACGGCAACCTCGGCCGGTACACGCTGCATCTGGACGACTCGCCGTCGATGCTCATGACGGACAACGAGACCAACGAGGTGTCGCTCTTCGGGGCCGAGCGCAACCCGTCGCCGAGGACCAAGGACGGCATCTGCGACTACGTGGTGCGCGGCAGTACGAGCACCTGTCAGGTCGTGGGGCCGGACGACGCCGGGGTGGCGGGCACGAAGTTCGCGGCCTGGTACTCGTTCGACCCCGTGGAGCCGGGCGAGACGGTGACGATCCGGCTGCGGCTCATCGGCGGCGACGGGCACCTGGACCCGTTCGGGCCGAGCTTCGAAGAGACGATGCGGCAGCGCGGCGCCGAGGCCGACGAGTTCCACGACGCCATCGCGCCGCAGACCAGGCCCGAGGAGAAGCACGTGCTGCGGCGCGCGCTGGCGGGTCTCATGTGGACGAAGCAGCACTACCGGTTCCGCACCCGCGACTGGCTCGACGGCGATCCGACGAAGCCCGAAGCGCCCAGTTCCAGACGCACGCCCGAGGCGCGCAACGTGCACTGGCGGCATCTCGACGTCGCCGACGTGATCTCGATGCCGGACGAGTGGGAGTACCCGTGGTTCGCGGCGTGGGACCTCGCGTTCCACACCATCCCGTTCACGCTGGTCGACCCGGCGTTCGCGAAGGAGCAGCTGCTGCTGTTCTGCCGTGAGTGGATGATGCACCCGAACGGCCAGATTCCCGCCTACGAGTGGGAGTTCGGCGACGTCAACCCGCCGGTGCACGCGTGGGCGGCGTTGCAGGTCTACCGCGCGGACGGCAGCAGGGACCGCGGGTTCCTCGCCAAGATCTTCCACAAGCTGCTGCTCAACTTCTCCTGGTGGGTCAACCGCAAGGACGCCGACGGCAGCTACCTGTTCGAGGGCGGGTTCCTCGGCATGGACAACATCGGGCCGGTCAACCGGTCCGAGCCGATGCTGGGCGAGTGGCGGCTGGAGCAGTCCGACGCCACGTCGTGGATGGCCGCGTACAGCCTGCACCTCATGCAGATCGCGCTGGAGCTGGCGCGCGACGACGAGTCCTACGAGGACGTCGCGACGAAGTTCGTCGAGCACTTCCTGTCGATCGCGGAGGCGTTCACGCACTTCGGCTCGCACGGCGGCGGCATCTGGCACGACGAGGACGGCTTCTGCTACGACCGCGTCTCACGGCGCCGGCCCGACGGCGGTGTCGAGTCCGAGCCGGTGCGCGTGCGGTCGATGGTCGGCCTGATCCCGTTGCTGGCCGGCGCTGTCCTCGAACCGTGGGTGCTCGAAGAGCTGCAGGGGTTCACGAGCCGACTGGAGCACCTGCTCAAGCGGCGGCCCGAGCTGCGGCAGTTCATCACGTTCCACTACGAGCGCGGCGCGTTCGTGTCGTTGCTCGACGAGCAGAAGCTCAAGCGCGTGCTGCACCGGATGCTCGACGAGCAGGAGTTCCTGTCGCCGCACGGGATCCGCAGCCTCTCCGCGGCCCACCGCGAGGGCCTGGAGGTCAAGGTCGCGGGCCAGGACCACCGCATGGGCTACGAGCCGGGCGAGTCGCACACGCCGATGTTCGGCGGCAACTCGAACTGGCGCGGCCCGGTCTGGCTGCCCACCAACGCGCTGCTGGTGGAGGCGCTGCGCACGGTCTGCGCGTTCCACGACGGCATGTTCCAGGTCGAGATGCCGACGCACTCCGGACGCTGGGTCACCGCGGGCACCGTCGCGGACGAGCTGAGCGACCGGCTCGTCGGGCTGTTCCTGCCCGACCACGACGGGCGCCGGCCGTCGGACGGCAAGCGGATCGAGGCCTCCGAGTCACCTCTTTGGCGCAGGCACGTCACCTTCAGCGAGTACTTCGACGGGGACACGGGTGAAGGCCTCGGGGCCACGCACCAGACCGGCTGGACCGCTCTGGTGGCGGGTCTGCTGGCCGAAAGAACACGCTGACCAGCACCGTCGTGATCAAATCCTGATCAAGGACACGCTCGCAGATGGTTATCATTCGTGTGCAATACGTGAAGACGTTGTGTGATCTGAGCCAAATCGCGCAAGATTCTGTGCCCGATAGACCGATTTGACGCAAAATCATTGCAAGGCAGTGGCCTGTAACACCCACGTGCTGTCCACCGCGTCACCCGAGTGGCAGGATCCCGTTCACTCGTCCGCGACAGTTACGAGGAGTGACGCAGTGGCTCGTCGACCCAGGCACGTGCTCGCCCTACTGCCCGCAGCGGCCCTTGCGCTGACCGCGCTCGCCGGATGCGCGACGAGCACCAACAGCGGCGGTGGCACCACCGATGGTGGGATCAAGCTTGTCAAGGAAGGCAAGCTCGTCACCTGCACCCACCTGTCCTACAAGCCGTTCCAGTACACCGATGGTGACAAGACCGTCGGCTTCGACGTCGATCTGGTCGACCTGATCGCCAAGGACCTGGGTGTCCAGCAGGAAATCTTCGACACCCAGTTCGAGACGATCACGTCGGGCGCGAGCTTCAACGCGAACCAGTGCGACGTCGCCGCCGCGGGCATGACCATCAAGGAGGAGCGCAAGCAGTCGATCGACTTCTCCGACCCGTACTTCGAGGCCACGCAGGCGCTGCTGGTCAAGAAGGACTCGCCGATCAAGTCGCTGGCGGATCTCAAGGGCAAGAAGATCGGTGTCCAGCAGGACACCACCGGTGAGATCTACGCCAACGACAACAAGGCCGCCAACGGCTACGAGGTCATCCAGTTCGAAGACCTTCCGCTGATGGAGACGGCCGTGCGCACCGGCGCCGTCGACGCCGCGATCAACGACAACGGCGTGCTCTTCGACTACGTCAAGGAGTTCCCGGACACCGCGGTCTCCGCCGAGTTCCAGACGAACGAGCAGTACGGCATCGGCGTGAAGAAGGGCAACACCGCGCTGCTGACCAAGGTCAACGAGGTCCTGAAGAAGGCCAAGGACAGCGGCGAGTACGACAAGATCTACGAGAAGTGGTTCGGCAAGAAGCCGGAGAAGAAGTAGCTCTCTAGCCAACGGGGCGGCGCAGGCGCCGCCCCGTTGGCGTCCGAACCACATCCGCTAGGAGTCGTACATGGCGCTGTCCAAGCGCAAGCGGGCCGAATACTTCCGGTACTCGCAGTACACGCTGCTCGTCGTCATCGCCGTGGTGATCGCGTTCCTCGCCGACTGGGAGCAGATCCGCACGGCGTTCTTCAACTTCAAGACGATGGGGGACATGTTCCCCAACGTCATCACCATCGCGTTGAAGAACACGCTCATCTACACCGCACTCGGCTTCGCCTTCGGCCTCGCGCTCGGACTCGTCCTCGCGTTGATGAAGCTCTCGTCGATCGCGCCGTACCGGTGGATCGCGACGATCTACATCGAGTTCTTCCGCGGCATCCCGGCGCTGCTGGTGTTCATCGGCCTCGCGTTCGGTGTGCCGCTCGCGTTCCAGATCCAGTTCGACATCTACTCCACGGTCATGCTGGCGCTCGGCATCGTCGGTGCCGCCTACATGGCCGAGACCATCCGCGCCGGCATCCAGGCCGTGCCGAAGGGGCAGGTCGAGGCGGCGCGCTCGCTGGGCATGTCGCAGGGCCGCGCGATGATCACCATCGTGATCCCGCAGGCCTTCCGGATCATCCTGCCGCCGCTGACCAACGAGCTGATCCTGCTGACCAAGGACTCCTCGCTGATCTACATCATCGGGCTCGCCCGTGACCAGTACGAGCTGACGAAGTTCGGGCGGGAGACGCTGAGCCGCAGCCCGTCGCTCACCCCGATCCTCGTCGTCGGTCTGTGCTACCTGATCATCACGTTGCCTCTCGGATACCTGTCGAGGTACCTGGAGCGCCGCTCCGGCGGGAAGAAGGTGTCCGTCCTGTGAGCGAGATTTCCGTTGAGATCACCGGGCTGAAGAAGTCGTTCGGCTCGTTGGACGTCCTCAAGGGCATCGACGTCACGGTCAACCGCGGTGACGTGGTCTGCATCATCGGCCCGTCCGGTTCCGGCAAGTCGACGTTGCTGCGCTGCGTGAACCTGCTGGAGGAGCCGAACGACGGCAAGATCGTCGTCAACGGTGTCGAGCTGACCGACCACGACGTCGACATCGACCGGGCGCGCACGAAGATCGGCATGGTCTTCCAGTCGTTCAACCTGTTCTCGCACCTGAACGTCCTCGCGAACCTCACCGTCGCGCAGCGCAAGGTGCTCAAGCGAGGCGAGAAGGAGGCGCAGGAGATCGCCCTGCGCAACCTGGACCGGGTCGGCCTGAAGGAGAAGGCCAACTCGATGCCCGCGCAGCTCTCCGGCGGCCAGCAGCAGCGCGTGGCGATCGCCCGCGCGCTGTCGATGGACCCCGACGTGATGCTGTTCGACGAGCCCACCTCGGCGCTCGACCCCGAGCTCGTCGGTGACGTGCTCGGCGTGATGCGCCAGCTCGCCGACGAGGGCATGACGATGCTGGTCGTGACGCACGAGATGCAGTTCGCCCGCGAGGTCGCCGACAAGGTGATCTTCATGGACGGCGGCTACATCGTCGAGGAGGGCCCGGCGGCCGAGGTGATCGGCAACCCGCAGGAGCCGCGCACCCAGGAGTTCCTGGCGCGCGTGCTCGACCCGACGCACCACGGTCCGCGCGACCCGGCCTAGCCTGGTCTGGTGGCGAGGGGGAAAGTCGCCGCGGCGGACGTGCTGCGGGGGCTGTTGGGGGAGAACGACAACTCTGGTGGCGGCGGGTGGAGGTTGCCTCGGCGAAAGCCGAGCACCCCACCCGTCATCCGCGTGGTGGACCGGGTGGTCACCGACGTGCTCGACCTGCGCGCGGTCGAGGTGCCGTACGTGCTGGAGTTCGAGCGCTGCCAGTTCGAGGCGGCGCCGGACCTGCGGCAGGCGAACCTGGCGGGCATCTCGTTCACCGACTGCGACCTGCCCGGTCTCGAAGCGCGCAACCTGAGCAGCGGCAACGACGTGTCGCTGCTCGACTGCCGCGTCTCGGGCCTGACCGACTTCACCGACGCCGAGATCGCGGGCTCGGTCCTGTTGCGGGACACCAGGTTCAGCGTGCCGGGCGGGCTGTGCGTGCACGGTGACCGGCTGACGGTCGCGGGCGCGCTGCTCGGGTTCGGCATCGTCACCGAGGGCGAGGTACGGCTCGCGGGCGCGCGCATCGGCGGCAACGTCAACCTCGGCAGCGCCGTGCTGGAGAACGCCGACGGCTTCACGTTGAACGGCAACGGCATGCAGGTCGGCGGCAACTTCCTCGGCGCGTTCACCTCGCACGGCGTGGTGTTCCTGGCCAACGCCCGGATCAGTTCGACGCTGTCGTTGAGTGGGGCGACGCTCTCTCGCGGGTCGGACTTCACGGCCTCCAACGACCCGCACGCCGACCCGTCCGCCACGCTCTTCCTCGACCGCGTGGACGTGTCCGGCGACCTGGCGCTCGACCGCGGCTTCACGAGCATGGGCACGATCCGCGCCGTGAACGCGAAGATCGGCGGCACGTTCTCGCTGGCAGAAGCAGTGCTGGACGCCGTGTCGCCACCGTCGGTCGGCACCGACCCGACCGGCTCGGGCCGCGCGTTGCACGTCGACGGCGCGGAGATCGGCGGCGACGTCGTCGGCCGTGGTGTGCGGATCAAGGGCCAGCTGCGCATGGTCGACACCCACGTGCGCGGCAGCATCACCATCGAGCGGGCCACTGTGGACAACCCGGCCGCGGATGCCGTGCTGGCCAACCGTTCCCAGATCGGCAGCAACTTCGTGGTGCGCGAGTCGGACATCGCCGGCGGGCTGGAGCTGCGCGGCATCACCGTCGGCGCGAACCTCGACCTGCGGGGCACCCGGTTGATCAAGCCGGGCAAGTACCGGCACCAGCCGCGCGAGAAGCCGTCGCTCGACATCGGTGGCGCCACGATCGGCCGCGACCTCATCTGCGCGCGCGGCGACAAGGAGTTCGTCGCGCATGGCGGCGTGCGGTGCCGCCGCGCGATGATCGGCCGGATGGCGAACTTCAACGGCGCGGTGCTCGGCTACAAGCTCGACAGCCACGCGTTGAACGCCATGGGCATGCAGGTGCAGGAGCTGATGCTCAACGTCGTGTCGCCGCCCAAGGGCCTCGTGACGCTGCGGCAGGCGCGCTGCACGTCGTTGGAGGACAACGAGAACTTCTGGAACACCACGGGTTTCATCGACCTCGACGACTTCCGGTACGACTCGCTCGCCTATCCGATCGACCTGCGCGACGACGACCAGGTGCAGCAGCGGCTGCGGTGGCTGCGGCAGGCGATGCGGCGCAGCTACCGTCCCCGCCCGTACGACCAGTTCGCCGAGATGCTGACCGCGGCCGGCAACGAGGAGCACGCCTCGACCGTGCTGATCGAGAAGCAGCGCCTGCGGTACCGCGCGGTCGCCGAGGGCATGCGGTTCTTCGGTCCGCTGGTGCTGGTGTGGAGCTTCCTGCAACGGTCGATGGTCGGCTACGGCTACCGGCCGGCGCGTGCGCTGGGGTGGCTGATCGCGGCGTGGGTCGTCGGCAGCATCTGGTTCCAGGTCAAGGGACCGTTGATCGAGATCAACGACGACGACCACCTGCCGTGGAACGCCTGGCTCTACACGATCGACCTGGTGGTGCCGATCGTCGACTTCGGCAACAAGAACCGCTGGCAGACGCCGGGCGCGTCGCAGTGGATCGCGTCCGGGCTGATCGTGACGGGCTGGCTCCTGGCCACGACCGTGGCCGCCGGTCTGACCCGGATGCTGAAGAGGTAGAACGCCACCATCGGGGTATTTCGCCGCCTGGTGAACAGTGGTGCGATCGTCCGGTGATCGCCGCCGAGTCCACCGAGCTGTTCGTCGGACCGCGGACCGCACTGCTGCAGGTGGTGCGGCTGACCTCGCCCACGCTGGTTGGACCGGTGCACGCGCACGTGTCCGGGCCGGGCCTGCACTCGCCGCGGCACGGCGGTTCGCTGGTGCCGGGGCCGTTCGGCTACGAACTCGCCGTCGACGTGTCCGAGCACCCGCCCGGTGCGGTGGTGCCCGCCCAGGCCGTCGTGCGGTCGGCCTCCGGCGAGGAGTCGTGCACGTTCTCGCTGGTCGTGGGCTCGCCGGGGTGGACGGTGCACCTCGTCGGGCACGTCGCGGGCGACGCGCCGTTCGCTGCTTTCCGCGCCCACCTGGACCTGGCGCTGACCGATCCCGCCTACCGGTTCGCGGTGACGTCGGTCGAGTTGCTGCAACCGTACTGGGACACGTTCCCGCAGCACCGCTCGTTGCTGCTGCGGCTGATCTCCGAGGGCCGGGTCGAGGTCGTCGGGTCCGAGTCCGGTGTGGTCGGTGTGCCGCCGCTGTTGTCCTCGCTGCCGCCAGGGCCGTCGCTGGCGGCCTCGTCGCTGGACGAGGCCGAGCGGTCGGTCTACTCCTCGTTCCTGGAGGCGCGGTCCGGAACCGCCGCGCCGCACGTGATGCTGCCGGTCGGTTCCAATCGCGAGGCTCCGAACCCGTGGGTGACCGCGATCCACCACGACTGGAGCGCGCGCTACACGTGGCCGCGGATCATCTGCTCGTTGCCGCGCGACTACTACGTGCGCGGGTCCGCGCCCGTGCCTCCTGCGCCTGTGGACGACTCGCCTGCTGCCGTGCTCGCTTCGCACGCGGCTCGGCTGACCGGGGCCACTTATCCCACCGCTGCACTCTCACGCGCTGCTGCGGCGCACCCGCGTGAGGCCTTCGACCTGCAGTCAGACGTCATCTCGCGGTCGCTCGCGGCCTTGACGTCCACTGTGGACTCGTCGGTGGTCGTGTGGAACCCGTTGTCCTCGGCGTGCACCGACATCGTGTCCGTGCATCTACCGTTCGAGCGCAACGTGCACGTGGAGTTCGACGGCGTCGTGCTGCCGACGTTGGTGGACGGCGTGACCGTGACGTTCCTGGCACGTGACGTGCCCGCACGCGGATGGCGCACCTACTCGTTGGTCGAGGACGACACCGATCACGGCTGGAAGCGCGGCTACGGCACCGAGATCGCGTCCACTCACCACGTCCTGTCGTACGACCCGATCGCCTCTCTCGTCGCCGTCGACGGCCCTGCTCTGGAAGCGCCCCGGCTGGTCGGGCCGGTGACCGTGTGGCACAGCGAGGTCGGCGAGAAGATGGTCGGCTCCACGACATTCACGCTGTGGAACGAAGTCGGGCACCTGGGACCTTCCTCTTTGTACGCCGTGCTCGGCACCCGCAGCCCTTCCAATGGCACCTTGCCGTCCGTGGCGCCGCGGCTGGCGTTGGCCGGGCCACCGCTGGGGCCCGTCTCACCTGCCGTGACCCCGGTGTTCGCGCGCTACTGGCTGCACGAGCCCGCACCGCTGGGCGGCCTGGCCGCGAACGTGCACCTGGAGGTGCTCGGCCCGACCCGGCTGCGGGTGGTGGCCGTGTCGGACGGTCCTGCGTTCTCCGGCGTTGTCCGGCTTTCTCTGCCCGACGGCTGGTCGGCGTCGTGGGACTCGCTGCCGGTGTCGCTGCCGGCGGGCGGCTACGTGTCGGCCGAGGTGCGCCTGGTGCCACCGCGCACCCCAGGCTGCCACCCGGTGCGCGCCACGCTGGAGGGACTGCCCTTCGACGTCTACGACGTCGTGCTGCTGACCGTGCCCGAGTGGGACGGCGACGACCCCGTCGAGGTGCTGTGGGTGGCCTCGGCGCCGGCCGTGGTGTCGGTCAGACCGGGGGAATCGGCGACGGTGCGGGTCGTGCTCGCCTCCGGTGCACACGGTGACCTGCCGGTTCAGGCCCGGTTGCTGTCGCCGCGCTCCTCGTGGGAGTTCGTCGGGCCGTTCTGCGTGGGCGGGTTGTTGCCGGGGCAGGGCCGGCTGCCGCTCGACTTCACGCTCGCAGCGCCTGCCTGGGCCACGCCGGGCACGTGGCCGGCCGTCGTGCGCGTG
This sequence comes from Lentzea kristufekii, assembly GCF_033949925.1. NCBI lineage: Bacteria > Bacillati > Actinomycetota > Actinomycetes > Pseudonocardiales > Pseudonocardiaceae > Lentzea > Lentzea kristufekii. The sequence goes on from NZ_JAXAVV010000003.1 coordinate 214,000, forward strand.
GCCGCGGGCGACCTGGTCCGCACCACTGCGCCCATCCGTCTCGAAGTGGCTGGTTAAGCTGCGTCACCGTGACTGATCTGGTGCTGGCACTGGACTTCGGCGGCACCAAGATCGCCGCCGCCCTGGTGGACCCCTTCGGCTCGGTGGTGCGCTCCTCGCGCGTGCCGACGCCGTCCGAAAACCCTTGGGACGCAGTGGTTGCGGTGATCTCCGAGGTGGTCGGGGACGCGGCCGTCGCGGGCGTGGGCATCGGTTCGGCGGGCCCGGTGGACACCATCGCCGGCACCGTCTCGCCGATCAACGTGCCGTCGTGGCAGGAGTTCCCGCTGCGGTCGTCGGTGGCGTCGCTGTTCCCCGGCGTTCCGGTGGAACTCGCTGGCGACGGCGTGTGCATGGCGCTCGGCGAACACTGGCGCGGCGCGGGCCAGGGCAGCACGTTCATGATCGGCCTCGTCGTGTCGACGGGCGTCGGCGGCGGCCTGGTGCTCGACGGACGGCCGTTCGGCGGCCGCACCGGCAACGCGGGCCACATCGGCCACATCGTCGTTGAACCCGACGGCGAACCCTGCACGTGCGGCGGCCGCGGGTGCGTGGAGACCGTCGCTGGTGGCCCGCGCATGGTGGCCTGGGCACGCCACGCCGGCTGGCCGGCACCGGACCACGCCGACGCCGCCCTGCTGGCCGCCGCCGCACTGTCCGGTGAGGAGATCCCGCTGGCGGCCTTCGAACGCGCCGGTCAGGCCGTCGGGATGGCGATCGCCGGGGCCGCCGCGGTGTGCGACCTGGAGCTCGCCGTCATCGGGGGTGGGGTGGCGCAGGCCGGGGAGTTGTTGTTCGAGCCGGTGCGGCGGACGTTGAAGACGCACACCGGGCTGTCGTACCTGGCCGGGCTCGAGGTGCGGGCGGCTGAGCTGGGTGGGGAGGCCGGGCTGGTGGGGGCGGCTGCGCTGGTCCGCCAGTCCGTGTGAACGGTGGGCCGGGCTGACGGACAGGGCTGACTGGCTGACGGGCAGGCGGTCGGCAGGGCTGACTGGGCTGGCCGGGCGGGCAGGTCAGGCTGGACGGGCAGGCCCGGTTGGGCGGCAGGCAGGGCGAGCGGTGTCACGCTGATCGGCTGGACAGGACGTGGCCGAACAGGCTGACTGGTCCGCGGACGCGCTGGTCAGCCGGATGCTTGGTCGGCGCCTTGCGGGAGCGTCAGACCGCCTGGCGGGTGTGCCGGAGTGGCGATTCGCCCCTGGCCACCGCGATGCCCGCCGCCTCCAGGGCCGAACGAACCGCGCGGGCGATCTCGACCGCGCCTGGGGTGTCCCCGTGCACGCAGATCGAGTCGGCCTGGATTCGCACCGGGCGGCCGGAGACGCTGCGGATCCAGCCCTCGGTCGCCAGCTGTACGCAGCGGGCCGCGATCTCGGCCGGGTCGCGCAGGACGGCCCCCGGTTCGCCGCGGGGCACCAGCGTTCCGGACGGGGTGTAGGCGCGGTCCGCGAAGGCCTCGTGCCACACGCGCAGGCCCGCCACCGAGGCTCGCTTCAGCCAGACGGCGCCCGGTGGGCCCAGTACCGCCAGCGTCGGGTCGAACAGGCGGACCGCGTCGACCACGGCGTCTGCCTGGGCTTCGTGCCGGACCAGGGTGTTGTAGAGGGCGCCGTGTGGCTTCACGTAGGAGATCCGGGTGCCGGCGGCGCGTGCGAACGCCGACAAAGCTCCTAGCTGGGCCAGGACCTCGTTGGTGAGCGTGTCCGGGGCTACGTCGATGAACCTGCGGCCGAAGCCTGCCAGGTCCCGGTAGCCGACGTGGGCGCCTACCGCTGTTCCTGTGGCGGCGGCGAGGGCGCAGGTTTCGCGCATCGTGTCGGCGTCGCCGGCGTGGTAGCCGCAGGCGACGTTCGCGCTGGTCACGACGGCCAGCAGGGCCTTGTCGTCGCCGAGGGTCCAGTGGCCGAAGCCCTCGCCCAGGTCCGCGTTCAGGTCCATGGCCGTCCTCCCATGCGCGCTCGATCGGTGGATTGTGGGATTGTTGAACGATTCTACGATAGTGCAATGGAACGATCCTGCAAATAGACTGCCGAGGTGACCGAGACGTGGGTGTCGACGCTGGCCCAGAACAAGGCTGATCTGGAGCGCGCGAGCACCGCGCAGAAGGTCGCCGACATGCTGCGCGAGCGGGTGCTCCTCGGTGAGCTGGAGCCGGGCCTGCGCCTGAGCGAGGAAGCGATCGGCGGGGCGCTGGGCGTCAGCCGCAACACGCTCAGGGAAGCGTTCCGGCTGCTCACCCGCGACCGGATCCTGGTGCACGAGCACAGCCGCGGCGTCTTCGTCCGCCGCCCGACCGCTGACGACGTGCGCGACCTCTACGCCGCGCGCCGGGTGATCGAGTGCGGCGCGTTGAGGCTCTGGAACGACGTGAGCGACGCGCAGCGGGAGGCGGTGCGGGCGCCGGTCCGCCAGGCCGTGGCACGCGCCGAGAAGAAGGACTTCAGCAAGACCGGCAGCGCGAACATCCAGTTCCACCGCGGCATCGTCGGCCTCGCGGGCAGTGCCCGGCTGAGCGACGAGTCCGACCGGCTCTTCGCCGAGCTCATGCTCGCCTTCCGCGTCGCCCACGAGGTCGAGGCGTTCCACCAGACCTACCTGCCGTGGAACCGCAAGATCGTAGAACTGTTGAACAACGGCACGGTCGAACAGGCGGTCCAGCAGCTCGACGAGTACTTCGACGCCGCCGAACAGGACCTCGCCAGCCGCCTGGTGGCGGATTAGTCCAAAGAGAACGTTAAGTCGAAGGCAACGATTCCGATCACGAGGCTGACGGCACCGTTCATCAGGCCTAACATCCGCGCAACACCGCGTACACGGAGGGGCCACCATGCCGTCGGATCACAAGACCGGCTTGCGCTGGAGCAACTGGAACCTGCTGCTGATACTCCCGCTGTTCATGCTCGTCACGCCGTGGTTCAACCAGGACGAGCCCCGGATCTTCGGGCTGCCGTTCTTCTACTGGTACCAGTTCCTGTTCGTCCCGCTCGGCGTCCTGTGCGTCGGGCTCGTCTACGTCAAGACCAAGGACGAGCCCGTGGTCACCGGCAAGCCCGACAAGCTCGGCGTTGACGACCTGGACGAGGGAGCGAACTGATGCAGTGGACCGAGCTGATCGTCTTCAGCGCTCTCTTCCTGCTCGTCACCGTGATGGGGTTCCTGGCTGCGCGGTGGCAGAAGGGCGACACCCTCGAACACCTCGACGAGTGGGGTCTCGGCGGCCGCAAGTTCGGCAGCTGGATCACGTGGTTCCTGGTCGGCGGTGACCTCTACACCGCGTACACCTTCGTCGCGGTGCCGGCGCTGATGTTCGGAGCGGGCGCGACCGGGTTCTTCGCGCTGCCGTACACGGTGATCCTCTACCCGCTCGTCTTCCTGCCGCTGGTGCGGATGTGGTCGGTCAGCCGCGTGCACGGTTACGTCACACCCGCCGACTTCGTGAAGGGCCGCTACGGCTCGCACTGGCTGGCGCTGATCATCGCCATCACGGGCATCGTCGCGACCATGCCGTACATCGCGCTGCAGCTCGTCGGTCTCGAGGCCGTGCTGCGCAGCATGGGCCTCAACGGCTCCGGCATCCTCGGGCACCTGCCGCTGTTCATCGCGTTCCTGATCCTCGCGCTCTACACCTACCAGTCGGGTCTGCGGGCGCCGGCGCTGATCGCGTTCGTCAAGGACATCCTGATCTACCTGGTGATCCTGGTGGCGATCGTCTACCTGCCCGCGAAGTTCGGCGGCTGGGGCGAGATCTTCAACGACGCGCAGGCCAAGTTCGACGCCACGGAGAGCAAGACCGACGGCATCCTGCTGACCGGCACGAACCAACTGCAGTACGCCACGCTGGCTCTGGGATCCGCACTCGCGCTGTTCCTCTACCCGCACTCGCTGACCGGCATCCTCGCGAGCCGCGGCCGCAACGTCATCAAGCGCAACATGGTCGCGCTGCCGGCGTACTCGCTGCTGCTGGGTCTGCTGGCGCTGCTGGGCTTCGTCGCGATCAGCGCGGGCACCAAGCCGCTCGTCAACCAGGCGACCGGCCGTCCCGACACCAACACGATCGTGCCCGAGCTCTTCGGCGCGAACTTCCCGTCGTGGTTCGCGGGCATCGCGTTCGCGGCCATCGGCATCGGCGCGCTCGTGCCGGCCGCGATCATGTCGATCGCGGCGGCGAACCTGTGGACCCGCAACGTCTACAAGGAGTACGTCAAGAAGAACGCCACCCCGGCGGAGGAGGCAAAGCAGGCCAAGCTCGCGTCGCTGGTCGTGAAGTTCGGCGCCGTCGCGTTCATCGTGTTCGTCGACCCGCAGTTCTCGATCGACCTGCAGCTCATCGGCGGTGTCATGATCCTGCAGACGCTGCCGGCGGTCGCGATCGCGCTCTACACGCGCTGGTTCCACGTGTACGGCCTGGTCGCGGGCTGGGTCGCGGGCATGGGCTACGGCATGTGGTTGCTGTACAACATCGCCAGCCCTGTCCCTGGCGGCAAGCAGCACTTCGCCGGTTCCGCGCTGCCGCTGGGCAAGATCTCGATCTTCGGGTGGCACCCGTTCGGCGCCTCGACGACGCAGATCTACGTCGGCATCGTCGCGCTGTTCGTCAATCTCCTGGTCGCGGTGGTCATCACGCTGATCGCCAAGAAGGCCAAGTGGTTCAACGGCACGGACCAGACCGATCCGTCCGACTACCACGTCGACGAGGACAACCCGAGGGTCAAGCCCATCGCTGCCCACTGAGACGCAGTCGTCGGCACTATGGGCCACCCGTCGGTTACGACGGGTGGCCCTTTGCGTTGAGGATCGAGTACGTGAAAACCATCGCCGGACTGGTCGTGCTGACCGCGATCGCCCTCACCCTGAGTCCTGCCGTCGCCCAGGCGCAGGACGCGAACTGCTACGACACCACCGCGCCGCTCACCGTGGAGGAACAGCGGCTCGACGACACGCTCGTCATCGGCGGCCCCGCCGTCGGCCCCTCGCTGGTGGAGCTGGCCGGATTCGACGGCCGCGTCACGGACTTCACCACCAAGCTGTGCCGCCAGGTCGTGCCGAAGCAGGCGCAGCAGTTCGTGGAACGCGAAGGCAACGCGCTGTGGAAGGCCGCGGTCGCCCGTGCGCAAAGCACAACACCCGTGACACACGACGCCTACGACGACCGCCCGCTCTACTGGGCCCGGCTGCAGCTCAGTTCCGCGCTGCGCCAGTGGAAGCCCAAGTTCGCGATGCCGCCGAACGACCGCGCGAAGCTCATCCAGCGGTTCGACTGGGCCTCACGGGGTCTGAGCGACTCGGCGTTCCCCAGCAGGCCCGGCGTGCGCAAGATCGCCGTCACCGGCTTCGACCCGTTCCAGCTCTCCGGCGTGAACGTGCGGCGCGCCAACCCGGCCGGGGCGGCGGCGTTGCAGCTCGACGGCCGGGAGATCTCGACGCCGAACGGCAAGGTCGTCCTGCAGGCGGCGGTGCTCCCGGTGCTGTGGGGCGGTTTCGACGAGGGGATCGTCGAGCAGTTCTACGGATCGGCGTTGCAGCAGAAACCCGACGCGTTCGTGACGATCAGCCAGGGCCGGCCCGGCCGGTTCGACGTCGAGCGGTGGGCGGCGCGCTGGCGCGGTGGGTTCGGGGACAACAACAACGTCGGTTCGTTCGGCAGCGTCCCGAACGCCGCCGGCTGGCCGCAGCCCGTCGACGAGTTCATCGAGACGAGCCTGCCGTTCCAGAAGATGATCGACGCGGGCACCGGCCCGTTCGCGGTGAACTACAACCTCAGCTTCTGCGAGTGGATCGTCGTCGGCTCGCAGCAGTCGTGCCGCACGGACAACCCCACTCCCGGCAGGGTCGCGGCGTCCGGTGGCGGCGGTGACTACCTCTCGAACGAGAGCATGTACCGGGCCAACCGGCTGCGAATCGGTTACGGCGCAACGAACGTCCTCGGTGGACACCTGCACACGCCGGTGCTCGGGCAGCCGGTCGTCCCGGCCGCGCTGACCGATCCGGCGTTCGAAAAGCAGCGTCGGGACATCGCCGATCAGGTGAAGGCCCTAGTCTCTGTGGTGTGACTCGTGTGCGGCTGGCGGTGGCAATTGTCCTGAGCACGCTGACCCTGTCCGCGTGCGCGATCCAGGTGGGAGGGCAGGCGGTCCCCGGACCCCTGCCTTCGACGGCTTCCGCCTCCGCACCCGCCCTGCCCAAGGCCGGGCAGTGCATGAACGCCTACGAGCTGAAGGTGCTGCAGTGCACCGAATCGCACGAGGCCGAGGTCATGAGCGTCGGTGAGCTCACCGGCCTGCCGACGACCTACCCGGACACGCAGGCGCTGCGCAAGGCGGCGCTCCCGCCGTGCCGCCAGACGCTGACCGAGTACCTGGGCAGCGGCGACGCGGACTCGACGCGCCTGCGGGTCTGGGCGTTCTGGCCGAACGAGCAGGGCTGGAAGGACGGCCAGCGCTGGCGGCTGTGCACCGTCGTGGAGATCAGCCCGGACGAGAAGCCGCTGGCGCGCAAGGGTTCCGTGAAGGACGTGCTGAAGAGCAACGGCTTCGGCACCTTCCAGACCTGCACCCAGGGTTCGCCGTCGAAGGACCAGGAGGTCAAGGTCGTCGCCTGCACGACCGCGCACATGGCCGAGGCCGTGCCCGCCGGTGTCGTGTCGCTCGGCAAGTCGACCGACCCCGCTCCGTCCAAGGAGCAGATGAACTTGATCGCGAACGAGAAGTGCACCAAGGCCGTGCACGACTACCTCGGTTCGACCAAGCGCTCGGACGTGTTCCCCGCGTGGCGGAACCCCGGCTCCCAGGCCTGGTCAGAGGGTTGGACGAACGCCGTCTGCTACGCGGAGGCCACCAAGACCTTCAACGGCACCCTCCTCGGCATCCGCGACAACCCGCTCCCGAACTGATCCGGCGATCACGACCATCAGCACGGCGGCCAGGGACAGCACCAGCATCGCGATTCCTGCGATCCCCACGGCACACCTCCCTCTCCGCCTCAGTGACGATCTTTGTGACCGCCATCACGTACTTAAGACGTTCCCGGAGAGGGCCAGGTTCATTCCTGGAGCAAGACCGTTCCTAGAAGCTGCGGAGAAGTCCCCAGGCTTGTCCACAGCTATCCACAACATGTGCACAAAGCCGTCCACACCTGTGGACAACTTCGTCTCTTGTGGACGATGAGCTGCGGTGATTCAGAGAAAATTGCTGCACAGGACCACGCCGGCGACCACGCCGACGGCTAAACCGAGGCCGAACACGAGCACGTAACGCCACCGCGACGGGTGAACGGGCGGGGCGGTCGGCACCGGGTAGTAGCGCACGATGCCCGTCGACGGGCCGACCTCCACATCGCGCTTCGAACCGTCGAAGTTCAGTCCGCCGAGGAAGTCGTCCTGCGTCACACCACCAGTAGTACCCCAAAGAGAAGCCCCAGCGGTCGCCGTTGACCGCTGGGGCTTCGAAACACCTCGAGCAGACTAGCCCAGGCGCTGCTTCAGGTTCGCCAGCTCGTCGCGGAGCGTGGTCGGGACCTTCTCGCCGATCTTCGCGAACCACTCCTCGACCAGCGGGATCTCGGCACGCCACTCGTCGGCGTTGAACTCCAGCGAGGCCTCGATGTCCTCACGCGACGCGTCCAGGCCCTCGAGGTCGAGGTCGTCGGCGGTCGGCACGTAGCCGATCGGCGTCTCCTGCGCGGCGGCCTTGCCCTCGAGGCGCTCGATGGCCCACTTCAGCACGCGCGAGTTCTCGCCGAACCCAGGCCACAGGAAGCGCTTGTCCTCGCCCCGGCGGAACCAGTTGACGTAGAAGATCTTCGGCAGCTTGTCGGCGTCGGCGCGCTTGCCGAGGTCGACCCAGTGCTGGAAGTAGTCGCCGGCGTTGTAGCCGATGAACGGCAGCATCGCCATCGGGTCGCGGCGCACGACGCCGGTCTTGCCGACCGCGGCGGCCGTGGTCTCGGACGAGAGCGTGGCGCCCATGAAGGTGCCGTGCTGCCAGTCGCGCGACTCGGTGACCAGCGGGATCGTCGTGGCGCGGCGGCCGCCGAAGAAGATCGCCGAGATCGGGACGCCGTTCGGGTCCTCCCACTCCGGCGCCTTGATGTCGCACTGCTCGATCGGCGTGCAGTAGCGCGAATTCGGGTGCGACGACAGCTCTTCGCTGTCGGGCGTCCAGTCCTGGTGCTTCCACGAGGTGAGGTGGGCCGGAGGCTCGCCCATGCCCTCCCACCAGATGTCGCCGTCGTCGGTCAACGCGACGTTCGTGAACAGCGAGTTGCCCTTGGCGATGGTGCGCATCGCGTTCGGGTTGGTGTGGTAGTCGGTGCCGGGCGCGACGCCGAAGAAGCCGTTCTCCGGGTTCACCGCGTACAGGCGGCCGTCCTCACCGAAACGCATCCAGGCGATGTCGTCGCCGAGCGTCTCGACCTTCCAGCCGGGGATGGTCGGCTCAAGCATGGCGAGGTTCGTCTTGCCGCAGGCCGACGGGAACGCGGCGGCGATGTAGTACGCCTTGTTCTCCGGCGAGGTGAGCTTGAGGATCAGCATGTGCTCGGCGAGCCAGCCCTCGTCGCGCGCCATGGCCGAGGCGATGCGCAGCGAGTAGCACTTCTTGCCGAGCAGGGCGTTGCCGCCGTAGCCGGAGCCGAAGCTCCAGATCTCGCGGGTCTCCGGGAAGTGCGAGATGTACTTGGTGTCGTTGCACGGCCACTGCACGTCCTCCTGGCCGGGCTCCAGCGGAGCGCCGAGGGAGTGCAGTGCGGGGACGAACGGAGCGTCCTCACCGAACAGCGCGAGGGCCTTGCTGCCCATGCGGGTCATGATGTGCATGGAGACGACGACGTACTCCGAGTCGGTGATCTCGACACCGAGCATCGGCTTCTCCGCGTCCAGCGGGCCCATGCAGAACGGGATGACGTACATCGTGCGGCCACGCATGCAGCCCCGGTAGAGCTCGGTCATGATGGCCTTCATCTCTGAAGGGTCCATCCAGTTGTTCGTCGGGCCCGAGTCCTCCTCGCGCACGGAGCAGATGTAGGTCCGCTCTTCGACGCGCGCGACGTCGGTCGGGTCCGAGGCCGCCCAGAACGAGTTCGGCTTCTTCTTGAGCGGCACGAACGTGCCGGCGTCGACGAGCTTCTTCGTGAGACGGTCCCATTCGCCCTGAGACCCGTCAGCCCAAACAACCTCGTCGGGGCAGGTCAGCTCAGCGACTTCCTGAACCCATGCGAGCAGACGCGCGTGGTTGGTAGGTGCCTGTTCGAGACCGGGAATGGTCACTGCCGTCATCTCGTCTCGTCTCCTGACTGAACGCCTCGGCAACCCGAGCACGTGGTGGTCCGGTGCAGGACTTCGTCGTCCTCGGGAATAGCTCCACACGCCCGGTGGGGCCGGGCGTGTGTGAAGTGGGATGGACCGAGGTTAGCCCGGTGAATGGCAGGTAAAGCACCCCCAGCCTGTCGGTTCCCTCACAAAACCGATTCTGTAATCGATTCAGCACCCGGACGGCGTTAAGGCCGGCTTGAGGTGGGAAAAACACAAGAGGCCCCGGTGCGGTTCTCACCACACCGGGGCCTGTGACCTGCGCTTCAGTTAGGACGTCAGTTCGGACTGATCCACTGGCCGGTCGTGGAATCGATTCGGACGACTCCGTCGAACCGTTCTTCCTCCAGCCAGTCGTCCGAGTCGTCCAAAATGCCGCTCTTCGAGTCGGTCACGTACCGGCCGTCGGACTCGATGTGCCCGTGCTCGACCTCGACCCAGTCGTCACCGCGGTGCTCCGACATCGTGACCTCGCCGGATCGTGTGATCTCGGTCGCCACGTCGGCCTTGCCGTCGCCGTTCTTGTCCGTGAACAACCACGTGTCGCCGGCGTCGTCCCGGACGACGGCGGTGTCGGCCTTGCCGTCTCCGTCGGTGTCCTCGGTGGCCTGCCCGACGTTTCGTTCACCGTCGTCGGTGTCCACGACAATCGCCTGCGTGGGCGAAGAATTCGTCTTTTCCTGCCGAGGGTCGTTCGGGTCGACGGCAACCCACTCACCGGAATTCTCCTCGAACCGCGCCTGGCTCAGGAGATTGCCGTCCTTGTCGAACGTGCTCATCAGATCGGCGTCACCGTCGCCGTTCGTGTCGGTGAACGCGAGATGTCCGCCGTCATCGGTCTCGACGACGGCGGAGTCGTTCACGCCGTCGTGGTCGAGGTCGAAGGTGACGTCGGCGGTGTACTCCTCATCCTCGACGGTGACCTTCAGCTCGGCGTCGGCCGCACCGTTCTCGTCGATGTACACCGGGACACACCTCCTACTTGCTCATGTACCGGTATGACCCACGTTATGCCGGTTTGGTTCCGTCGCCAACCTCGCGCCGGTCGATCTCGCTCTGGCTGATCGCGGCGTCGAGGGCCGCGCGGAACTCCTGGATCTGCTGGCCGGCGAACGTGAAGGCCTGGCCGTCGGGGCCGGCGATCTCCACGGCACCCGCGCTCACGCTGATCTCGCACACGGCACGGTCCGCGTAACTGTCGCTGCAGCGAAGGAGCCACTCGCGCTTGACGCCCATGGTCAACCTCATCTTCGCCCCAGGCTGCCTGTATTAGACTTAACTTTAGAGCTACTTGAGGCTAAAGTCGCTCGCCTAAGCGAATGATTGGACGGCAACCAAGTGGGTCAAGCCCGGCAGACCGTGGAGCGCCTCCAGCTGGGGCTCACACTCCAGCGCCTGCGTCTGGCCGCCGGGAAGTCCCAGCACGAAGCCGCCGATCTGATCGGCCGCAGCGCGGGCAGGCTCAGCCAGGTCGAGAACGGCAAGGGAGCACTGGGAGTCGACGAGCTCACTCGACTGCTCGACTTCTACGACGTGACCGGTGAAGAGCGCTCCACCGTGCTCGCGCTGGGCAAGGCGAGCAGGCGCAGGCAGCCGAGACTCGGGTACACCGACAACCTGCCCGACTCCTATCCGCGCTTCATGGACCTCCTGGCCGCGGCACAGCGAATCGGTTGGTACGAGTGCGGAATCATGCCCGGACTGGTGCAGTGCCACGCGTACATCAATGCGCTGATGCGCGCCGGCGGGTCGATTCGGCCAGAGGCGGAAACAAACGAGCGGATCGCCTTTCGGCTGGATCTTCAGCGCCGTGTGCTCGAATCGGGCAACGCCGAAGAGATCGAGATCGTGTTCACGGAGGAGTCACTCCTCAGGGTCGTCGGCGACGCGTCCGTGATGCGCGAGCAGGTGTTGCACCTGCTTCAGCTGGCCGAGCAGAACGATCACCTGAGCATCCGCATCGTGCCGCTCACGGCGGGCGACAACCCGGCTTTGGGTGGTGGCATGGTGACCCTGGGGTTCAAGAACGCGAACCCGATCACCTTCGCCTCTGCTCTGTACGGCCCTGCCACCTACTACGACCAGCCCGCAGACACCAAGACTATGATCCAACTCTTCGCACGGGTGAGAGAGATCGCGCTAGGTCGATCGGCCAGCCGGGCGGCCATGATCAACTTTCTGGCGAGGAGCTCTTAGTTGAGCCGGTGGGTCAAGAGCAGCCGCAGCTCTGCCGACAGCAACGCGTGTGTGGAAATGCTCCTCACCAGCGCTTTTGTCAGCGTACGGGATTCCAAGAATCCTGACGGGCCGCGGTTCGAGGTGTCGCCGAAGGCGTGGCTCGCGTTCCTAGGCTCGGTCTCGCACGGACCTGATCCGGCCCAGTAGCTCCTCGGCCTTCGAGCGTCCCTGCTCCACCTCCGCGAGCTGCCTGGTCACGGCCTGCAGCTCGCGGCCACGTTCGCCTGCCTCCATCCGCAACGCGCGGTCGACCTCGCGCAGTTCGGCCTCGATGGCCTCGATGCGCTTGGCCAGTGCCTCGTCCAACGCGAGCGACAGGGCCTGTTCGGCCTCGATCAGCTGCTCGGCGGCCAGCTGGTCCACTGTGGAACGTGCGTCGGCGATGGCGTCGGAGAGCCATTGCTTCACGTGCTGCTTCTCGGCCGTGTGGGTGCGGGTGCGGGCCATCCACCAGCCCGCGCCGAGGCCCAGGGCGATGGTGACGGGCAGGACGATCGGGTTCAGCGCGGCGATGCCGAGGCCGGCCAGCGGCATGACGGCGAGCTTGCCCGCGCCCAGACCGCCGGAGACGCCCATGAACACGAGGAGTTTGTCCTCGGCGGTCGGCGGGCGCTTTTCCTTGGGGCGCAACACGACCGGCGGTTGCTCGCCGCGGGCGAACTGGCCGCGGATCATGGTCAGTTCCTCGGCGCTGAACAGCGTGGCGAGCACGGCGTCGGTGACGTGCGAGAGACGCACGGACAGAGCTGTGGAGATGCGGCCGGAGACGACCTGCAGTGCGGTGTCCACCTGCTGCGGCAACGTGGTCAGGGCGGTGCGATCGGCCGCGTCGATGGCCTGGCGGTACCAGGTCTGCAGGTCACGCATCTGGCGGGAGATCTCGTGGGAGTTCTCGATGCGGGCTCGCTGGACCTCGCCGCGCAACCGGACCTGCCAGCCGCGGGTCGAGGAACGGCGTTCGGTCTGCAGTTCTTCGCGGCGGGCGCGGAGAACTGCAGCCTCGTCCTCGCCCACGGACAGAGCGCGCTTCTCGTGTTCGAGGCGGATTTCCAGCTCCGCCAGCACGGTCGACAGCGCGCGCAGGGCGTTGGCCTCGGCGAGCATGCCGGCGCGGCCCGTGACGAGTTCCTGCAGGGCGGTCTGCAGGGCGGAGATGCCGGAGCGTTCGCGGAGCATCGAGGCCGCGTCCGGGTTCGGAGCCTGCGCGGCCATGCCGAACATGCGCGACGACGCCGGGTAGAAGGGGGCGTCCGCGAAACGCGGGGCGTGCTGGGCCAGCAACGCCTTGTTCGCGTCGAGGACCTGGCGCCAGCCGCGGTACTGGTCGGTCTTGGTCAGCGCGAAGACGACGGTTTCGACGCGGTCGCCGACGCGCTTGAGGAAGTCCAGCTCACCGCGGGTGAAGGGCGACGAGGCGTCCACGACGAAGATCAGGGCGGTGGCCGACGTGACGGCCTCCAGCGCCAGTTCGCCGTGCACCGACTCCAGACCGCCGACGCCGGGGGTGTCCACAACGGACATCCGTTCCAGCAGCGGGATCGGGGCGTCGACCTCGACGTAACGCGGGGGCAGCTCGCCCTCCGGCAGGTCGTGGGCGGCGGAGACCCAGCTGATCAGCGCGGGCAGCGGGAAGCTGACGGGCGCGAGCAGGCCGGGATAGCAGGCACGGGCCGCCCAGGACGGGCCGTGCTGGAAGACGAGGTAGGTGGAGGTGGCCACGTCCGCGTCGACCGGCGAGAGACCCGGAGCCGACAGCAGGGCGTTGACCAGTGACGACTTGCCGCGGTTCGTCTCACCGACGATGACGACCGACGACACCTCGGGCGCCGCGCGACGAGTCACCCAGTCGGCCATCGACGGGTCGAGCTCGCGCACGAGCGCGGTGAGACGTTCGCGTGTCTGCCGGACTGTCTGCGAGAGGTTGCTCATCGGGACGTGTAGACCGTCACGATCGGAGCCCGCAGGAGACGGCCGCGGTCGCAGAAGCCGGGCACCTCGGTCTCGGCGACCAGGCCCTGCAACGACAGGTCGTCGGTCGGCACGGCGCCACCGGCCTCGTGCTGCGACGGGTCGAACCGCTCACCGTCCACCCGCAGCGCCACGACGCCTATGGACGACAGGCCTTCCTCGATGCGTGCGACCACGCCCGCACTGGCGCGGTCCAGCGCGTACAGGCACAGCTGGACCAGCGCGCGGCGCTCGGCCAGCGCCTGGTCGAGCAGCTCGTCGGCAATGGTCTCCACACCGTCATCCGACGCCAGATCGGCGGGTTCGGTTCCGTTCACGCTCATCGGTGCCCCCCAGCACGTAGTTGCTGCCAAATGAGGAAATACGCCCGGTGGACGACATGCGCCACTCGAGCCTGCGCCGGAGTCGCGCCGAAGGAGGCGAACGAACGCCACCACCCGGCCCGTTCCAGCGCGAACGCGACCAGTTCCGCGCCCGGTCTGCCCGGCATGCCCAGCTGAGCGGCCACGTCCGGGGTGCTCCCGACGCGCAGCACCTCCTCCGTCAGGTCCGGGGCCAGCGCGACCGCGCCGGACGAGACCAGCGTCAACGCCTCCAGCAGCCGCAGCTGGTGCGCCTCGGGACGGGCCAGCAGCACCTCGATCGCGTCGTGCACGCGCTGCCGTTCGCCCGGTTCGCCCGAGGCCAGCGACGTGACGGAGGCCAGCGCGGCCGCTGCCTTGATGCCGTCGGACCGAGCCCGGAAGACCGCGTCCAGCCGGCCCCGGACCGCGGCGAACCCGGACGCGTCGAACAGCACCCGCCGCAACGCCCCGGCGGGCAGCGCGGGCTCGGCGTCCAGTGCCTGGAGCGCCTGGCCGATGCCGTAGAGGTCGAGCTTTTCCAGCAACCGGGAGCGCACACCGGCGGCGACGTCGCAGTCCCACGACGTGAAGAGGTCTCCGGACATCAGCATCATCGTGCGGGTGTCCGCGTCGAGGGCCGCCAACGCCCTCAGCGCCTCCGCGTCGGCCGACGTGAACTCCCCGGTCTCCGCGGACTCGGCGAGCAGGCTGATCACCGGCAGCACGTCGGCGACCCGCGGCCTGAGCAGTTCGGCCTGCTTCGCCGCGAGGATCTGCGCGGCCTTCCAGACGTCGCCCTCCGAGCCCTCGACGGTCTCCGGCGCGACGGCGTCGACCTTGTTCAGCGCGGCGATGGCGTTGACCGGGCCCGCCTCGCGGGAGGCGGTCGCGGCGGTGAACGCGGCCAGCGTCGAATGGTCGTCCGCGCGCACGCCCTGCGTCACGACGTAGAGAACGGCCTCGGCACCGGCGACCGCGTTGCGCGACACGGGATCCAGCAGTTCCTCGGTGCGCGCGACCGACGCCGAGTCCAGCGAACCGAGCCCCGGTGTGTCGATGACGGTGATGTCGCGCAGCACGGCGTTCGTCAGGTACGCCTCGATGTGCGAAATGCCTTCCACGCCAAGGGAGGCGGGGATCATGCCGTTCGCGTCGAACGGCAGCACCTGCCGTCGGCCGTCTCGCAGCACGACTTCGATGCGGTCGACCGTGCCGTACTGGTAGCGCGTGACGAGGCGGGTGCACTCGCCGATGTCGGTGGGCGCGACCCGGCGCCCGATCAGGGCGTTCACCAACGTCGACTTGCCGGACTTGATCCGGCCGGCGACCGCGACCTGCAGCGGCGCGTGCAAACGGCGCAGCACTTCCTGGAATCCGGCGGCGGTCTGCGGGGAGACCTGCGGTTGCAGGGCAACGCACAAGTTGGCCACCGCCGCGCACAGCGGTCCGGCCAGTTGTTGTCCCTGCAACGCCGTCACAGGCACTGATCGTGCCACGGTTTGTGTGCGTCCGTGCGCGGGTAGCCACAGCGCATGGGTGACAGCTACGTGACGTTCCTAGTGCTGGGGATCGTCCTGGTCGTGGTCGACGGCCAGCTGATCTACCACAGCGGCAAGGGATACCTGAGGCGCGCTGCGTACGACGACGAGCAGGTCGGCGGCATGATGAAGCTGACGGCCGTGCTGTTCCACCTCGTCGTGCTCGGCCTGTTGGCGCTGGTGTCGATCATCAATGTCGACACCGGTGACCCGGTGAAGAACGTGGTCGTGAAGCTGGGCATCGTGCTGTTGCTACTGGCACTGGCCCACGGCGCGACGATGGCGATCCTGGCCAGGATTCGGGATCGCCAGATGCAACAGCAACTCGCTGACCAGATGGCCGAGGAACACCGCATCTACGAGGAACGGCACGAGGAACGTCAGGCTCACATAAACGAACCGCGACCCGCACCCAAGATCGAGTCGCCTTACTCACCCAAGTAATGGGCTCGCACGGCGTTCAGCGCCTCCCCCTCGCTGGCGCCGAGTGACCGAGCGATGGCGACGAACTCCGCCGCGGCGGCGGAGAGCGGGTCCGGTGCATGCGAAGGCAGGGCAGCCACGACGGTGCCCTGCCTTCGTCCTGTCGTGAGCACCCCGCTGGTCTCCAGCTCCCGGTAGGCCCGCGCGACCGTGCCGGCGGCGAGGCCGAGGTCCGCGGCGAGCTGCCGGATCGTCGGCAGCCGGGACCCGACCGGCAGCACACCACCGTTGATCAACCGGATGAGCTGGTCCCGGACCTGGCGCCACGGCGGGACACCGTTCTCGACGTCGACGACGATGCGGGGTGCGGTCACCAGGCAATCTTCTTGGACACGACGTTCGTGTTGGCCATCAGGACCCAGGCGACGATGCCGGCGAACAGGAACGGGCCGCCGGCGAGCGCGCCGACCATCGCGGCCCCGATCCCCGCCGACACGTGCACGCTGCGGGTGCGCAGCGCCCGGTCGACCTCCTCGTCACCGTCCGCCGGGCGAGCGACCGCCGCCCACATGACCACCGCGACCGCGGCGACGGACACGACGAACACGGGCAGTTGCGCGATCTGGAGCCGCACGAGCAACCAGGCCAGCCCGAACAGCACGATCGCGGCGTACGCGATCAGCACGTACTGCGACCCGATGTCGAACAGGCCGCGCGGGGCGAGCGTGGCCACCCGCTGCCGGCCTTCGCGGGGAAGTGACAACGCGATCAGCTCCGCCAGCAGGGTGCCCCCGAGCACGACCGCGGCGAACGACCCGAGGCCACGACCGCTGGCGAACGGCACGAACGACATCCCGACGAAGAGCCACGGGTAGAGCAACCTCCGCCGCTTCAGGTACCGGATGGCGTCGTCGACCTGCGCGGGCGTCGGATCGGACACCTTCCAGCTCTTCAGCAGGCGCTTGCCCGTCGACTGCGTCGGCCACAGAGCGACCAGCAGGAACAACCCGACGCCAGCGGCCCACAGAACGTCGTACATGGCGAACCCCCGAACTTTGTATCAACCCCTCGACACAATAACTCACACTGAAGTCGTACGCAGCGTCAGCCCGTGGCGCGACGCGCGGAAGTTCGGCCCGCACCTAACCTTGTCCAGTGCGGCGGTTCAGTCTGTGGATGAAGGCTCATCCGGCGTTCGGGGACTCCCTGATCGCCGGGATTCTGCTGCTCTTCGACATGGGCATCGCGGTCACAGTGGTCGACCAGGGAGTGTCGTTCTCCGCCTACCTCGCGGTGACGTTGCTGATGCTCGGACCGCTGCCGTTTCGCCGGCACCACCCGCTCGGCACCAGCTACCTGATCCTCGCGGGCGGGTTCCTGCAGCTCTTCTCGCACGGCGGCATCGACGGCATCCCGGTCCGCATGTCCGACTTCGCGCTGGCCATCGCGCTGTACACGCTCGTCGCGAACACGAACCGCAAGACGGCGTTGATCTACCTGGGCTGGCTGGTCGCCGGCACGCTGCTCTGGGCGATCTTCCAGGTCGGCGAGCTCCAGGCCGTGTTCCTCGTGTTCCTGGTCTTCGTGATCTTCGGCTTCAGCTGGGCGATGGGCGAGTTCATCGGCGCACGCCGTGCCTACCAGCGAGAGATGGAGCAACGCCTGGTGCTGCTCGAAACCGAACGCGACCAGCAGGCCAAGATCGCCGTGGGCGAGGAGCGTTCCCGGATCGCCCGCGAACTGCACGACGTCGTCGCCCACGCGGTGAGCGTGATGATCGTCCACGCCGACGGCGCCGCGTACACGATCAGGTCCCAGCCGGAGGTCGCCGAGAACGCGGTCCGCACGATCGCCGACACCGGCCGCCTCGCACTGACCGAGATGCGCCGCCTGCTCGGCGTTCTCCGCAGCGAGGAGTCCGAGACGCAGTGGGCTCCGCAGCCCGACGCGCGAGGTGTGGTCGAACTCGCCGAGAACACCAGGGCCGCCGGCGTCCCGGTGCGCCTGGAGATCAACGGCGACGTGGACGACCTGCCCGTGGGCGTCGGCCTGAGCGTGTACCGGATCGTGCAGGAAGCTCTGACGAACATCATCAAGCACGCCGGAGCAGGCACCACCGCTTTGGTCCGTCTGGCGCGCTCGCCCGAGGAACTGCGGCTGGAAGTGACCGACAACGGGTTCGGCACGCCCCACGACGTGGTCAAGGTCTCCGGCGGCAACGGACTGATCGGCATGAGGGAAAGGGCAGCGGTGCTGGGTGGGGAGTTCGAGGCGGGTCCCAACCCCGGTGGGGGCTGGCGCGTGCGCGCGACATTCCCGCTAGCCGCATAGGGTGATCAAGTGATTCGGGTGCTGCTGGTGGACGACCAGGAACTGATGCGGATGGGTTTCCGCATGGTGCTGGGCGCGCAAGAGGACATCGACGTGGTCGGCGAGGCGGCCGACGGCCTCGACGCCGTGCAGATGGCGGAGAAGCTGCGGCCCGACGTCGTCCTGATGGACGTCCGCATGCCCGTGATGGACGGCGTGGAGGCGACCAAGCGCATCGCCGAGGCCGACTCCGCGAAGGTGCTGGTCATGACCACCTTCGACATGGACGAGTACGCGCTGTCGGCGTTGCGCAACGGCGCCAGCGGGTTCCTGCTGAAGGACACCCCGCCGTCCGACCTCGTGTCGGCGCTGCGCGCGGTGGCCTCCGGCGACGCGGTGGTCTCGCCGTCGGTGACCAAGCGGTTGCTCAGCCGGTTCCTCGGTGACGGCGGCGGTGAGCTCCGGGACGCCTCGGTGCTCGACGTGCTGACCGAACGCGAGCGCGAGGTGCTCGTGCTGATCGCGAAGGGCCTGTCGAACACCGAGCTCGCCCGCAAGCTGTTCCTGTCCGAGGCGACGGTGAAGACGCACGTCGGCAGGATCCTCGCGAAGCTGGAGCTGCGAGACCGGGTGCAGGCCGTGGTGCTGGCCTACGAGACCGGTCTCGTCCGCCCCGGCGACGCCTAGCGATATTTCTCCGGATCGGCGTCCACGGTCTGCCCTGCCATCCGCGGCTTCAGGACCTCGTCGTACCAGCGGCCCCAGTCGGGCTGCGAGCCGTCGAGGTCGGTGAACCCGTACTCGCGCTTGAGCTTCCACGACGAGAGGCACTGCCCGGCGAACCGCTTGCGGTCCTCGTCCGCCGCCAGGTGCACGAGACCGCGGCCGAGGTAGTGCGGCGTCTCGGACAACGCGTAGTCCGGCACCTTCTCGATCGCGTCGCGCCAGTTCGCCTCGGTGACGCCGAAACCCTCCAGCATCTGCTCGGAACGCAGGAACCCCGGCGTGGCCGCGACCGCCGTCACGTTCGGGTGGTCCTTCAGGTCCTTCGCCAGCACCTCACCGAACCGGCGCACCGAGCTCTTCACCGCGTCGTAGGAGAGGTTCACGAAGTAGGCCTCGCCGTCCTCCCCGTCGGTCACCTCGACCACGAGCCCGTCGTCGGACCTGATCAGGATCGGCATGAGCTTGTGCAACGCCACGAGGTGCGTCTCGACACCGTTGCGCCACATGCGCAGCTGCTTGTCGAGGTCGTGTTCCCAGAACTTGCCCCACTCGACGAGGTTCTCGCCGCCCCACGCGTTGTCGATGAAGATGTCGAGCTTGTCGATCCTCGCGGCCAAAGCGTCCACATCGGACGGACTGGTGAGGTCGCAGCGGACCGCGATCCCCTTGCCACCGGCGGCGTCCACGAGCTCGGCGGTCTCCTCGATCGTCTCCGACCGCCCGACCTCGGACTGCTGCGTGCGCGTGGTCCGGCCGGCGACGAACACCGTCGCCCCCGCCGCCCCCAGCTCCACGGCGATCGCCCGCCCCGCACCGCGGGTGGCGCCGGTGACGACCGCGACCTTCCCGCTCAGATCGGGATCATTTCTTGCTGACACGGTGAGTTCCCCTTCCCTCGTGCCAGGAGAGGACGACCATTCCGTCGCCCTCGACGGTGAGCTGCACGACCTCGGTGACGTCGAACCGGAACAGGTCGATCTCCTCCGGCTTCGGCTGCCACCCCGTGCGGTCGAACAGGTCTTTCAGATAGGTGTCCTTGTCCGTCCAGAACTCGGCGGTGCCGCTGATCTTCGCGTCGCCCGCCTCCGTCATCGAGGCCACCGTGGTGGTGCAGTGCAGCGCGAACCTCGGGTCGCGCCGCAGGTCCTTCGACTTCAACGAGTCCGGCATCATGCCCGCCCACAGCTCGCCGCGGGCGAAGTCCGGTTCCACACCGCTGATTCGCGGTGAGCCGTCCTTGCGCAGCGTCGCGAGCAACGCGTGCCGGTCCGCGGCGAACCTGCCCTGCACGAACGCGGCCATGTCGGGCTGTTCGGCCGCGAACTCCGCCCAGGTAGCCATCAGCGCATCCCTTCCAACACCAGATCGATGTCCTCCGCCGTGCGTGCCAGCAGGTCGCCGCGCGGCCGCACCGACCAGTCCATCGAGATCCCGTAGACCAGCGCGGCGAGGACGCGGGCCGCGTTGGGCGGCAACGCCTCGGCCGCGCAGAGGACTTCCAGTTCTTGTTCCAGCACCGCGTAGTGCCGTGCCAGCAGCGCGCGCAGTTCCGGGTCGATCAGGTCGACCCCGAGCTGCGCCAGGTTGTTCGTCGCGACCACCGGGTCGGCGAGCCGGTCGAACCAGGTCAGCAGCGCGTCGCGGACCGTGCCGGCCTCACGCATCCGGCGGACGACCTCCTCGGTGCCCGCCCTGGTGAGCGCCTGCAGCAGCCCGCTCTTGGACCCGAACCGCTTCGCCACCGCCCCGACCGACACCCCGGCCTCCGCCGCCACGTCCGCGACGGTGAACTCCGGTCCGCGCCGGTCGATGACGGCCGCGACGGCGTTCAGGATCCGTTCGTCGGTGATGGTGCGAGGTCGTGCCACGTCGTTAGTGAACCACAATTCACTAACTCTCGCACAGGGTGGCTCACGTGAACTGGAGACCGCGTCTGGTGGGTCAACCAACAACTACCGTTGGGATAGGCCCTACCAGTTACTGGGGTTCCGCGCCCCTGGCCGTGGCGAGTGCCCTGACTGCCCCTTGTAGTGCCTCCGCCAAGCCGGAACGACTGATCCAGGCGTCGTACACGGCGTGCTGATGATTGCTGTCGAGGATGGCCAACTCCGCCTCCCGCCGCAGGTTCACCCAAGCTCCGCCGCTGTCGCCCATGAACCACAACGTCAACAAGGAACGTTCGGCGATCCACTGCCCGAGCAACACTCGAACGTCGTGGCCGAGCCTCTCGTCGGACAGCAACCTGATCGCCAGGTTCGCGCCAGGATCACTCGTAGGCACCTCCAACTCCTGGGGCGGCCTCCACTCGTCGGGCAGCTCGTTCAGCCACTCCCACCCATCCGGCTTCGTCATTCCGCACCTTCCCCCAGATCACCTGCGGCGCCGGCGTCACTCATTGTGGCGCCACGAGTCGGGCACGGACCTACGGCACACCTTGGGGCACTTGGTACTGAAGGGTCACCGGGGAACTCCGGTCCACGCCGGTCGATGACCGCCGTAGGGTGGCTTCACGTGAACTGGAGACCGCGTCTGGTGGCCTTGGACATCGACGGAACCCTGACCGCTGTCGGCTCGAACGACATCTCGCCCGCCGTGAAAGCGGCCATCACCCGCGCCACCGAACACGGTGCCGTCGTCGTGCTCTGCACCGGCCGCAGCCTCGTCGGCATCGGCGCGGTCGCCCCACAACTGCCCGCCTCCTACGCCCTCTGCTCGAACGGCGCGGTGTGGTGGGACCCGGCGCTGGACGAGGTGACCAAGCGCGTGACGTTCGACCCCGGACCGACCGTCAAGACGTTGCAGGCGCTGCTGCCCGGCGCCGTGTTCGCCGTCGAGCAGACCGGCGTCGGCAACCTGTCGCTGGGCGAGTTCCTGCCGGGCGACCTGTGGGGCGTGACGACCCGGGTGACGTTCGAGGAGATGGCGGCGGTGCCCACCTCCCGGCTGGTCATGCGCTGGCTGGACCACACGCCGGCCGAGCTGGCGTTCGCCGTTCGCGAGCTGGAGCTGCCCGGCATCGAATGGTCCGTCGACCACACCGAGGCGTGGCTGACCGCAGTGCCTCCGGACGTCTCGAAGGGCTCGGCGCTCGACGAACTCGTTGCGCAGCTGGGCATCGAGGCCTCGGACGCGCTCGCGATCGGCGACGGGTCCAACGACGTCGAGATGCTGAAGTGGGCGGGGCTCGGCGTCGCGATGGGCCAGGCGCCGGCGCACGTGCAGGCGGTGGCGGACGAGGTGGCGCCGACCGTGCTGGAGGACGGCGCCGCCCAGGTGCTCAACCGCTTCTTCCCCGGTTAGTCGGAGACGTTCTGCACGGCGACGACCTTGTCGACCTTGACCCGCACGACCATCTCGCCGGGCACGCCGTTGCGCTCGGCGTACTCGTCGGCGCGGCCGGCGCCCATGTAGCGCGCCGCGGTGCGGCCGGCCCAGTACTTGAGCTGCTCGGGGTCCTCGTCGACGACGGCCTGGCCGGTGATCGTCACGAAGTTGAACGGCGGAGTCTCGTCGTCGAAGCACAGGGCCACGCGGCCGTCGCGCAGGATCGACTTGCCCTTGACCGTGTCCCGTGCGGTGAGGAAGACGACGTCGGGGCCGTCGAGGTCCACCCAGACCGGGGCGACGTGCGGTGAGCCGTCCTTGCGGGTGACCGCGAGCTTGCCGGTGCGGGCGGGTGTGGCCAGGACGAACTCGCGCCACCAGCCGTCCGGGGCTTCCGTGTATCCCATGTGGCTCATTCAACTACGACGGAGGTAGCGGCACCCGTCGACGGAAGTTGACGCGACCGCAGACCGCAGGCCGATGTGGCAGGACCCCTCGGAGCGTCAAAGTAATCCCATCACCGAGAGGGGACAGACAATGATCGAGGCAATCGGCCTCACCAAGAGATACGGCAGGACGGTCGCGGTCGACGACCTGTCGTTCACCGTCCAACCTGGACGGGTGACCGGATTCCTCGGTCCGAACGGCGCCGGCAAGTCGACCACCATGCGCATGATCCTGGGGCTCGACCGTCCGACGGCAGGCCGCGTGCTGATCGACGGCAAGCCCTACACCGAGCTGCACCGTCCACTGCAGACGGTCGGTGCGCTGCTCGACGCCAAGTGGGTTCACCCGAACCGCTCCGCCCGCGCTCACCTGCGCTGGCTCGCCAAGTCCAACAACCTGCCGAAGAACCGCGTGGACGAGGTGCTGGAGGCCGTCGGTCTCACGCAGGTCGCCGGCAAGAACGCCGGTGGGTTCTCGCTCGGCATGTCGCAGCGGCTGGGGATCGCCGCGGCACTGCTCGGCGACCCGAAGGTGTTGCTGTTCGACGAGCCGGTCAACGGCCTCGACCCGGAGGGCATCCTCTGGATCCGCACGTTCATGCAGAACCTCGCCGCCGAGGGCCGCACGGTCCTGGTGTCGAGCCACCTGCTGTCGGAGATGGCCCTGACGGCCAGCGAGCTCATCGTGATCGGCCGGGGGAAGCTGATCACGCAGAGCAGCACGCAGGAGTTCATCGACAGCTCGACGGGTAACACCGTCCTCGTGCGCAGCCCTCAGCTCTCCAAGCTCGGCCCGTTGCTCGTCGACAAGGGCTTCACCGTTCGTGACGGTGCGGACGGCGCGTTGTCCGTATCGGGTGCAACCAGTGACCAGATCGGTGACATCGCTGCTGCCAACGGTGTCGTCCTGCACGAGCTGAGCCCCCAGCGCGGTTCGCTCGAAGAGGCGTTCATGCAGCTGACCGGCGATGCTGTCGAGTACCACGCAGAGATCGGGAAGTGAGTCTGATGACCCTGTTGGCAGTTGAGAGAATCAAGCTCTTCTCGACCCGCTCGCCCTACTGGTGCAGCGCGCTCGCCCTGGTCCTGGGTGTCGGCCTCACCGCGATCATCGCGGCCTCCACCGACAACGGCCAGCTGTCCCTCGGCGTCACGCAGTTCGGCAGCAGCCAGCTCGCGCTGTCCGTCGTGCTGGTGATGGCGGCCCTCGCGGTCACGACCGAGTACCGCTTCAGCACGATCCGCGCCACGTTCCTCGCGGTGCCGAACCGGACGTCCGCGCTGGTCGCCAAGACCGTCGTGGTGGCGTTCATCGCCGCTGTCCTCGGCGAGATCATCGCCTTCGGCTCGGTCGGCATGGCGAAGCTGCTGTCGCCCGCCTCGGACCTCGCGATCAACTCCGGCGCCGAGTGGCGGCACGTCGCGGGCGTCGGCCTGCTCTACGGCATCGGCGCGATCCTCGCGATCGCGGTCGGCATCCTGGTCCGCCAGACCGCCGGCGCCGTGGCGATCCTGCTCGTCTGGAACATGCTGCTCGAAGGCCTGATCGGGATCATCCCGAAGGCCGGCGTGAAGATCCAGGCGTGGCTGCCGTTCCAGAACGCCAACCACTTCCTGATGCTGAACGGTCCTGAAGCCGCGGGGGCGGAACAGGCCGGCATGGGCATCGACTTCAAGCTGAGCCAGTGGGGTTCGCTCGGCTACTTCGCCGGCATCGCGGTGGCGCTGCTGGTGGTCGCACTGATCGTCGCGAAGCGGCGGGACGCGTGACCTGTTCCGAATGAAGGGGGAGAGGGACCTGGGTCATCCGTCGGGGGATGACCCAGGTCCCTGTCAGTTCTGTCGAGCGAACCGGGAGAGGCCATGATCGAAGCAGTGCGGTTGCAGAAGCACTACGGCAGGACGAAGGCCGTCGACGACCTGTCGTTCACCGTCCGGCCAGGCCGCGTCACGGGCTTCCTCGGCCCGAACGGCGCCGGCAAGTCCACGACCATGAGGATGATCCTCGGCCTCGACACCCCCACCGGCGGCGACGTCACGATCGACGGGAAGCACTACGCCCAGCTCAAGCAGCCGTTGCGCAAGGTCGGCGCGCTGCTCGACGCGAAGTGGGTGCACCCCAACCGTTCCGCGCGGTCGCACCTCAAGTGGCTCGCCGTCTCGAACAAGATCCCGGTCAGCCGGGTGCAGGAAGTGCTGGAGATCGTCGGCCTCACCGAGGTCGCGCACAAGAACGCCGGCGGGTTCTCGCTCGGCATGTCGCAGCGGCTCGGCATCGCGGGCGCGTTGCTCGGCGACCCCGAGGTGCTGCTGTTCGACGAGCCGGTCAACGGCCTCGACCCCGAGGGCATCCTCTGGATCCGGCAGTTCATGCACCGGCTCGCGAACGAGGGCCGCACGGTGTTCGTGTCGAGCCACCTGCTGTCCGAGATGGCGCAGACCGCCCAGGACCTCATCGTCATCGGCAAGGGTCAGCTGATCGCGCAGACCTCGACCGAGCAGTTCATCACCGACGCCACCCAGGACACCGTCCGGGTGCGGTCGCCGCACGCCGCGAAGCTGCGCGAGATCCTCGCGGCGCACGCGACGGTGACCGACGACTCGGCGAGCGGAAGCCTGGTGGTGCACGGGATCGCGGCGCAGCGGATCGGTGAGCTCGCGGCGGAGAACCAGATCGTGCTGCACGAGCTCAGCCCTCAGCGCGGTTCGCTCGAGGAGGCCTTCATGCAGCTCACCAAGGAGTCGGTGGAGTATCACGCGCACTGACGGGCTTGGGACGCCGTGACCGGATGGCGGGCAACGCGATCAGCAGTCCCGTCATCACGGCGGTGCCGCCCGCGACGGCGGCGACGAACGGCAGCCGGTCCTCCACGTCGACCGGCTGCTGGGGACGCTGGGCCGCGAGCGCCGGAGTCGGTCGCGTGGTGGAGGGCACCGGCGGCAGCAGCGGATTGCGTTCCACCGGTGGGAGTTGTGCGGTGAGCGCGCCCATCGGGTTGACCATGCCGAACCCGGTCGCCGCGTCCCGGCCGGGGTCCGCCAGGTCGGTCGCGGTCTTGACCAGCGCGTTGACGACGTCCTTCGCCGCCATGTCCGGGTGCTTCGCGCGCACGAGCGCGGCGACGCCGGACACGATCGCCGACGCCGCGCTCGTGCCGTCCATCTCGGCGTAACCACTGGCGTAGACGCTCTGCGGCGCGATCGTCACGATGCCCGCCGCCGGAGCCGCGAGCACCGTGTCCGCGCCGACGTTGGACGACGCCCAGGGCTTGCCGTCCTTGTTCGTGCCCGCGACCGCGATCACGCCGTTGATGTTGGCGGGCGCGGAGACCTCCTTGCCGTCGTTGCCGGTGGCGGCGACGAGGACGACGTCCTTCTCGATCGCGTAGTTCACGGCCTTGACCAGCGTCGGCGTCATCGAACTGGAGAAGCCCAGCGACATGTTGACGACCTTGGCGCCGTGGTCGGCTGCCCACCTGATGCTGTCGGCGACGACCTCGAGCCCGAACTGCTCCTTCTCGTCGGCACTGGCGATCGGCAGGATCTTGGCGCCGGGCGCGATGCCGAGCGCCCCGCCGTTCCTGCCGGTCGCGGCGATGATCCCGGCCATCCCGGTGCCGTGGCCGTCGGCGTCGGTCGTGCCGTCGGTGCCCTTGGAGCGGCCGAAGCCCGTTCCCGGCAGGACCTGTCCGGCGAGGTCGGGGTGCTTGGCGTCGACACCGGAGTCGATCACCGCGACGACCACGCCGTCCCCGCGGGCCTGGGACTGCGCCGAGTAGACGTCCAGCGCGTCGAGGTGCCACTCCTGCTCCTCGATCGTCTGCCCGGCGAGCAGCAACGGCAGCGCGACGGCGAGCGCGGAGAGCAGGTGCACGTGAGCTACATCGTGTTTCCACCTCGCACCGCAACGTGCCTGGCATCACACGTTGCGTAAGGGTGCTGTTAACAAGCCGTGAAAAGCCGCAATCTGGACATCACCGGCGTTTGAGTTCACGTTCAATGGGGTTATCCCCGCTGCGGAGGTGGCCAGTGGTCCGTGTGGAAGCAATGCTCGGCCTCGAGTGGTCCAGTGCTCTCGAAGCCCCCAACCCTGCCGAAATCGCCCTCACCCCTGCAGACGCGCGCCGTTCCTGGGTGAACCGCGCCCCGGAAAGCGAAGTCCTGACGATGTACCGCTCCGTGCGGGACGTCGAGAACGCGCCCGCGCCGTGGTGGCTGCGCGCGCTGGACCGGGGGCGGCTGCGTTCCCGAGCCGAAGGTCATGCCGTCGAGGACGCGGTGAGCGAACTGCTCTCCGCACGCCCCGGCTGGGTGTTCGTGCCCTGGGTGGACCTCGGCGAGGTCGGGTACTGGGAGTACGTGCCGTCCGAGAGCGGTGTCTACGGGCCTGCCACCCCGACAACCGTGCAGTTCACCGACTCGCACCGCGGGTTCGTGCACCTCGTTCCCGCCCATCGCGGGGCGGGCCAGCCCCAGGCGATCGACTTCACCGTTGCTGACCTGCGTGCTCAGATCGAGGACATCGAACTCATTGCCTAGAATGTCCCGTCGTGACCAGGCCTGAGTTCCCCCGTTCCATCGTCAGCTTCGTCCAGCGCGGCGAGCGCATGACCGTGGGACAGGAACGTGCCTGGGACACGTACTGGGAGAAGATGGGCAACGACGTCAAGTCGTTGCCCGAGGGGCCCCTGGACTTCGACTCGTGGTTCGGCCGTTCCGCGCCCGTGCTGCTGGAGATCGGTTCCGGCATGGGCGAGACCACCTCCCAGCTCGTGGCCGCCGCGCCCGAGCTCAACTACGTCGCCGTCGAGGTCTACAAGCCGGGACTCGCCCAGCTGCTGCTGCGCGCCGAGCACCTCGGCGGGCTCGACAACCTGCGCGTGCTGCGCGGTGACGCCGTCGACCTGCTGACCGACCACATCGCACCCGCGTCGCTGCACGGCGTGCGGATCTTCTTCCCGGACCCGTGGCCGAAGAAGAAGCACCACAAGCGCCGGCTCGTGCAGCCGGAGTTCGTGGCGCTGCTGGCGTCCCGGCTGGAGCCCGGTGGCGTGCTGCACCTCGCTACGGACTGGGAGCACTACGCCGAGCAGATGCTGGAGGTCTGTTCCGGCGAGCGGCTGCTGACCAACGTGCACGACGGCTGGGCGCCGCGGCCGGACTGGCGGCCCGTCACGAAGTTCGAGCAGCGTGCGGTGAACGAAGATCGTGTCTCGCACGACCTGATGTTCCGGCGGAACGACCTCACCTGATCGAGGTCTCAAGCCGATCGGGTGAGCACCCTGGGTCTAATCTTCACTCGTTGGAGTGGCCGGTGTTGATCACCCGAAATGCCCCGAGTGGCAGTGACGCGTGAGGCTGTTCCGGGCTTAGCGTCTCGCTCCGTGACCCCCGACGTCCTCCCCGTCGCGGAGGAGTTCGTCCGCATGTTCCACGCGGCGCACTCCGACGCAGGCTCGCTGTCCGCCCGCATCGCCCAGGTGCGCGCCGAGATCGCCGAGACCGGAACCTACCGCCACACCACCAACGAACTCGCGTACGGCGCGCGGATCGCGTTGCGAGACAGCGGCTGGTGCACCTCAGGTGTGCCTTGGCGCCGCTTGAAAGTCCGCGATCTGCGCGGCTACCGCAACGCCGCCGCTGTCGCCGGCGAGTGCGTCGAACACCTGCGGCTCGCGACCAACGGTGGCGAGATCCGGCCACTGGTAACGGTTTTCGCGCCGGACGCGCCCGGCTCACCCGGGCCGGTGATCTGGAACGAGCAGCTGATCCGGTACGCCGGGTACGCCGACGGCATGGGGGACCGCCGGTACACCCAGTTCACCGAGACCATGCAGGGCATGGGCTGGCGTCCGCCGGTGCGGCGTTCACGCTTCGACCTGCTGCCGTTGGTGGTGGAGACGCAGCACGAGGGGCCGCGGCTGTTCACGCTGCCGTCCGAGATCGTGCACGAAGTTCCTTTGGAGCACCCGACTCTGCCGTGGTTCGGGGAGATGGGCCTGCGCTGGCACGCGGTTCCGGTCATCTCGAACATGCGGCTGTCGATCGGTGGCGTGCACTACCCAGCCGCGCCGTTCAACTCGTGGTTCGTCGGCGCCGAGATCGGCACGCGGTCACTGGCCGAGGAAGGTGCTTACGGTGTGGCGCGTGAGGTCGCCGATGCGTTGGGTTTGGACACTTCGTCCGAACGCACGCTGTGGCGGGACTTCGCGACCGTTCACCTGAACGCTGCAGTGCTGCACTCGTTCGACAAGGCGGCCGTCACCATCACCGACCACCACGCGGAAGCGTTGCACCGCCTAGCCTGGCTGCGTTCCCGCCAACGGCCTTCGGCCGCGCGCCCCGCGTTCCGGCTCGACACCGCAGCCGCGGCGCGCGCACGGAACGGTTCTCCGGCGCGCTTCACGGCCGCGTTGGACGAGACCCGTCCTCAACCGACGAGCAGGCTGGCGGAACTCCTCCGCCAGCAACATTCCCTGACGAGCGTCTGACTTCCCCATCACACGCTGGGGCCGGGACCTAGTGCTTCGAGTCGATCATCACGCCCGAGAGTGCCATGAGCGCGAGGACCAACAGGCCGACCACAGCGGCGGCCCAAGTGAACACAACTGACAACATGGCGTCCTCCGACTCCTCGACTTCGCTCCTCCAGAGTCCGTGACCGCGGCGTGATCCGGCATCCGCCGTGAGGGTATTTCCGCAGGTCGCCCAGTCAGCCTTATGGCTGACCCTTCGGTAGACCCCGGTCGGACGCGGTATCAGCCTTCCGGCTTTACCGTGTGTCGGGTGGAGAGCAAGGAACTGAACTGGCGGTTGCTCGCCAAACGCCAGTGGCCGCTGGCGCTCTCACTGGCCTTCATCTCGGGCTTGGAGCTGTTCACCGCCGACTACACGAACCCCTGGTGGCAGGCCCCCGGTGTCGCGGTGATCTGCGCGATCGCCGTGCTGGCGCCCCGGCGTCCCTTCGACGCGACCCTGGCCCTCGCCGCGGCGATCGTCTTCACCGCCGTCTACCTGCGGTTCTTCGACCTGTCCATGCAGCCGCACTTCTTCATCAGCGGTGCGTCGATCTCCGTGACGGGTGCGGCCATGGCGACCATCGCGATCGTCGTGCGCGAGGCACCGCGCTGGTACGCGGTGTCGGGCACCGCGATCGTCCTCGCGGCGATGGTGGCCGCGGAGGTCATCGGCTATCCGGTCGTGGCGCCACGGGACTACCAGACCTACGAACCCGACCCGGGCAGCTACCTGTTCGGCGCGGTCCTCATGTTCGTGATCGCGGTGGGGACCGGCCTGTACTTCCGGGCCCGTGACAACGAACGCACGTCTCAGCTGGCTGCTTCCGTTGCGGCGGCCCAGAACTCCGAACGGCTGGCGCTCGCCCGCGAACTGCACGACGTGGTGGCGCACTACGTGACCGCGATCGTCGTGCACGCGCAGGCAGGGCAGATCAACCGCGCAGCCGCCGAGCAGGTGCTGCCGACCATCGAGGCGTCCGGCCACGAGGCGCTGACCGCGATGCGGCGGCTGGTCGGGACGTTGCGGGACGGCGAGTCCTCCACACCGGCCGCGTCTTCGTCCCTCGTGGACGACGTGCGGTCGCTGGCGGAGGAGTCCGGGCTCCCGGTGCGGCTCTCGTTCGACCTGCAGGACGCCGTGCCGCAGGAGCTGGCGCGGTCGGTGCTGCGGCTGGTGCAGGAATCGTTGACGAACACCCAGAAGCACGCGGCAGCCGTGTCCTCTGTGGACCTCTCACTGTCCTCAAGTGACGGTGTGCTGCACCTGAACGTGGTCGACGACGGCGTGGCGTCGGGTGTGCCCGTGGGCGGATCCGGAGGCTACGGGCTCGTCGGCATGCGCGAGCGCGCGGAACTGCTGGGCGGCACCTTCTCCGCAGGCCGACGCGAACCGACTGGGTGGACGGTCCGCGCCGATCTGCCGATCAGCTAGCTCACATGTCGTCGCGAATGACTTCGAACTCCTGAGTCATCTCGACATCGCTCTGCTGGTCGTCGTTCTGAGGGTCGATGTCGGCCACTGGCTGCCTCCGCATGATCACGCCCGGTCGTGGAGTGTGATCATGCCAACTCAGCGACGGGTCGGCGGCTTGGGGGTGGCGGGCTTCTGCGCGCGGCGGAACTGTCCACTGGACGTGCACGGCTTCTTCGACATGATCTTGAGACGCCCCTGTCCTGCCCGTGGTTGCTCTGGATGCACAAAGGGCCCGTCGCATCACGCGTGACGGGCCCCTTGGTCGGGGAGAAGTTTTAGGCCGGGGCGGACCCTGGGGGTCGGCCCGCGCCCGACACAGCGAGGATGCCCCTGGCCTCCGGATGTATGCATGATCGTGATCGGCGTCACAATGGCAGGATTCGTCCCATGTCATTGCGTCTGCACGCCCCGGTGGTTCTGCCCTGCGACCCGTCCTGCGCCGTGTTGCGCGACGCGGTCGTGGACGTCGTCGACGGCCGGATCACCTACGTGGGTGCCCTCTCCGATGCCCCCGCCTTCGACGGCGAGGTCCGCTCGCTGACCGGCATCCTGCTGCCCGGCCTGATCAACACCCACGCGCACAGCCCGATGACGGTGCTGCGCGGCCTGGGCTCGGACCTGCCGCTGCTGCGGTGGCTGCAGGAGCAGATCTGGCCGAACGAGGCGCGGATGACCGCTCAGGACGTCGGCACCGGCATGCTGCTCGGCGCCGTCGAGATGCTGCGGCACGGCGTCACCACGTCCGCCGAGATGTACTTCCACGGCCCCGAGCTGGTGTCCTCGGTGCTGGCGGCCGGATCACGGGTGGTCTTCGGCGGGGCGATCCTCGACGTGCCCGGGATGGACTGGAAGGCGCTGACCGGTGAGATCTCCGCGTGGATCGACGCCGACGGACTGCGGTTCGGGCCTGGTGAGCGGGTCGAGCTGGCCTACGGGCCGCACTCCGCCTACACGCTGTCGGCTCCTCAGCTCTCGTCGATCGCGGCCGAGGCTCGGGCGCGAGGCGCGTTGTTCATGGTGCACGTGGCCGAGTCGCCGTTCGAGGACGAGGCCGCGCGGGCCGAGTTCGGTTCGGTGCCGGCGTTGATGAAGGCCTCGGACGTGCTGGGCGGGCGCGTGCTGTCCGCGCACTCCGTTCACCTCTCCGACGACGACATCGCGCTGTACGCGTCGTTCGGTGTCGGTGTGGCGCACTGCCCCGGGTCGAACGCGAAGCTCGCCTCGGGGATCGCGCGGGTGCCGGAGATGCTGGCCGCCGGGGTCTCCGTCGGACTGGGAACGGACGGGCCGGCGTCGAACGACGACCTGGACCTGTTCGAAGAGGCACGACTGGCCGGGCTGTTCGCGCGCGTCTCGAAGATGGACGCGACGGTGCTCGGGGCCGCGCAGGCACTGCTGATGGCCACTCGCGGCGGGGCCGACGCGCTCGGCCGCGACGACATCGGCTCGCTGGAGGCCGGGCGCTGGGGCGATGTCGTGCACATCGCCGCCGACGACCCCGCGTTCGCGCCCGGCCTGGACGCGCCGGACGCGCAGCTGCTGGCGAACCTCGTGTGGGGGTCCGGGTCGCGCCGGGTCACCGACGTGTGGGTCGCCGGCGACCACGTCGTCGCAGGTGGGGAGTCCACACGGGTGGACCGGCACGAGGCGCAGGCCGGAGTCGCCACGGTCGCACGCCGACTGCGGAGCGTCAACCTCTAGCCACATTCTGTTGACAAGCCTGTGGACAACTGCTGCTGCGTCTCCGCACCTCGACCAGGTGATCGGTCCGGTCGGCGTTCCCTAGTAGAGCGTCGCGGCTATCTCTTGGGATAGCGATGGCGGCAGGTTGCTGATTTTCGATCATGAAGATCGCGCTCTCATGGCTGTCACCTGCGCGGTTGGCGGTAGTTGGGGTGATCAGCAAACGTTTGCGCCGGCAGTTTTCTGCCGCCAACTCGGCGGCGACGTGCGTGAGCGCGCGACCATCCGGGCTTCGGTAACGACCGACCAGGCCGCCCAGCCCCGTGCGCGACTCAACGCAGCACAGCTAAGCCGCGACGCTCTACTAGTAGTCCAGTTCGAAGTCGTGGTGGTCGTCCGGGTCGACCACCGCGACGAGCTTGTTCCCCGGCCTCAGGCCGGGGTCGTACCTGGCGTCGTGCTCGGCCACGAACTCGGGCACGTCCGGGCCCTTGATCAGGAGCCGGACGCGGACCGTGGCGTCCTCGCTGATCGGCTCCATGGACAGGACCACGGCGGTCGCGGGCAGACCCACCTCGTCCAGGCGCAGCAGCCGCCGCTTGGCGCGCGCGACACCACGCCACACGGCGATGCCCAGCGGCAGCAGCACCACGGTGAGCACGATGCCGACGGCGCCGCCGTCGTTGGCCGCGTAGACGATCGGTCCGGTGACCATCAACGCCACGGCGAAGAGGTGCAGGAACACGTTGTTGCCCCGGTTGGCCCCGTGTACTTCGACGAACCCGTCCTCCGTCATTCCTGCACCTAAGCAGGT
The DNA here is from genome assembly GCF_033949925.1 of Lentzea kristufekii. Classification (NCBI taxonomy): domain Bacteria; kingdom Bacillati; phylum Actinomycetota; class Actinomycetes; order Pseudonocardiales; family Pseudonocardiaceae; genus Lentzea; species Lentzea kristufekii. The sequence goes on from NZ_JAXAVV010000003.1 coordinate 247,149, forward strand.
CGTGGGGCGCCTTGGGCCGGGCTGGCGCTAGTGGGGCCGGGACCGCACGTTGATCTCGGTGATGTGGGCGTCGGGCGTCGCCAGCACGGCCGACGCCACCGCCCGTCCCACCGAGGCCGGGTCGATGTACTTCGACGGGTCGTACTCGCCGCCCTCCTGGCGCCGCACGTCCTCCTGCATCGGCGTCGCGGTGCGGCCGGGGTAGACCGTGGTCACCCGCAACGACGGCTCGTCGCCGCGCAGGGCGTCGGCGTAGGCGCGCAGAGCGAACTTCGACGCCGCGTATACGCCCCAGCCGGGGTTGGCGTTGAGACCGGCGCCGGAGTTGATGAGCACCACGTGGCCGGAGGCCGCGCGCAGCTGCGGCAGGACGAGGTTGGTCAGTTCGGCGACCGCGAAGACGTTCACGTCGAACGTGCGGCGCCAGTCGTCCAGGGAGGCCTCGGCCAGCGGGCCGAGCAGGGCGATGCCGGCGCTGTGGACGATCACGTCGAGGCGTGAGACGGCGGCCAGGTCCGCGCCGGCGACGTTCGTCAGGTCGAACGGCCAGGCCTGCGCGCGTGGGAGCTCGGCGGCCAGCAGGGACAACGACGTCTCGTCGCGTCCGCCTAGCAGCAGGTCGTGGGTCGAGGCCAGACTTCTGGCGATGGCCGAGCCGATTCCGCTGGATGCCCCGGTGACGAGGGCGACCGGACGATCACTCATGGGGGGACCATAGTGCCCAGGAAGTTGATCCTGCCGTACCTGTGCCTGCTCTACTTCATCAACTACCTGGACCGGGTCAACATCGGGTTCGCCGGGCCGAACGGCATGTCGGAGGAGCTCCAGCTCTCGGCGACGGTGTTCGGGTTCGCGTCCGGCGTGTTCTTCATCGGCTACCTGCTCCTCGAGGTGCCGAGCAACCTGGCCCTGCACAGGTTCGGGGCGCGCAGGTGGATCGCGCGGATCATGGTCAGCTGGGGGATCGTCGCCACGGCCATGGCGTTCGTGCCCAACGGGACCGTGCTGGTCGTGCTGCGGTTCCTGCTCGGTGTGGCCGAGGCAGGGTTCTTCCCCGGGATCATCCTGTACCTGACGTACTTCTACCCGCAGAAGGACCGGGCGCGGATCGTCGCGCTGTTCATGGTGGCGGTGCCGATCTCGACGGCGCTCGGGTCCACGTTCAGCGCGTTGCTGATCCAGTGGACGGACTGGCGCACGATGTTCCTCATCGAGGGCCTGCCGGCGATCGCGCTGGCGTTCGTGACGTGGTTCTGGCTGCCGGACAAGCCCGAGGACGCCCCGGAGGAACCCGCCGAGGAGCACTGGCCGTTGAAGAAAGCCCTTACGCATCCCCGGATCCTGGCGCTGAGCTTCGTGTACTTCGGGATCGTCTACGGGCTTTACACGCTGGGGTTCTTCCTGCCGACCATCATCAAGGGGCTGGCTCCCGGAGCCGGGATCGTCGAGCGCGGGCTGATCAACGCGATCCCGTACGTCCTCGGCGCGGTCGCCATGATCCTGTGGGCCAGGCACGGCGACCGCACCGGAGAACGGAAGTGGCACGTCGCCGCGCCGATGTTGCTGGGTGGTGCGGCGATTCCGGTGGCGCTCTACCTCGACAACCCCGTCGCGGCGATGGTCGCCGTCTCGGTCTGCGCCATCGGTGTCTGCGCCGCCCTGCCCACGTTCTGGGCGCTGCCCACGAGTTTTCTCGGCGGTGCGGCCGCGGCGGGCGGGATCGCGATGATCAACTCATTGGGCAACGTGAGCGGTTTCGCGGCGCCCTACGTGACCGGCTGGCTGCGTGACATCACCGGGACCCAGAAGACCGGCCTCTGGGTCGTCGGCATCACGATGATCACGGCAGCGGTGGTCGCGCTCGTTCAGAGGGCGGGAACGGAGAAGGTGTAGAGGGCTTCGTAGCGGACGGAGGTCTGTGCGCCCTCGGTGCAGCTGCCGGCGGGTGCGACACCGCCCTTGGTGTTGAGGCGCTGCACGTAGCTGACGCCGGCGAACGTTCCTTCGCCCCTGGTCGACTTGGCCTTCAGCAGGAGTTCCGGAACGGCTCCGGGGACATCGTTGCGAGCGCCGTCGACCGGGGCGGCCTCGACCGCGCTGCCGTCGACGGTGGAGACCCAGACCGGACCGCGCGAGTGCAGTCCGACCGCCCTGCCGAGCCGGTCCGCCAGCGTTGCGGCGGGTTCCAGGCCCTTCCACGCTCCGGCCGTGCAGGTGTAGGTCTGCACGCCCTTGGCGTACAGCTTGGCGACGAGCTTGTTGCCGGACGGGACCTGAACAGCGGGTGCGACCCTCGCGTCAGATCCGTTCATGGCTTCCGGGGTCGGAGCGGCGGTGGAGCCGATGCCTCCCGCGAGGATGCCCAGAAGAGTTGATGAGACCAGGACTAAGCCAGCACGTTTCATCACTTCAGGTCGTACGGACCCATTATCGGACCGGTTCAGTACCGTCTCAGTTGGCGGCCGCGTAGAAGGTGTAGAGGGCCTTGTACGGAACGGACGTCTGCTCGCCGGCCTTGCAGCCGCCGGACGGGGCGACGCCACCCTCGGTCGCGAGGCGCTGGACGTAGGTGACCTTGCCGAACAGGCCGTCGCCGCGTGCCGTCCTGGTCTTCAGCAGGAGCTCGGGAACGGCGCCCTTGACGTCGTTCTTGGCTCCGTCGACCGGAGCCGCCTCGACCGCGCTGCCGTCCACGGTGGAGATCCAGACGGGGCCGCGGGAGTGGATGATGATCGGCTTGTCGCTCTTGTCCACGAGCGTCGCGGTGGGCTCCAGAGCCTTCCACGCGTTGCCCGTGCAGGAGTACGTCTGGACGCCCGCGGCCCGGTATTCGCCGACCAGCTTCTGGCCTGCCGGGACCTGGACGGCCGCCGCGACGGGAACGTTCTCCGCCTGAGCGACGGGAGTGGGCGTTGGGGTGCCGGCGGTGGAGGTGCCACACGCAGCAAGGCCCAGAAGAGCGGCAACACCGGCAACAAGACGAACATTCACGACTAACTCCAAAGTGGACGGCCAAAGTGGACTTTCCCTTGGCTGTCCGCGGTGCAGCCACCCATCACACGGACGGGTGGCCGCACCGGTTCACAAGATCAGAGTGAGCCAGGGCACACGATCAGTCGCAGATCTTGCGACGGTCCTTGCGCCACACCACCGCGACGGACGGACGTGGCTGCGAGGTGCCACCGTCCGGCCAGTGCGACAGCGGGTTGTTGGCCGAGGCGCCGTCGATCTCGCCGGGGTGCTGCACGGACACCAGCACGAAGTCCTCGGTGATGACCGGGCCGCAGGTCTCCGCACCCAGGGGCACGGTGAGGAACTGCTTCACCTGGCCGCGGCGCTTGCCGGAGACGGGCACCGCGAACAGGCCGTCGTTGGAGCCCAAGGCGTTGCCGTCCGTGGAGATCCACAGGTTGCCGTGCGTGTCGAACGCGACGTTGTCCGGGCAGGAGATCGGGCTGACCTGGGACTTGTCGAAGCCGCCGAAGTACGTGCCGGGGTCCAACGGGTCACCGCAGACCAGCAGCAGCTTCCAGGAGAACGTCAGCGCCGTGTTGTCGCTGCGGCGCTCCTCGATCTCCAACACGTGGCCGTGCCTGTTGCCGTTGCGCGGGTTGATCTCGGTCGGGCCTTCCTTGCCCGCCTTGCCGCGGTCGGTGTTGTTGGTCAGCGCGGCGTAGATCCGGCGGTTGTGCGTCGAGGGCTCGACGTCCTCGGGGCGGTCCATCTTCGTGGCGCCCATCTTGTCCGCGGCCAGGCGCGTGAAGACGTAGACCTCCTCGGCGGTGAAGCCCGGCACGAACGACTTGTCGTTGTGCGCCAGGGCGATCCACTCGCCCGAGCCGTCGAACTCGCCGTCCTTGGGCAGCGTGCCGTCGCCGACGATCTCGGCGGCCGGGCTGTCACCGGTGAACTTGGCGACGTAGAGCGTGCCCTTGTCCAGCAGCTTCTTGTTGTGCTCGCGGGCGCGCTTCGAGTCGCCCTTCTGCATGCGCTCGTCCGTGACGAACTTGTACATGTAGTCGAAGCGCTCGTCGTCGCCCATGTACGCGACCACACGGCCGTCCTTGGCGACGATGACGTTCGCGCCCTCGTGCTTGAAGCGGCCGAGCGCGGTGTGCTTGACCGGCGTCGACCTGGGGTCGAGCGGGTCGATCTCGACGATCCAGCCGAAGCGGTTGGCCTCGTTCGGCTCCTGGGCCAGGTCGAAGCGCTTGTCGAACTTCTCCCACTGGCGCGTTGTCGCGCCACCGCTCATGCCGTAGCGGGCGAGCTTGGCCTTCGTGTCCGGGTCGGCGACCTGGTTCGCGTTGGCGAAGTACTGGTTGAAGTTCTCCTCGCCGGACAGGATCGTGCCCCACGGCGTGACGCCACCGGCGCAGTTGTTCAGCGTGCCCAGGACCGTCTTGCCGGACGGGTCGGCGGAGGTCTTGAGGTGCTTCGACCCCGCGGCGGGACCACGCACCTCGAACGGCGTGGTGGCCGTGATCCGGCGGTTGTACTTCTTCATGTCGTCCTTGCAGACGACGAGCTTGCCGGTGCGGTGCTCGCGGTCGACCATCACGACCGACATGCCGTGAGCGGCCCACGCGATCTTGGCGTGGCGCTCGGTGACCTTGTCCGCCGCCCAGTCCTTGAACATGAAGGACTCGGACGAGTACTCGTGGTTGCTCACCATGAGCCAGCTGTCCCAGGAGCCCGGCACCGGGACGAGGCCGCAGAAGTCGTTGTTGAAACCGAACTGCTTGGCCTGCGCCTCGGGCGTCTGGTTGTCGAAGTCGAACTTCGGCGCGTCGGGCAGCACCGCGTCACCCCAGCGGATGACGACGTCCTGCTGGAAACCCTTCGGCACCGCGACCTGGTCGAGGGTGTTGGGCTGCACCGGCTCGAAGTTCAGACCGTCGTTGTTGTTGCCGCCGCCGAACTTCAGGTCGACGTCGAGGTCGGCGTGCGCCGGGGCGGCAGCGGCCGCACCGGAGAACGCGAGCGCACCGGCGCCGGCGGCCGCGACGACCGCACCGGCCTTGAGCATGCCGCGGCGGCTCACGACCTCCTTGACGACGTCACCGAAGTACGCGTTCCGCGTCGTGTTGGGCGCCTCGTGGGCACAGGCGTTGCCGCAGCGGAACTCGCAGGTGACGGCCTGGCGCCCGAGCGGGTGGTTGGTCGGGAGCAGGGGCAGCAGGCGACGGCCCCGATCGGTGGGTGAGGACACGCAGGCCTCCGAGATCGGTCAGTGTGGGAACTGGCCGAACCTAAGAGCCGAACGAGTTCGCCAGCCGTCCAGAAGGTGAACGGCGGGCGAACTCGTACTACGCCCGAACGATCACAGCACGCAGGGTGATCAACCGATTTCACCCAGCTGACGACGGCCCTTGCGCCACACCGCGACGACCGACGGACGCGGCCGCGAGGTACCCCGGTCCGGCCAGTTCGAGACGGGCTTGTCGGCGTTCGCGCCGTCCACCTCGCCGGGGTGCTGGACGCACACCGTGATCACCCGCTCGCCGATCACCGGCCCGCACGTCTCACCACCGCGCGGCACCGTGAGGAACAGCTTGAGGTGGCCGCGTTCCGGGCCTTCCAGCGGCACGCCGTAGAGGCCGTCGTTCAACCCGTCGAGCTTGCCGTCCGCATCGGTGGAGATCCACAGGTTGCCGTGCCGGTCGAACGCCACGTTGTCCGGACTGGAGATCGGGCTGACCTGCGACTTGTCGTAGCCGCCGAAGTAGGTGTTCGGGTCCTCCGGGAAGCCGCAGACCAGGAACAGGCCCCAGTTGAACGTCAGCGCGAGCGCGTCGCCCCTGCGTTCGGTCAGCTCCAGCACCTGCCCGTGCCGGTTGTTGATCCGCGGGTTCGGCTCGGTCGCGCCTTCCTTGCCCGGGGTGACGCCGCGTTCGACGTTGTTGCTGAGCGCGCAGTAGACCGTGCCGGTGCGCGGGTGGCACTCGATGTCCTCGGGGCGGTCCATCTTCGTCGCGCCGACCTTGTCCGCCGCGATGCGCGTGAAGACGTACACCTCCTCGGCGGTCATACCCGGCACGAAGGACTTGTTGCCCGCCGCCAGCGGGATCCACTCGCCGGTGCCGTCGAACCTGCCGTCGCTGGGCAGCTTTCCGGTGCCGTCGATCTCGGAGGCGGGGCTGTCGCCCTTGAAGCGGGCCACGTAGAGCGTGCCGTCGTCGAGCAGCGTCATGTTGTGCCGGCGCGCGGCCTTGCTGTTGCCGCGCTTCATCTTGCCGGTGGAGATGAACTTGTAGATGTACTCGAACCGCTCGTCGTCACCCGAGTACGCGACCACCCGCCCGTCGTCGGCGATCCGGATGTTCGCGGTCTCGTGCTTGAACCGGCCGAGGTGCGTGTGCTTGATCGGCGTGGAGTCCGGGTCGTTCGGGTCGAGCTCGATGACCCAGCCGAACCTGTTGACCTCGTTGGGTTCCTGTGCGAGGTCCCAGCGCTTGTCGAAGCGCTCCCACTTGCGGGTGGTCGCGGTGCCGGTGACGCCGTACCTCGTGAGCCTCGGGTCGTTGCGACCGGCGGCGTTGCCGAAGTACTGGTTGAAGTTCTCCTCGCCGGACAGGATCGTGCCCCACGGCGTGACGCCGCCCGCGCAGTTGTTGATCGTGCCCAAGACCTTCTTGCCGGTGGGGTCGGCGGAGGTCTTCAGCAGGTCGCTGCCCGCGGCAGGGCCGCGCACCTCGAACGGCGTGTGCAGGGTGATGCGGCGGTTGTACTTGCTGAACTTCGCCTTGTAGTGGCCGGAGAACAGCGAACGCTTGATCATGAAGACGGACAGCCCGTGCGCGGCCCAGGCGATCTTCACCTGTTCCTCGGTGGGGTTGTTCGGGTCGTAGCCGCGGAACATGAACGGCTCGCTGGTGTACTCGTGGTTGGTGACCATGATTCCCGTCAGTTCCAACGGGTCCAGCGGCAGGATGGCGGCGAAGTCGCAGTTGAAGCCGAACTGCTTCTCCTGCTTGGCCGCGGTCTGGTCGTCGAAGTCGAACTCGGGGACACCGGGGAACAGCGGGTCGCCCCAGCGGATCACGATGCCCTGCTCGTACCCCTCGGGGACGACGACCTCGTCCTTGGTGTTGATCTCGACGGGCTTGAAGTCGAGTCCCTTCGGCGGGCGATGCCCCTGGGTCTCGGGCTCGGCGGCGGCAGCAGCGGTCGTGGGCAGTGCGACCGTCGCGGCGGCGGCGACCACGGCACCGGCCTTGAGCGCGGTGCGGCGGCTGATCAGATCGCCGAAGTAGGGGTTGTCCGAGGTGTTCGGAACCTCGTGGAAGCACGCGTCCCCGCAGCGGTACTCGCATGTCACCGCTGCTCTGCCGACGCGGTGGTTGACGAGTGGCAGAGGGATCATGGTGGTGGCCTCCTACGGTCGGTGCGGGAACCAGCACCGACCGTAGGCTTCCGTTCATGCTTTGTTAACCCACAAGTTGTTCACCCGCGAGGACAGCTTCGGACGGAACGTCCCTTGTGTCCGTCCGGTTGAGCGTCAGCAGTCCGGCGGCGACGACGCAGAGGACCGCGGCGACGACGAACGGCTGGGCCAGGTGGCTGACGAACGTCGCGGCCAGAGCGCCGCCGAGCCAGCGCAGGAAGTTGTACCCGGCACTCGCGACCGGCCGCGGCGCGTCGCTGACGCTCATCGCGGCACCGGTGAACAGCGTGTTCAGCAGCCCGCTCACCAGGCCGCTCACGATCACCGCGACCACCAGCAGCGGCTTGCCGGGCACCGCCATCAGCAGCATGAGCACGGCGAAAGCCAGCACGGATCCGATGATCGCGCTCTTCTCGCCGACGCGGTCCGCGAGCCGCGGAGCGAGGAAGACGCTCGAGACGGCGACGAACACACCCCAGCCGAAGAAGATCAGTCCGATCTCGACGGCACCCCACCGCAGGACGAACGGCGACCACGCGAGAACTGTGAAGAACGCGGCCGTGTAGAGCGCCGCTCCGATCGAGGTGCGCAGCAGGACGGGATTCCTGAGGGCCTTCAGCGGGTCGAGCAGGCTGATCCTCGGACGTTCGAGGTGCGAGTCCTTCGCCAGGAACGTTGCACAAAGGATCAGCGCGGCCGCCATGAGGATCGCGGTGCCGAGGAACGGCCCGCGCCACGAGAAGCTGCCGAGCAACGCCCCGAGCAACGGCCCCACGCTCAGACCGAGGCCGAGCGCGGCCTCGTAGAGCAGGATCGCGGCCTTCTGCCCGCCGCTGGCGGCACCGACGATGACGCTGAGCGCGGTGGCGATGAAGAACGCGTTGCCGAGCCCCCACACGGCCCGCAGTCCGACGAGCTGACCGATGCTCCCCGCCGCCGAGCACAGCAGCGTCGCGACGACGATCAGCGCGAGCCCGCCGACGAGCGTGCGCTTGGCCCCGAACCGAGCCGTCGCGGCCCCCGTGAAGAGCATCGCCACGACCTGAACGCCGAGGTAGGAGGAGAACAGGAGGGTGACCTGCGCCGGTGTCGCGTGCAGACCCTCTGCGATGGACAGCAGGATCGGGTCCACGAGCCCGATCCCCATGAATGCGATCACGGCGGCGAACGCCGTGATCCACACCTGCTTGGGTTGAGCCTTGAAATTCACTTCGCCATCCTAACCGATTTTGATTAGCATGGCGAAGTATCCTGCGCCACAAGGTACCGTTCACGGCGTGGATGCGGTGATCTTCGACCTCGACGGCGTGCTGATCGACTCAGAGCAGGTGTGGGACGAGGTGCGCCAGTCCTTCGCCGCCGCGCACGGCGGGGTGTGGACCGCCGAGGCGACCCGCGCCATGCAGGGGATGTCGACGCCGGAGTGGGGCGCGTACCTGGTGTCGGACGTGGGCGTCCAGCTGACGCCCGCCGAGGCCTCCGCCGGCGTGATCGCCGAGATGGAGAAGGCCTATGCCGCGCACCTGCCGGTGATCCCGGGCGCCGTGGACGCGGTGCGCGCGGTGGCGTCACGCTTCCCGGTCGCGATCGCTTCTTCGGCCCCCGCCGTGCTGATCAAGGTGTTCCTGAAGGTGACCGGACTGCCGGTGCCCGTCGCGGTGTCCTCGGAATCGTGTGCCGCCGGAAAACCGTCACCGGACGTCTACCTCGCGGCCGCCGCACAGCTCGGGGTCTCCCCGGCATCCTGTTACGCCATCGAGGACTCGACGAACGGGCTGAAGGCAGCGCTGGCGGCGGGCATGACCGTGCTCGCCGTGCCGAACCCGCACTTCCCGCCCGCCGAGGACGTGCTGGCTCAGGTGCGGGTGCTGTCCTCGATCGCCGACCTGCCGGACGCGCTGGCGTAACTGATCGCGGCCAGGCCGATCGCGATGCACGTGCAGGCGATGACGCCCTTCGGCCAGTAGATGTGGCTGCTGAGGAACAGGTAGCTGCCGAACAGCAGGAAGACGGCTCCGGGCAGGGCCTTGAGCTTGTACTTGAGCAGCGCACACGCCACGATCGCGACGCTGGCCGCCAGGAAGCACCACGCGCCAACGGTTCCGAGCTGGTTGCCGATCTTGAACAACGGCTCGTCGGCACTGGTGCGACCGCCGTTCGCCAGCGTCATCGCCCCGCCGCCGATGCCCGCCAGTGCGTCCAGCGCGCCGTAGAAGACGACGAAACCGAACGCGAGAACCCGGCCCGGGTAGCGGACGTACTTGGGGGTGTCGGCGAGCAGGACCCATTGCGCCGCACCGAGCAGCGGGAAGATCACCGCCAGGATGATGTGCATGTTCTGCCACCACTGCGCGGTCGACGCGTCCAGGTGGTGGGGGTGGGTCAGGCCGATGCCGGCGAGGACCAGGCCGGGGAGGGCGACCAGCAGAGTGCGCACCGGCCGAACCTAGCGGAAGCAGGGCTTTCGCTGAGACTCCGAACACACGAATGTGTCTGTGCCTGCACGGCCGCCGCTGCCTAGCGTTGAGACCATGACGCAACGAGTTGCCGTGGTCACGGGCACGGCGCAGGGCATGGGGCTGCGGATCGCGGACGTGCTGCGCGAGGACGGGTTCGCCGTCGTCGGGTTCGACCTGCAGGAGAGCAAGGACGGGATCGTCGGCAACGTGGCGAGCGCCGCGGACGTCCAACGGCTCACCGAACACGTGACCAGCACTTATGGCCGGGTCGACGTGCTGGTCAACAACGCCGGGATCGCGGGCATCGTGCCGTTCGAGGACACCACTCTCGAGCAGTGGGAACGAATCATGGCGGTCAACCTGACCGGGCCGTTCCTGCTCACGCAGGCGCTGGGCAGGGTCATGCTCGAGCAGGGCAGCGGCAGCGTCGTCAACATCGCGTCCGTCGCCGGGCTGCAAGGGGTGGCGGACCGGGCCGCGTACAACACGACGAAGCACGGGCTGATCGGGTTGACGCGCACGCTCGCCGTCGAGTGGGGCGGGCGGGGGATCAGGGTCAACGCCGTGTGTCCCGGCTGGGTCAAGACCGAGATGGACGTCGAGTCGCAGGCCGGCGGGTACTACGTCGACGAGGACATCACGGACCACGTGCCGGCGGGCCGGTTCGCTGTGCCGGACGACATCGCGCAGGCCGTGCGGTTCCTGGCGAGCGACAACTCGCGGTACGTCAACGGGGTCGCGCTGCCCGTCGACGGCGGGTGGACCGCGGACGGCAGCTGGCAGAAGCTGCGGCTCTCGAAGCGCTGAAGGAAAGGGCCGCCCTCATGACGAGGGCGGCCCTTCTTCAGATCAGACCTCGCCGCGGATGAACTTCTCCACGGCCTCGTGCGCCTCGGAGTCCGAGTACTGCACGGGCGGGGACTTCATGAAGTACGACGACGCCGAGAGGATCGGGCCGCCGATGCCCCGGTCCAGGGCGATCTTCGCCGCGCGGACCGCGTCGATGATGATGCCCGCGGAGTTCGGGGAGTCCCAGACCTCCAGCTTGTACTCGAGGTTCAGCGGCACGTCGCCGAAGGCGCGGCCTTCCAGGCGCACGTAGGCCCACTTGCGGTCGTCGAGCCACGCGACGTAGTCGGACGGGCCGATGTGGACGTTGCGCTTGCCCATCTCGCGGTCCACCTGGGACGTGACGGCCTGGGTCTTGGAGACCTTCTTGGACTCCAGTCGCTCCAGTTCCTTCATGTTCAGGAAGTCCATGTTGCCGCCCACGTTCAGCTGCATGGTGCGGTCGAGCTGGACACCGCGGTCCTCGAAGAGCTTCGCCAGCACGCGGTGCGTGATGGTGGCGCCGACCTGGGACTTGATGTCGTCACCGACGATCGGGACGCCGGCGGCGCGGAACTTCTCCGCCCACTCCGGGTCCGACGCGATGAAGACGGGCAGGGCGTTGACGAACGCCACACCGGCGTCGATGGCGCACTGGGCGTAGAAGCGGTCCGCGTCCTCGGAACCCACGGGCAGGTACGAGACCAGCACGTCGACCTCGGCGTCGCGCAGAGCCGCGACGACGTCGACCGGCTCGGCGTCGGACTCCTCGATCGTCTCCCGGTAGAACTTCCCGAGACCGTCGTAGGTGTGACCCCGCTGGACGACGACGCCGAGCGGCGGCACGTCGGCGATCTTGATGGTGTTGTTCTCGCTGGCCCCGATGGCCTCCGAGAGGTCGACACCCACCTTCTTCGCGTCGACGTCGAACGCTGCGACGAACTCGACATCGCGCACGTGGTAGTCACCGAACTGCACGTGCATCAGGCCGGGCACGCGGGTGTTCGGATCGGCGTCGCGGTAGTAGTGGACGCCCTGCACCAGCGACGCCGCGCAGTTGCCAACCCCGACGATGGCCACTCGAACGGTGCGGCGGTTTTCGCCCATTGCCGAGTCCTCCTTGATCAACAGTGAAGTGCTACTCGTCCTGCTCGGACTTCTCGTGCGCGATGAGCTCGTTGAGCCACCGCACCTCACGCTCCGTGCTTTCCAGGCCTTGGCTGTGCAGCTCGCGGGTGTAGCGGTCGATCTGCTCACCCGTGCGCGTGAGCCGCTCGCGAAGCCCTTCCCTGCGTTCTTCGACACACCGCCGGCGGCCTTCCAGGATGCGCATCCTGACGTCGGCCGGCGTGCGCGAGAAGAACGCCAGGTGGACTCCGAACGAGTCGTCGTCCCAGGTCTGCGGACCCGCGTTGGCCAGGAGATCGGCGAACCGCTCCTTGCCCTCCGGCGTCAGCTTGTAGACCTTGCGAGCCCGACGTCCCCAAGAAAGAGCCGATTCCTCCGGCCCCTCCTCCACGATCAGGCCCGCACGTTGGAGTCGCCGCAATGTTGGGTACAGCGATCCGTACGAGAACGCGCGAAACGCTCCGAGCAGGTCATGCAAGCGCTTGCGCAGCTCGTAGCCGTGCATGGGCGCCTCGTGCAGCAGGCCGAGCAGCGCGAACTCGAACACGAGTCACCTCCTCGCACCTGCACCGATAGGTGAGGCGATTATATCGGCTCGATACATCGATGGCTCCTCGTAACTGTGGGATGTGGCACACCGTGATACCGCGCCGGACCGCGCTGCCCTGAACGGCCCATCATCCAAAAGCGCCCGGCACGTACTCTGGTCACGTGTTGACCCAACGGCAGGTGGTGGACTACTCGCTGCAGCGGCGTGCGCTGCTGGCGGAGGTCTATGCCGGTCGCACGGGCACCATGGAGGTCTGCGACGCGAATCCGTACCTGCTGCGAGCTGCGAAGTTCCACGGGACGGCGACCGACGTGCCTTGCCCTGTGTGCCGCAAGGAACCGCTCACGCACGTGTCGTGGGTCTACGGTGACGAGCTCAAGCACGCGGCAGGCTCGGCGCGGACACCTGAAGAACTGGTGAAGATGGCGAACCTCTTCGACGAGTTCTCCGTGTACCTAGTTGAAGTTTGTCGCACGTGCAGTTGGAACCACCTGGTGCAGTCATACGTCCTGGGGAAGCGTGGGCTGGAAAAGCCACGCAGGAGGACTGCGGCGGAATGACCCACAGGTGACACTGCTCCGAATGAAGTACGACCACCGAACCGTGTGCTGATGCACACCGGTCTGGGAGGCCTTTTCACGTGAACGACCAGCATGATGACCGGCAGCGCGGAGGCGAGCCGCAGTGGCCGACCGGGGACGACCCGGACGGCGGCGGCACGAGGCGCGATGTCCCGAATCAGCCGCGACCGGGTACCCCACCCGGTGGTTTCGCGCGCCCTCCTCAGGGTGGCACGCCACCTGGTGGTTTCCCACAGCAGCAGCCCCCACGCCGCCCGAACGGACCAGGCGGTCCGCAGGGCGGTCCTGGTGGGCCCCAGGGTGCTCCGGGGCGTCCGCCCGGCCCCATGGGCGGCCCCGGTGGTCCCGGTGTTCCGGGCAACCGTCCTCCGACGCCTCCCGGTGGCATGCCCATCGCCCCGCCTCCCGGTGCCCGTCGCCCCGGTGGACCGGCCGGTCCCGGTGGCCCGCAGGGCGGTCCCGGCGGCCCCGGCCGTCCCGCCATGCCCCCGCGCAAGCCCGGTGAAGACCGCACCACGCAGATGCCGCCGGTCAACCGGCCGACGCAGCGCGAGCCCGAGCTCATCACCCACCGCGAGCCTGACGACGAGTTCCTCATGGCCGGTGTGCACGACGATGACGACGACGAGTACTACGACGACGAGCCGGAGCTCACCGAAGAGGAGGAGCGTCGTCTGCGCAAGAAGAAGATCTGGAAGCGCATCCGGATCGCCGCTTTCGTCTCGATCGGCCTGATGATCCTGGGCCCGGTGATCGCCATCGCGGTCGCGTACCCGCTCGTCGAGTGGCCGCGCCCGAACGACATCGCGGCCAGCCAGGACAAGACGATCACGCTGCTGTACTCCGACGGCACCGAGATGGGCAAGATCACCTCGCCTGGCGAGAACCGCACGCTGCTGACGTACGAGGAGCTTCCGGACACCGTCAAGCAGGCCGTCATGGCCGCGGAGGACGCGAACTTCTACGACAACCCCGGCTTCGACGCCAAGGCCATCGTCCGCGCCGTCTGGATCCAGGCGACCGGCGGCAGCTCGGGTGGTTCCGGTCTGACGCAGCAGTACATCAAGAAAGCGACCGGTCAAGAGGACGCGACGCTGACTCGCAAGTTCAAGGAGCTCGTCAAAGCCTTCAAGATGAGCAACGAGTCGGACCACAACACGATCCTCACCGCGTACATGAACACGGTGTACTTCGGTCGTGGTGCGAACGGCATGAAGGCCGCGGCGCAGGTCTACTACAACAAGCCGATGGCGGAGCTCACTCCTTCCGAGGCCGCCCTCATCGCGGGCATGATCCAGACGCCTTCGTGGTCTGAAGACCAGGAGTACGCGAAGAAGCGCTGGGAGTTCGTGATGAACCAGATGCTTCAGAAGAAGTGGATCAGCCAGGCCGACTACGACGCCCGGCAGTTCCCGCAGCCGCTGCCGTTCGAGCAGACGCAGCCCGCGAGCCTCGAAGGCCCGCTGGCCCGCGTGAGCCAGCAGGTCCAGAACGAGATCGACAGCGAGCTCGTCGGCCTCACGATGGAGAAGGCGCAGAAGGTCGGCGTCACCGTCACCACCACGATCGACCCGAAGATGCAGCAGGCCGCGCTCGACGCCGTGAACTCGGTGATGGCGGGCCAGGACCCGGAGCTGCGCACCTCGCTCAGCGCGATCGAGCCGCAGTCCGGCGCCGTCAGGGCCTACTACCCGGGCAAGGACGGCCTCAAGGGCATCGACTACGCCAAGGGCACGATCCAGGAGGCCGGCTCGTCCTTCAAGCCGTTCGACCTGGTGGCCGACCTGAAGCGGGGCAAGGGCATCGGCGACACGTACGACAGCACGCCGCGCACGATCGCCGGCCAACCGGTCCGCAACGCGAGCTCGACCACGTGCGGCAAGGAGTGTTCGGTCAAGCAGGCCATGAAGGAGTCGCTCAACACCGTGTTCTACGACATGGTGGCGGGCCCTCAGGGCACTGGCACGGTGGCCGTGGCGGAGGCGGCGCACCAGGCCGGCATTCCGAAGACCGTGCGGATCGAGGGCCAGGACAGGGCCACGTTGGTCGGTGAAGGCGGCGGTAAGCCCAACGCCGGTATCGCCATCGGCGCGGACAACGCGCAGGTGCGGCCGTTCGACATGGCCTCGGCGTACGCGACGTTCGCGGCTCGCGGCGTCTACCGCGCCCCGTTCTTCGTCACGAAGGTCGTGGGCCCGACGGGTGACGTCCTCTACCAGCACGTCGACCAGCCGGTGCCGGCGTTCGACCCGGTCGAGACGAAGAGCCGGGACATCGCGGACAACGTCACCGAGACGTTGAAGGAGATCCCGGCCTTCTCGAAGATCGGGTGTGCGGGCAACCGCGAGTGCGCCGGCAAGACCGGTACCCACGAGCTCGCCGACAGCCTGAACGAGAACTCGAAGGCCTGGATGGTCGGCTACACGCCGCAGCTGTCCGCCTCCGTGTGGGTCGGCAAGGACAAGGGCAACGTGGCCATCAGGAACAAGGAAGGCAAGGCCATCTTCGGCTCCGGCCTTCCTGGCCAGATGTGGAAGAAGTTCATGGACGGGGCACTCGCGGGGGTGGCGAAGGAGTCGTTCCCGAAGCCGGTCCCGCTGGGCAACTTCAACCCGCCGCGCAAGTCCGACCCGCCGTCGGCTCCGCCCAGCAGCAACAGCCAGCCGAGCAACAACCAGCCGACGCTAACCTCGGAACCGACCAAGCCGTCGCAGACGAAGCCGCCGAACCCCGGCTGCATCCCAGGCCTCAACTGCCCCGATCCGTCCATCGATCCCGATCCGTCCACCAGTGGCCGCCCCAGAGGCGGTAGTCCAGGAGACGGCTGACGAGTGAGAGGGCCCGGTGCATTTCGCACCGGGCCCTCTCCCGTTGTCACGCACGCGGTCAGCGCGTCACACCCAGCGATGCGAGGACGCCTGGTCGTTGCACGGCAAAGCGCCACACCACTGGTCCACGTTCGAGTAGTAGTTCCCCTGCGGGACGAACCAGATCATCTCGACGTAGTTCGGGTGCCGGAACGACTGGATGTCATCGGGCGCACCCGCATAACCGTTGTTGAACACAGAGGTGGCGCGGTTGTCGAGGTAGTGCCCGACCACACCGTCCCAGCAGGCGTTGTCGGCGTAGTCGGAGTCGTTGCCCGTGAACCCTCCGATGCACATCCGCCAGTTGGCGTCCCCCATGAGGCAGTAGTAGCCGAGACCGCACTGGTCCCTCATGTCGCCGAACCCGGCCGACGCAGGCTGGGCCATGCCGACCAGCACCAACGGAAGAGCCAGGCTGAACGCCGCGAACAAGCGCATGAACTTCTTCATCAACTTCCCCCGATCATCTTTGACGACATCGACTCGTCGCTCAGCGACAGGTGGCCTCAGTTCTTGCCCGACAGGATCTCCTTCGCCTTGCGCACCTGTTCGTCGACACGGGTCTGGTGCTTCTTCAGCACTTCGGCGTTGTCCACGATGAGCCGGTTCTGGTACGCGGTGCGCACCGCCACCCAGATCGCATTGACGTCGTGCTTCTTGCGGCAGGCGACGTCGGCGCGTGCCGTGGCGATTTCCTCCGGCGAGGCGTCGTCACCGCCGAACTTCTTCTCGTTGTTGGGCCCCCACGGGTCGGCGTAGTCGTAACCCGCCTGCTTCATGCAGGCGCTCCACTTCCCCCAGGCGTCCTTCAACCTGCTGTCCGCCTCGGCGAACGTGGTGGAGTCGCGTGACAGGCCGATCACGAAGTTCTCGTCGCCGGCCTTCTCCTGGCTCTTGACCGAAATTCCGAGCGCCCGTTGGGACTCACCCATGCAGCCACCGCTGGGGACGCCCTCGTTCTTCGCGCCCTTCCCGTTCAGCACGGCGACCATGTCCTGCGACCAGGGCTTCTGTTGTTTCCGGAGTTCCTCGGCCCTGCGGACGGACGCGAGCGTCTCCGGATCGGAGTAGCCGTGCTTGGACACCTCCGCGTCGTCGACCACACCGATGACACGACTCCGCACCTGTTCTGGCTCGCGCTCCGGCAGTTCCATCTCGAAACCGAAGCGGCGCAAGCACTTCTGCACCAGCAGGTCCTGGCTCTTCCGGACGGCGGCACGGCTCTCCGGTGAGATCAGGTAGCCGTCGAGCGGGAAGGTGACGTCCGCGTCGACGTTGATGACCGGGAGCGCGTCCAGAGGAGGTTCCGGGCGGGGTTGTTCGGGCTGTGCGGAGCACGCTGCGATCGCGAACAGGCCTGTCCCGATCACCAGCGCCTTGAGGTGGTTGCTGGCCATGTCTTCCCCCAGGAGAGCCAGGCCGAAGTGGACGGTGTCCGTCCACTTCGGCCTGAGTCGGCGTTCATGTCGTCAGCGCGTCACACCCAGCGGTGCGAGGACGCCTGGTCGTTGCACGGCAAAGCGCCACACCAATGGTCCACGTACGCGTAGTAGGTGCCCTGCGGGACGAACCAGATCATCTCGACGTAGTTCGGGTGCCGGAACGACTGGATGTCATCGGGCGCACCCGCATAACCGTTGTTGAAGACAGAGCTGGCGTTGTTGTCGAGGTAGTAGCCGATCGAACCGCCCTGCCAGCACAGGTCGTCGGCGTAGTTGGCATCGTTGCCCGCGAACGCCGCGGTGCACAGACGGAATTCGGCGTCGTTGAAGAGGCAGTAGTTGCCCTGACCGCAGTAGTCCCTCCTGTCGCCGAACGCGGCCGACGCAGGCTGCGCCATGCCGACCAGCACCAACGGAACAACAAAGCTGAACGCCGCGAACAGACGAATTAACTTCTTCATTCACTTCCCCCAGATCATCGCCAAAACCGCGCGATGGGCAGCACGAAGAAGCCGATCGCTGAAGATCGACTTCTTTGCGAAGGATCAAAGTTGATCAGGTGTGCGTGAACGAAACGCTCATGTACGCCCCCCAGCGCGAAGTGGTCCTCCCAGGTGAGGACCGCGTCTCGCACCATACGGAGACCACACGTCCTTGTCCAGAGGTGCCTGACCACACCACCAACGGCCGTCTTGACGCCGCAGCGGGTGAACTGTTAGACCAATTCTCGGACACGACCGATGGGGAGGTCGTGCGCATTCGTGAAAATGGGGGAACCAGAAGACGGTCAGCGTCGGCCGGATATCCGATTCAGACGTCCGGAAACAGTTGAACACGAAAGTCCTGGGGGACTCAAATGCGCTTGCCCAAGGCAAGAGCGCGGGGCCGGACCCTGCGCAAAAAACCCAAGACCGCGGCGGCCGTGGTGGCCGCGCTGCTGGTCACCACCGCCCAACCGGCCTCGGCCGCGCCCGACAAGCCGGGAGACCAGGCACCACCGCCGGCGACCGCGGTGAGCACCGAGCCGGAATCCGTTCCGCAGAACAAGCGGACCGAGGTGATCGGCAAGGACTGGCAGAAGTCCACCGACATCGCTTGGACGACAACGGGTGACGCCACCGGGTTCCACGTGCTCGCGGCGCGGGCCGGCGACGGTTACACCTGGCGCACCGTCACCTCGCTGGCCGAGCCGGGCTTCGAGGCGGACCAGTGGATCGGCAACGCCTGTGCAACTGCGTCGGGCAAGAAGCTCGTGGTCACGTACGCGCCGCGGACGTTCACCAACAAGCCGGAGCTCTTCGAGCGCGGCGCGTTCACCGCGACCGTCGACCTGGAGTCCGGCGCCGTCAAGAAGCTCCCGGTGCACAGCACCCTCGCCTACTACAGCCCCGGCTGTGGCAACGGCGAGAACGCGGTGATCACCCAGCTGGCGACGGAGTCCAAGGGCAAGACCCGGCTGTTCCAGGTCGACGCGGCGGCGGCGACCCTGGCCAGCCCGATCGAGGTCGCCGGTCAGGTGACGTCGGCGATTCCGACGAAGAACGGCATCGTCGCAGCGGATGACGGCAGGCTCATCACCGTCGACGCGAAGGGCGCGGCCCGTCATCTCGCCAAGACGTCCTCGCTGCCCTTCTACCTGCGGACGGACTCCGACGGCGGTGTCGTCTTCCTGGACACCGAAGGCGGGACGTCGCTCGTGCGGCGGATCGACCGGGTCAACAAGAACGCTGCGGTGAGCACTCTCGCCAAGGGCCCGCTGACCGAGCTCGGCCTGACCGCGAGTGCCAGCGGCAAGGTGTTCATCACGGGCAAGACCGACAAGATCGAGAAGCTCCCCGCCGGTGTGGCCCGTGCCGACGTGCCGAAGGAAAGCACGATGTCGGTGCAGGGGCAGCTCGCGGTGACCAAGGTGCAGCGCGCCAAGATGCAGGAGCAGAGCACTCCGGCAGACGCACAGCCGGTGCGCGTCGAGGCGAAGGTCGCGGCGACCGGCAAGGACGCGGCGTTCACCGTGCTGCCCGCAGCCGAGTCGGAAGGCGGCTTGGAGCCCAGCCCTCAGCTCCCCACCAGGAGTGGTGAGATGACGGCGGCCGGCTCGCCGAACACCCCGCTCGACGACGAGTCGGTGTGCTCGATCCCGCGCAACGACGTGAACACCCAGGTCTACCAACCGACTCCCCGTCAGGTCGAGTGGGCCGTGGACTACGCCGTGACGAACGGGCTGTACATCCAGCGCGAGGCGAACTGGAAGAACTCCGGCATGACCACCGCGTGGAAGCCGCAGGAGATGTTCCCGCCGATTCCCCTCGAAGGCGGCGGTTCGGTTCCGCCACAGGTGATGCTGGGCATCCTCGCCCAGGAGTCCAACCTGTGGCAGGCCTCGCGCTTCTCACTGCCCGGTGTGTCCGGCAACCCGTTGATCGGCAACTTCTACGGCGTCAACATCTACGACGGCAACACCGACAACGACTGGGACATCGACTGGCGCCTCGCCGACTGCGGCTACGGCATCACCCAGATCACCGACGGCATGCGCAAGGCAGGGCGCGAGAAGCCCGGTGAGATCGCGCTGCCCGCCCACATGCAGCGCGCGGCCGCCGTCGACTTCGCGACCAACATCGCCGCCGGTCTGCGCATCCTGCAGGACAAGTGGAACCAGACCCGCCGGGCCGGCATGAAGGTCAACGACGGTGACCCGCAGTGGCTGGAGAACTGGTACTTCGCGGTGTGGGCCTACAACTCGGGGTTCAAGCCGCAGAACGGCACCGGACCGTGGGGCCTCGGCTGGGCCAACAACGCGGCGAACCCGAACTACCCGCGAAACCGCACGCCGTTCCTCGAGAGCGGGTACCACGACGCGGCGAACCCGCAGCTGTGGTCCTACCCCGAAAAGATCATGGGATGGGCAGGACACCCGATCGAGGCCGTGGTGTCTCCCGGTGTCGTCGCTTCCGGCTACGCGTACACGTGGTGGAACAGCGACGACTACCGTCGCAAGGTCAAACCGGACAACTTCCTCTTCTGCGTCAAGACGCTGAACGACTGCGACGAGAATTCGTCCTTCACGCCCGACAAGCCGGATGACCCCAGCACACCGGAGGACGAGAGCACGATCGGTGAACCGGTCGGTCCGTGCGGTCACCGAGACGCGCAGGGCTACTACGACCTGAGGTGTTGGTGGCACCACTCCTCCACCTGGAAGGCGAACTGCTCCGAACAGTGTGGTTATGCGACCAACAAGTTCCGCGAGCCGGACATCGCTTATCAGCCCGACGGGACCAGCTATCCGCCGAACTGCTTCCCGATCGGCCTGACCGGGGCGCTGATCGTCGACGACACGGACGCGGCGGCGACGAGATCCTGCACCAGGCAGCCGAACTCGGGCTCGTTCAACCTGCAGTTCGCGAGCGACGCGCAGGGCAGGTACGCGTCGAAGATCGACTTCCACCAGATCGGTGCGGGTTTCAACGGTCACTTCTGGTTCGCCCACGCCTGGCGGGACAACCAGAAGACCCAGAAGATGAAGGCCACCGGAACCTGGACGCTGAACCGGCCGATCAGCGGCTGGTGGCGGGTGCTGGTCCACGTACCGGACCACGGCGCCCACACGCAGCAGGCCAAGTACGAGATCAACACCGGTCCCGGCACCCAGCGCAAGGAACGGGTGATCCTGCAACGAACCCAGTCGAACAAGTGGGTGTCGCTGGGCGCAATGCAGTTCTCCGGAACGCCCTCGGTGTCGTTGTCGAACTTCGGGACCAACCACGTGGGCTCGTCCGGGGAGGGCGGATTCGAGGACGTGGCGTGGGACGCGGTCGCGTTCCAGCCGCTGAACCAGAAGCCTCAGACGATCGTCTCCCTGGGTGACTCGTACTCGTCGGGTGAGGGAAGCGGCGGCAACTCCGCCTACTACCGCGAGACGAACATCGACGGCGCCGAACCCCAGTGGCGAAACGCCTGTCACCGCTCGCAGCACGCGTGGTCACGTCAGGGCAAGCTCGCCGCGCTGGGCGGGCGGACCATCGGCGAGGTCGCGGACAACTACGGCGATTCCAGGCTGGACTACCAGCTCTTGGCCTGCTCCGGCGCGAAGACGAAAGACGTGAAACCTGGTGGAATCGGGCAGTACGGTGAAGTCACCCAGCTGGACCGGGGGTTCGTCAACGAGGACACCGACCTGGTGACGCTCTCCATCGGCGGCAACGACGCCCAGTTCACCCCTGTGCTCAGGACGTGCGTGCTGTGGCGCGTGTGCAAGGACCGCGAGACGAGCGAGGTCGGTCCCGGCCCGATGAAGGACTCCGTGCCTAAGTTGATCAAGGAGAAGGTGATCCCCGACGTGCGGGACACCATCAGGGCCGTGCACGCCAAGGCACCCAGGGCGAAGATCGTGCTCATGGGGTATCCGAAGCTGGTCGAACAGGGCCCGGTGTGCACGGTTCCGGGGGACAATCCCACGTGGCTGGGGGAGGTCGGCGCCCTGCTGAGGGACGAGTTCAGGCTCCTGGAGCTGCGAATGAACAGCGAGGACCGCATCCCGGTGACCTTCGCCGACCCGATGGCCAAGTTCAACGGCATGGGGGCGTGCGGAAGCCCTGAGCGGATCAACCAGGTCAAGGGCAAGGAAACCGACGGCGACGACGGCACCTGGTTGCCGATCGGGCTGGAGAGCTTCCACCCGACCAGGGAAGGACACGCGTTGTACGGCGAGGTGTTCACCGAAACACTGAGGAAGATCGGTCTGTGACCACTCGCATCGTTCTCACCGTCGTGCTGGCCGCGCTCGCGGCCGGCACGACGGCGTGCGGACCCTCACCCACGGAGGTCTCCTCCGAACGGGCCACCGATCAGGTTCGCGCACTGGCCGCCAACCTGCGTGACTCCATCGGCCACGCAGTCGCCGACGGCCAGGACGAGACGCAGGTCGTCCTCCCGCTCGAGCAGCACCAGGAACTCGGCAGGAAGCGCACGCAAGACGGCTTCGAGATCGACGTGGTGCTCTACGACCACGCCGAAGCGGGCGGAGGCGGCACCTACGTGAAAACGATCGTGCGTTTGTGCGTGCGGTACGTGGTGCACCAGCGGCCCAGTCCGAAGGTGGACCTGTCGGACCTCGACTGCCCGTCGAGCCTGCCGAACACGGTCGAAGGCTATGGGGAGATCGACCGCACGGTGCGGTTGAACGACTGACCCGATAGGCCCGGTGCGGCACCCGCACCGGGCTTCTTCCTGCGTCGACGACCTTTTGACCACCCCTGCTGCTTGATCCCCGTAACATCCGCCACGTGCCCAGCAGCCCTGCCGAGCGTCCCGCCGAGGCCTCCGAGACGGACCTCGCCGAGGAAACCGACTCGCTCACCCGCGAAGAACGCGTCGCACCCACGTGGACCGAGTCCCTCGCGCGCGGCCTGAGCAGACCGTTCGGCGGTCCGCTCGGGGAGCACGCGCAGGTCGGCCGGAACTACTTCTGGACGGCGCTGCGGGTGGTCCTGATGCTCGCCGTGGTCACGTTGCTGCTGGGTTGGGTGCAGAAGTCGCCGTGCATCCAGCAGTACACGGACGACAAGGGCGTCGTGCAGCTCGACTGGCGGGGCAGCAAGCAGTTCACCGCGCTCTGCTACTCCGACACGGTGCCGCTCTACACCGCGGAACGGCTCGACCAGCGCGGTTCCTTCCCGTACATCACGTCGTGGAAGGACGACGAGGGCAAGCCGACCGAACACGTCCGGTACATGGAGTACCCGGTGGTCACCGGCTTGTTCATGTGGCTCAACGCGCGCGTGGCGCAGGGGCTCGTGGCGCTCGTGCCAGGGCTGCCGATGACCGTGATCGTGTTCTTCAACGTCACGGCGTTCTGGCTGGCGGTCGCGTGGCTGGTGACGGTGTTCTCGGTCGCCCGGATCGCGCGGCGCAGGACGTGGGACGCGGCGATCGTGGCCGTGTCGCCGCTGGTCGTCGTGCACGCGTTCACCAACTTCGACACGATCGCGACGGCATTCGCGACGGCCGGTCTGCTGGCGTGGGCGCGGAAGAAGCCCGTGCTCGCCGGAGTGCTGCTCGGGCTCGGTGGTGCGGCGAAGCTCTACCCGTTGTTCCTGCTCGGGCCGTTGTTGCTGTTGTGCTGGCGGTCCAACAGGATCAAGGTCGGCCTCACCACCACGGCCGCGGCCATAGGCGCGTGGGCGCTCGTAAACGCGCCGATCGCCTTGAACCCGGCCTCGCAGACGGGGTGGCGTGAGTTCTTCCGCCTCAACACCGAACGCAACGCGGACCCGGACACGCTCTACAACGTGCTCGTGCAGTGGACGGGGTGGCAGGGCTTCGACCCCGGCCTGACGCAGGGACAGCCGCCGACGATCCTCAACACGGTCAGCATGGTGCTGTTCCTCGTCTGTTGCGCCGGCATCGCCTACGTGGCCCTCTCGGCACCGACGAGGCCACGGCTCGCGCAGCTCGGGTTCCTGGTCGTGGCGGCGTTCCTGCTGACGAACAAGGTGTGGAGCCCGCAGTACTCGCTGTGGCTGGTGCCGCTGGCCGTGCTGGCGTTGCCGCGCTGGAAGCTGCTGCTGGCGTGGATGACGGTCGACGCGCTGGTGTGGGTGCCGCGCATGTACTTCTACCTCGGCACGGACAACAAGGGCCTGCCGATCGACTGGTTCCTCGGCGCCGTGCTGCTGCGTGACGCCGCCGTCGTCATGTTGTGCGTGATGATCCTCAAGGAGATCTACCACCCGGAGCGCGACCTCGTGCGGCTGGCGGGCGACGACCCGCTGGCGGGCGTGCTGGCCGACGCGCCGGACCGCCGGCTGATCACACCCGCACGAGGCGAGCCATTGCACCGAATGCGTTCCCGTTCGGATGCAGGTGATCACCGGAGTCGAACTCCGGACGCAGTCTGAGCGGATCGGCGGGGTCGCGCACGGCCTCGTCGAAGTCGATGGCGTCGCGGAAGGTGGCGCGGATCCACGCGTTCACCTTCTGGCGCTGCTGTTCCTTCTCCTCGGTCCAGGTGTACCAGCCGCGCCACGGCGTGATGGTGCCGATGTGGAACTCCACGCCCTCGTTGCGGCATCGCAGCTGAACCGCGCGGATGCCCGCGATGACGTTCTCGGCGCTGACGCCGCTCTGGATGTCGTTGATGCCGCCCAGCAGCACGACCTTGCGGACTTCGTTGCTGAACAGGACGTCCCGGTGCACGCGGGTGATCATCGGTGCGTTGCCCAGCACCACGCCGTTGCCGTTGATGCCCGCGTTCAGGACCGCGTAGTCGCTCTGCACCAACGACGGCCAGGTGTCTCCGTAGAACCCCTCGGTGATCGAGTCGCCGAACATCACCACCGCGCCCGGCGCGGTGAATCCCGCGACCTCGACGGCCGAGACGAGGCAGATCTGATCACGCGTGGACGTGATCGTGCGATGTGCACGGGCCTGGCAGGGCGTACCGGCAGGGGCGTACGTGCTGATCTCCAGCGTCTTGGTGACCTCGAGCTGCACGGCGTCGCTGTAAACCTCGGCGCGCGCTCTGATCGTGACGCCTTTGGACCTGCCGAACGTGAGTTGCCGCGTCTCGCCGTTCGCGGTGACCATCACCTGCTCGACGCGGACCGGCTTGATGCCCATCAGGTTCGACAGGCGCACACGGACCGAGGTGCCGCCCGCCGCGAGGTCGACCGTCGTGCGCACGCCCTGGTCCGGCACCGAACCCGACAGCGTCGGCACGGCCTGCCACACGGGCAGCCACCGGATCACCTCCGAGCGCACGGGCACGCCGGAGGCGCCGCAGGCCAGCAGCAACGCCAGCACGATGATCACCCTCACGGATGAAGTCTGCGGCGAATCAGCTCTTCGCTGCTACAGCCCCGCGGATGAACTTCACGTCTTCCCGGTCGTCCTCGGTGACGTCCCTGGCCTTGAGGAAGGCGACGAACAGCGCCACGAGCAACGCGGCCCGGCCCCACACGCCGATCATCACGGCCTGCGCGGAGAAGCTGTCGTAGATCCCGGCCGGCTGACCGAACTCGATCGCCCAGAACCAGCGGAAGATGCCGATGCCCATGGCCAGGTCGACCACGAAGTAGGCGAAGGCCCACACCAGCCGCACGCGCAGCAGCACGAGGAACGGCACCAGCCACAGCGTGTACTGCGGCGAGTGGACCTTGTGCAGCAGCATGAAGCCGCACAGCATCGCGCCGGACACGGCGATCCACGGGTAGCTGCCCTCGCGCCGGAACCGCATCCAGCCGTAGCCGGCGGCGATGCCGAACGAGAGCAGGATCGTGATCGGCGAGATGACGCCGACCAGCGACTGCATCGCGTCGTCGCCGATGAACGGCCGCAGGCCCCAGTACCAGATCGAGTTCGTGGTGATGTCGACCCGGCGCAGCTGCTGGAACTCGAACGACGCCGCCCAGCCGTCGTAGCCCGCGATCGCGAACGGCAGGTTGACCAGCACGACCGTGACGATCGACGCGAGCCCGACCTTGATCGCGCCCGCCACGTCGACCTTCTTGCCGTCCGGCATCTCCTGGCCGCGCCAGCCGCCGGTGGCGACGAAGAGCATCAGCGGCAGCACGAAGGCGGCCGGGTAGACCTTGAACGCGAACCCGAGCCCGAGCAGCACGGACGCGACCGTCGCTCTTTCGACCAGCGGCCGGTTCCAGCGGTGCACCACGAAGACCGCGGCGACCGAGCACAGGACGACGGGCAGGTCCCAGTTGTGGAAGGCGTAGAGGATCAGCGGTGGCCCGATCGCCCACAGCAACGCGCGCCAGCGGGCCAGCTTGCCCAGCATCCAGCCCGTGAGCAGGCCGAACGGCGCCATCAGCAGCGACGAGTAGAGCAGGTACTCCGCGTCGTTGTGCGCGAAGATCGCACCCGCCCAGATGAGCAGGCCGGAGAGCACCGGGTACTCGACCGAGCCCCCGATGAGGATGCCCTTGTCGTTGATGTTGCCGTCGACGTACGGGAAGACGTGCCGGTCGATGTCGCGCCCGATCCAGAGGTGCTGGATGTCGGAGTAGCAGACGTCTTCCTTGTTGCGCTCGTCGTAGTCGGGCTGCGTGCGGCCCCACTGGTCGAACGCGGGACCGGTGCAGCGGTCCTTGTTGACGAAGCCCAGCAGCAGCGTGAGCCCGCACAGCAACACGAGCACGGCGGCGGCAGCGCTGCCGAAGCGGTTCACGAAACGCCCGGCGTCGCCTCGCTCGGGCGTCACGCTCACCACCTCGTGCACGGTGTTCACCGGCCGGCGCGGTCGCGCAGGAAGGCGATGTCGTCGGCCTGGCCCTCGTCCGGTGTCTCCACCACGACGGGACATCCGGCCGTGGCGACCACGGCCGCCAGCTGGTCGGCGTCGATGGTGCCAGTCTTGATGTTGTCGTGCCGATCGCGCGAGGAACCGAACTCGTCGCGCGAGCTGTTGAGGTGCACCAGGTCGATCCGGCCGGTGATCGCTTTGACCCGATCGACGATGCCGACCAGGTCCTCACCGGCGGCGAACGCGTGGCAGGTGTCGAGGCAGAAGCCCGCGCCGAACTCGCCGACCGCGTCCCAGAGCAGCTTGAGGGAGTCGAACGTGCGGGCCATGGCGCCGTCGCCGCCCGCGGTGTTCTCGATCAGGACCGGGACCGCGAAGCCGCCCTCGGCGACCTGGCGCTCGAAGAACTTGCGCCAGTTCGCGAAGCCCTCCGCCGGGTCCTCGCCCTTGGTGACGTGGCCGCCGTGCACGATCAGGCCCTTGGCGCCGACCGTCGCGGCGGCCTCCGCGTGCTGGATCACGTTCTTCCTGGACGGAATCCGGATCTTGTTGTTCAGCGACGCGATGTTGATCATGTACGGGGCGTGCACGAACACGTCCAGGCCGGAGGCGAGCAGGGCCTCCGTCTGCGGGTGGGGTTTGGGCTTCTTCCACCCCTGGGGATCCGACAGGAAGAACTGGACGACCTCGGCCCCGCGTTCGGCCGCGGCGCCGACCGGGTCGTCGTCGCGTACATGGGCCCCGATGCGCATACGCAGGAGGGTAGTCGGCGCCCATAACGCCATCGCAGCCGCCGCCGATAGGAGTAATTGCAAAAACTGGGGATGGTCTACGTCACCACCAGGACCTACGGTCGTTACTAGAGAGTAGGAAAGGGGTTCGCATGAGGCTGTTGAGCGTCGCCGCAACGGCGCTGCTGGCCCTGGCGTCCGCTTCGGTGGGCGGGGTCGCGCACGCGGCTGATCCCATCGTGGTCGGCAGTTGTGCCACCACCGTGCAGGGCGCGCCCGGCACCCCCGTCTCTCTGAGTCCGGCCGCCGTGACGCAGCCGATCACGGACCTCGTGCGCGCCGTCCCGTTGCTCGGGCCGCCGCTCGCCGATCCGTTCAAGCAGGCGTTCGCGCAGGCCAAGCCCATGCCGATCGGCGCGGTGCAGGTCGGCACGACGACCATCAGCGGCGGCACGATCGCCAACGCCGTGATGGTCGAGGTGAACAAGATCCCGCTGCTCGGGCCGATCCTCGGCACGCTCGACAAGACCGTCCGCGCCACGCTGACGCAGGGCTGCCAGGTGACGGTCGTCGGCGTGAACCAGGCCGTCGCGCCCGTCCAGGACGGCGCCAAGGCCGTCGCGGACGCCTCGCAGCAGGCCGTCGGCGCGATCCCCGGTGCGCCGAAGCCGCCCGGTCAGCAGCCCCAGCCGCAGCCGGGCACCAACCCCGGCACGCAGCCGGGCGCCCAGCCGGGCGTTCCCGGCGTGGGCGCGGGTGCTCCCAGCAACCGCGACTTCTCGCTCTACCCGATCGGCTCGAACTTCGGCCGCGTGCCGCTGTTCAGCTACGGCTCGCTGCCGTTCGCGATGCCCGGCCTCTACTCGCCGTCGCCCGGTGTGCGGTACGGCTCGCCGGTGCCCCGCGCGTCCAGCGGCACCGGCGTCGAGGGCGACTCGGTGCAGGCCGCCGGCCGCGCCACGGCGTTGCCCAGGCTGAGCGGACCCGGCGGGGTCGGCGCTCCGGTGCTGGTCGCGGTGCTGATGCTCGCCCTGGTCACGGGCGCGCTGGTGCGGACCTGGGCGCTGCGCCGCACCCCTGCGTAGTCGCCGGACGCGCTCTGTTAACCTTTGTCAGTTGCTGACGCGACGACCCTCCTGCCACGGAAAGCCCGTGGCCGCGAGTCCACAGGAGGTGAGTGGTCCTCATGCGTCATTACGAAGTGATGGTCATCCTCGACCCCAGTCTCGACGAGCGCACTGTCGCACCGTCGCTCGACACGTTCCTCAACGTCATCCGCACCACGGGCGGAAACGTTGAGAAGGTCGAGGTGTGGGGCAAGCGCCGGTTGAGCTTCGAGATCAACAAGAACAGCGAGGGCATCTACGCGGTGCTCGACCTGACCTCGACGCCTGACGCGGTGAAGGAACTGGACCGCCAGCTCGGTCTGCAGGAGACGGTGCTCCGGACGAAGGTCCTGCGCCGCGAGCCCGCCAAGGCCGCCAAGTTGGCTGCCAAGGCTGCGGCCAAGTCGGACGCCAAGTCGGCCAAGTCGGCGGCCAGGGCCGCCGCCAGGGCCTGACGAACCTCGACTAGGGGAGCTCCCAAGACATGGCTGGTGAGACGACGATCACGGTAGTCGGGAACCTGACTGCCGACCCAGAACTCCGCTTTACCCAGTCCGGCGCGGCGGTGGCCAGCTTCACGGTCGCCTCCACGCCCCGCACGTTCGACAAGCAGTCGGGCGAGTGGAAGGACGGCGAAGCGCTGTTCCTGCGGTGCAACGTGTGGCGGCAGGTCGCCGAGAACGTGGCCGAGTCGCTCACCCGCGGTTCGCGAGTGCTCGTCTCCGGACGGCTGCGCCAGCGTTCCTTCGACACGAAGGAAGGCGAGAAGCGCACTGTCGTGGAGCTGGAGGTCGACGAGATCGGCCCCTCGCTGCGCTACGCGACCGCGAAGGTCAACAAGGTCAGCCGTGGAGACGGCGGCGGTGGCGGCGGCTTCGGCGGCGGCGGCGGTCAGCAGTCTCGCGGCGGTGGCGGCGGCGCGCCCGCGGACGACCCGTGGGGTTCTGCCCCGCAGGCCGGTTCCAGCGGCGGCTTCGCCGACGAGCCCCCCTTCTAGACCGACTGCACCGGTCATCCAGTACTTCATTCACTGCGTAACCAGGAGTTAGAGACACATGGCCAAGCCGCCTGTGCGCAAGCCCAAGAAGAAGGTCTGCGCCTTCTGCAAGGACAAGAGCGCGTCCCTGATCGACTACAAGGACACGACGCTGCTGCGGAAGTTCATCTCGGACCGCGGCAAGATCCGTGCCCGCCGCGTCACCGGCAACTGCTCGCAGCACCAGCGCGACGTCGCTGTTGCCGTGAAGAACGCCCGTGAGATGGCCCTGCTGCCCTACACCTCGACCGCTCGCTGAGAGAAGGAGACACCGCGATGAAGCTCATCCTCACCGCTGACGTTTCCGGCCTTGGCGCTCCCGGCGACATCGTCGAGGTCAAGGACGGCTACGGCCGCAACTACCTGCTCCCGCGTGGTCTCGCGATCGTCGCGACCCGTGGCGCGCAGAAGCAGATCCAGGTCATCACCCGCGCGCAGGACACCCGCCGCGTGCGCGACCTGGACCACGCCAAGGAGATCAAGACCGCGCTCGAGGGTCTCTCCGTGACGCTCAAGGCCAAGGCCGCCGCCGGCAGCAGCAAGCTGTTCGGCTCGGTCACCGCGTCGGACGTGGCGGCTGCCGTCAAGTCCGCCGGTGGTCCGGTCCTGGACAAGCGCGCCATCGAGCTGCCGGGTCACATCAAGACGACCGGCAAGCACTCGGTCACGGTTCGCCTCCACCCCGAGGTCACCGTCGCCCTGCCGCTCGAGGTCACCTCCTCCGCCGAGTAGCTAGCCCTGCTCGCCGCTGACGCGGCTTCGCAGGGCTCGGCTCCGGGTGTCTGTTGCGGGGGCGACCCCGCAGACCCCGATGCCACTCGTTGGTGGGGTTCGCCTACGGTTCGGTTTGCTGAAGCGCCGTCTACCCGGAATGCTCCGGGTGGGTGGCGCTTTCGCTCGTTCGGAGCAGTGTCGCCCTGTCCACTTCCTGTGGATAAACCGCATGTTCAGCGTGGCCGCGACACGCCGAAGAGGGTGTTTTTCGCGACACGCCGAGGCTGTGGCGCACAACTTCTTCCACAACTTGTGCACAGCCCCTGAGCTGCAGTTACTTCTGTCACTCCACTGGTTGTCAACAGGTTGTCCCCAGCTCCGCGACCCCTGTGGGCAACCATCCACAGGTTGTCCCCCAGTTGTCCACAGGGCGATCCACACACTGGTTTGCTTGCTCCGGACGGGTCCCTCTAGCGTCGCTGTCAGGGCAAGGCCATCGCACAGCGTGGCCGCCCGGAATTGTCGGTGCCGCGCGGTACAACTAGGTGGTTCAGGCACCGGCTCTCGACTTCTCGCAGGGGTGATTCGGCAGTGGCGCTCGTGGACGACCGGGGCATGGCTGAGCCCGCATTCGAGCGTCAGCCGCCCCAGGACCTCGCGGCGGAGCAGTCCGTTCTCGGCGGCATGCTGCTGTCCAAGGACGCGATCGCGGACGTCATCGAGGCACTCGCGCCGAACGACTTCTACCGCCCGGCGCACCAGGCGATCTACGACTGCATCCTCGACCTGTACGGCCGCGGCGAGCCCGCCGACCCGATCACCATCTCGGCCGAGCTCGAACGCCGCGGCGAGCTGCTCCGCGTGGGTGGCGCGCCGTACCTGCACACGTTGATCGCGACGGTCCCCACGGCCGCGAACGCCGGCTACTACGCCGAGATCGTGGCCGAGAAGGCGGTGCTGCGCCGTCTGGTGGAGGCCGGCACGCGCATCGTGCAGCTGGGTTACAACGGTGCCGAGGGCGCGGACGTCGACGAGGTCGTCGACCGGGCGCAGGCCGCGATCTACGAGGTCACCGACCGCCGCACCACCGAGGACTACGTCGCCCTCGAAGACCTGCTCCAGCCGACCATGGACGAGATCGACGCGATCGCGTCCCGTGGCGGCATGTCGCAGGGCATCCCGACGGGCTTCGCCGACCTCGACGCCCTGACCAACGGCCTGCACGGCGGCCAGATGATCATCGTCGCGGCCCGCCCCGGTGTCGGCAAGGCGCTCGCCCTGGACACCCCGCTGCCCACGCCCACCGGCTGGACGACGATGGGCTCCGTGTCGGTGGGCGAGTTCCTGATCGGCGCCGACGGCCGTCCGACCCGAGTGGTCGCCGCGACCGAGGTGATGACGGGCCGCCCGTGCTTCGAGGTCGAGTTCTCCGACGGCACCGTGATCGTGGCCGACGCCGAGCACCAGTGGCTGACGGAGTCGTGCAGCGAGACCGGCGGCTTCTGGGCGATCCGCACCACCGCGCAGCTGTTCGAGCGGGTCGGCCTGTGCCGCATGTTCGTCCGCATGTCCGCGGCCTGGGACCTGCCGACCGCGTCGTTGCCGCTGTCCCCCCGCGCGCTCGGCCTGTTCCTGTCCGGCCTGGGCGACATGGAGCTGACCGACGACGAACTGCGCGTCGCCAAGGAACTCGACCTGGCCGACGACCCGCACATCCCGGCCGCATACCTGCGCGCGTCCCACAAGCAGCGCGCGGAACTGCTGGCCGCCCTGCAGATCGACGGCCGCTTCGCCCGCCTGCGCCGCGACGTCGACGAACTGATCGCCGGCCTGGGCGAGCACGACCAGGTGGAGATCGTCGCGGTCCGCCCGGTCGCCTCAGTCCCGGTCAGGTGCGTGCAGGTCGACAACCACGACCACCTGTACCTCGCGGGCGAGACGATGATCCCGACCCACAACTCGACGCTGGGCCTCGACTTCGCCAGGTCGTGCTCGGTCAAGCACGGCATGACCAGCGCCATCTTCAGCCTGGAGATGAGCCGCACCGAGATCGTCATGCGCATGCTCTCCGCCGAGGCGCGCATCCGCCTGAGCGACATGCGAGGCGGCACGATGAGCGACGACGACTGGACCCGCCTGGCCCGCCGCATGAGCGAGATCAGCGAAGCCCCGCTCTTCGTGGACGACAGCCCGAACCTCACGATGATGGAGATCAGGGCCAAGGCCCGCCGCCTCAAGCAGCGCCACGACCTCAAGCTCGTCGTCGTCGACTACCTCCAGCTGATGTCGTCGGGCAAGAAGACCGAGTCGCGCCAGCAGGAGGTCTCGGAGTTCTCCCGAAACCTCAAGCTGATCGCCAAGGAACTCCACGTCCCGGTCATCGCGATCTCCCAGCTCAACCGAGGCCCGGAACAGCGAACCGACAAGCGCCCGATGCTCTCCGACCTCCGCGAGTCGGGCTCCCTGGAGCAGGACGCCGACATGGTCATCCTGGTCAACCGCCCAGACGCCTGGGAACGCGACGACCCGCGCGCCGGCGAGGCCGACCTGATCATCGCCAAGCACCGCGCGGGCCCGACCGCGACCATCGTCGTGGCGCACCAGCTGCACTACAGCCGCTTCACCGACCTGGCCCAGACGTAGGCCGACGCACTACGTGTGCGGATCCGACGAGCCGCGCACCAACAGGCTGACGGATGCTGGATCACCTGGGTGATGAGCTATCACTTCCTGTGATCGTGCTGCAACGTACAGGTGACAATTTCGCCGCTCAGTTGCTGTGGTCTTTAGCATTGAGTCACGGAAAGGGTCGGTTCCCGCTCCAACGAGAACCGACCACGGTGGTGACAAGTCACCGGTTTCCGATGAAGTTGAGCACTGCTGCGCTCGCGTAACCGAGCACGGCGACGGTTCCGGCCGCCCAGGCCAGAACCGTCGCCCCAGCCAGTGTTCCCAGCACCGCTGCCGCAGCACCGACGTTGCCGGTGTCGGTCAGCAGCTTCACCGCTCTCACACGGTCAAGCGACTGCCTTCGGCTCTGCCGAGGCTGCGGCCCCTCTTCCTCGAGCAACTTCGCCCTCCACGTCCTGCGATGAGCAGCAGCCAGTCCGCCGCTCGCGAGGAGGCGTTTGACTTGACGTAAAGCGCGAGGTCAGAAAGCCAAGTATTCCCGAAATTCACTGATTGAGAGAAGAATGGGTCTACCTGGGTGGATGTCTGAATCCACTCGAACGGCCCTTGATTTAATGATCAGCTAAGCGCCTTGCAGGCCTGGCAAATGTGCGCGCAGCGACCCTCACAATGACGCCCACAGCCCGTTGTGGACTGATGCGAGCCGGACGGGTGAATCGAAACGCCTCAAAGGGAGCCTCGTCACGCAAAGTGCCTGTGCCAAACGAGCTGGTCCTCCGGCTCGACGTCTCCGGCGAGCTGTCCAACGCGCTGTG
Source organism: Lentzea kristufekii (assembly GCF_033949925.1). Lineage (NCBI taxonomy): Bacteria > Bacillati > Actinomycetota > Actinomycetes > Pseudonocardiales > Pseudonocardiaceae > Lentzea > Lentzea kristufekii. The sequence goes on from NZ_JAXAVV010000003.1 coordinate 280,680, forward strand.
CTGCGTGGAAGCGTTCTTCTTCAGTTCTCGCGAGCGATGGGCGCGGGTGCCGGCGAAAACGCTGCTGGAGTGACTCACCCGTGCGGGTCGCGGTGCTGGTCAACCGACCTGGGCTCGGCTAGAACCGGAGGGTGCTGCACGACCCGCTGACGGGGCTGCCCGGACACGCGCTGCTGCTCGACCGCCTGGAGCAGTCGCTCATCCGCGCCCGCACGCGCGGCACGCTCGTGACGTTGGTGCTGATCACCGGGCCGGACGACGTGCTGGACGCGGCGCGAAGCCTGCGGCGGAACCTCCGGCCCGACTTCACGGTCGCTCGGTACGGCGACGCGGTGCTGGCGGTGCTGGCCGAGCACGACTTCGGGGACGGGGCGCCCATCGCCGAGCTGGTCAGGGGGCTGATCGGCGGGAGTCCGCTGGTCCACTGGGTGACGAGTGACGGTGATGCCGCGCCGCAGGAAATGCTCGCCACAGCACGAATTCCCCCTGAACGGCACTGAGCCCCAGCGACACAGTCGTGTCGCTGGGGCTCAGCTTCTTACAGGAGGGAGGGTGTTACGTACTGCGGGGTGTTACGTGGTGCGGGGTGTTACAGCGAGCCGGTCACCGTCTTGAACAGGTTGGCCGGGTCGATCATGGCGAGCGCCGGGGCGTTGAGCGGCAGCTGCGGCAGCGCGCGCTCGCCGGCCTGCGGGGCCAGACCCCGGGTCGGGTTCAGGCTGAGACCCGAGAGGGAGGCCGGGCCGTCGACGGGCAGCGCGGGCAGCGAGCGCTCGGTGGGCAGCGCGGGCAGCTGCACCGGCACCGGCAGGGCCGGGGCGGTCACCGGGAGGGACGGCAGCGAACGCCCGGTGGCGCCGGCCGGAACCAGGCCCTTCGCGGCGTCGAGCAGCTGGCCCAGGGGCAGGCCCTGGACGTTCGGCGTGATGCTGCCGGTACCACCGTTCAGCGGCAGGGCGGAGCGCTCCTGCGCCACACCGGGCAGAGCCGGGGTGGGCAGCTGGCCGGTCAGAGCCGCCAGGTCAGCCGGGTTCGGGAGCTGGTTGACGGGCAGCTTGCTGTCGAGGCCGTGGAACGCCGGAACCTCGTTGGCCTTCAGCAGGTTGTCGACGCCCTTGGGGAGCTCGAGGCCCTTGAGCTGCGTGGCCCGCAGGGTGCCTTCGGTGTCCTCGCCGGTGAGCTGCGTGTCGTCGCTCGTGCCCAGCGTGGTCGCCTGGCCGACGACCTCGACGGGGATGCGCGCGACCTTGGCAGCCGCCTCGACCGGGACGTGCATGTCGCGGGCGGTCAGCGGGCCGCTGCCCTCGGTGAGGGTCTCGCCGCCGGCCTGGGTGTACGACGTCTTGTCGGTGACCGTCGTCGCGTTGCCCGCAGCCGCCACCGCGTCCGCGTACACGCCGGCGAAGGCGTTGGCGGGGACGTTGACCAGGTTGCCGGAGACCGAGGCGTCCTCGGCCGAGGAGTAGCTGTCGTCACCGGACACGACGTTGGTGGCGGACACCACGTCGGAGTTGGTGATGCCGGCCGCGGCGACCGTGTTGCCCGGAACCGCCGGGAGCACTGCCGGCTGCGCGCCGATCAGGTTGCCCGAGACCGCGCCACCGTCGCCGTTGCTGTTGACGTCGCCGCCGGCGACCGAGCTGAGGTCGTTGGTGGCCGTCGAGTTGACGTTGCTGCCGCCGCCGACCGACCAGCCGAGCACCTGGGTGCCGGTCGCGACCGGAGCCGACACGGCGTTGCCCGCGATGGAGCCCGCCTCGCCGGTGGTGATGGCGTCGCCACCGGCCTTCATGTCGGTGGCGTTGTCGCCCTTGGTGTCGTTGTTGCCCACCAGGGTGACGCCGTCAGCGAAGACCTGGGCCGGCGTCGAGGTCGGGACCTGGACGATGTTGCCGGACACCGAGCTCTTCTTGCCGGTCGCGTGGGGCGCGTCGCCCGCGATGACCGTGGTGTCGTTCGCCGAGTCCGACGTGGTGTTGCCCACGAGACCGGCGGTGACGGCGAAGACCTGCGGGGCGGCCGCGGTCGGCGCGGTCACGATGTTGCTGGAGACCGTGCCGCGGTCGTCCTCGGTGTTCGGGGTGCCACCGGACTGGACCAGCTTGACCTCGTCGGCCGAGCCGGAGGCCTGGCCACCGAGAGCGGCGGCGAGACCGTAGACCTCGGCGGGCGTGGCGACCGGGGTCGACGCGATGTTGCCCGAGACGACCGAGTCGTTGCCCGTCGTGCCCTGGTAGCCCGAGGTGACCGACTTGACGTCGTTCTCGCAGGTACCAGCAGCCTGGCCGGCGAGCGTGGCGCCGTTGCCGCACACGTCCACGGCGGTGGCCGGCGGGACGTCGGCGATGTTGCCGGAGAGGACCGACTTGTCGCCCACGGTGAAGCTCTGACCGCCCGCGGTCGAGTTCGCCTCGTTCGCGTGGTCGGTCAGCGCGTTGCCGACCAGGGACGCGCCGTTGCCGCCTGCGGCGACGGGCAGCGAGATGGGCGCGCCGGCGATGTTGCCGGACCCCGTGGAGCCGTGACCCGTGGTGTGGTGCGAGCCACCGGCGCGCGAGTCGTTGACCGTGTCGCTGACCGCGGCGGCGTTGCCACCGACGGCGGCGGCGTTGTCGTCGACCGTGATCGGGCCGGCGAGCGCGGGCTCGACGATGTTGCCGGCGAGGGTGGCGGGGTCACCGTTGGTGATGGTCTTGCCACCGGCGTACGCGGCACCGGTCTGGGTCGAGTCGGTGGCGGAGTTGCCCGCACCGGCGGCCGAGTTGCCGTTGACCTCGGCGAGCGGGGACAGCGGGATCGGGACGGCGTTGCCGGAGATCGAGCCGTTCTTGCCGCTGGTGATGACGTCGCCCTCGGAGGAGGCGAACGTGTCGGCGGTGGAGTTGGCGTTGGCGATGCCCGCCGCGCCCACACCGTTGCCGGTGATCTGAACCGGGGTCGCACCCTGCTCGGCGACGACGTTGCCGGAGATGGCGCCCTTGTCACCGCTGGTGGTGATGGGGCCGCCGGTCGTCGAGACCTGCTCGGCGTCGGTGTTGGTCTCGGCGTTGCCGCCGGCCGCGATCGCGTTCCCGGTGATCTGGACCGGGAGGATGTGGTTGACGGCGACGACGTTGCCGGCGAGAGCCTGGCCTGCGCCGTCCGTGACGATCGTGCCGTCGCGGTGGGTGTGCTGCGAGCAGTCGCCGGTCGCCTCGGTGTTGGCGAGAACCGCGATCGCGTTGCCGCAGATGTTGATCGGCACATCGACGTGCGCCTGGATCGTGTTGCCGCGCACCACGTTCTGGAGCGGGGTGCCCTGCAGGCGCTCGCCTGCCTGACGGACCAGCGGGTTCGCGACGGGCGCTGCCGTGCGGGTGGGCACCGCGCTGGTGGCGCGGTCCGTGCTGATCGTCCGGTCCACCTTCGGGACCGTGATTTCCTTGACCGGGGTGGCCAGCTTGTTCTGGTCAGCCTTGATCGGAACAGCGGCTGCGACGTCGACAGCCGGAGGCGCAGCGTCCGGGTCGACGTTCTCCTGAGCAGAAGCGATGCCCGTACCGAGCATCAGCAAACCACCAGTGACAAACGCGGTCTGAAGTCCGCGCTTTGCCCAGGTCTGCATTAGATCTCCTTCATCGATTTCCCGTCCAAGCGACGGGGGCTCAAGGGGGTGGGGCCGAAACGCGCAGGGGAAGGCGCGTCATCACCGGGGGAGTCGCACGCGGTGATCGACCTGTATGAGCGCAAGAAAAAAGCGCGACGGTCGACTTCCGGACAGCCAGGGGAGAAGGCTGCCGCGGACCGCGCGCTTGAATCAGTCGGGGTTGATACCGGGCTGCTTGCCCGGCGTCACGGTGACCTCGTCGGTGGACGGCGCGAGAGCGCGCGTCGACGAGATGCCGTGAGCGTCACCGGGTGCAGCGTGAGCAGCGAACATGCTGCCCTTGGCAGAACCAGAACCGTCGTTGCACGAAGAGCACTGCACCGGCGCGGGGGCCGGGACGGGCAGCTTCGGGAACGGGGTGCTGGGCAGGGACGGACGCTGCTCGGAGGGCACGACGAAGTCGTTGTGCTCCAGCAGATCCGTCCAGCTGCCACCGGACGAGCCGGTGAACTGCGAGACCACCGGTGCCGGCGACTGTCCGGCATCGGTGGCGGGAGCCGGGATCTCCGGGAACGTCACGTCCATGGCCCGCTCACTGGCGGCGCTGCTGGACTGACCGATCCTGGTGACCTGCGGCAGGATTCGAGCGGCGATCTGCTCGACCGCCTGGGAGACCTGCACGTCCGGCAGAGCGGCGCGAGCCTTCTCCTGCTCGGCGCGCAAGGTCTCGTCGATCTTGTGCACTGCCTTGGCAGCGGGAACGACGACCGGCAGCTTCTCGTCCGTCTTGGCGACGAGCTTGCTGATGGCGTCGATCTGCTGCGCGTCGGCAGCGGGCACGGTGTCGGCCGCGTTGGCCGACGTCGTGGTGAGCGCCCAGGCAACGGCCGTTCCCGCGATCGCTCCACCGACGGCGAGCAGCGCTCGGGTGGCGAACCGGCGGATGCCGTTCGCTCCCGTCTTCGCTCGCAGCTCAGTGGAGAACAACGCAGGAAACCTCGCTACTCGGTGGCGCTCAAGGGAATCGCCGACGATCAACGTGATCAAGTCGACGTCGGCGACTCTGCCAGTCCATCCACCCCGAATGCACGCTCTCAGCGCTCGTTTAACTACATCGTGTGAACGGCTTCCCTTGGCTCACACCCGCTTCAGCACCCGTGCCGCACCGGCGGCCGCGGTCGACGCGAGCACCCAGCCCACGGCCACGAGCAGCGAAGATATCCATTGCGACGCACCGGTGAACTGCCATTTGCCGTCGTGGCCGAAGTCGATGATCGGGATCAGGAGGTCGAGGGCGAGCAGCGCGGCGTTCCACACCGGGTCCTCGTCGGAGTTGAGCTTGACCATCGGGTGCCAGGTGAACCACAGCGCGCCGAAGAGCCAGAACACGGCGAGCCAGCAGATCGCGAGCCACGGCCGGTAGCCGTAGCCGACCGTCCACCGCTGCACGACGCCCCACACCCGGCCGGCGCGGCCGAGTTCGGAGTAGCGGCGGCGTTGCTTCTCCAGCTGGACCTTCTGCGCGAGCTCCTCCTCGCCACCCTGCTGGTAGACGGCGGCGAGCTGTTCGTACGGTCCGGGCGCGAAGTCCGGCTGCACCTTGAGCAACCACTTCAGCCGCGTCTGCACCGGCACGTCCGGGTCGGCGGTGATGCCGGCGAACTCGAAGTCGTCCACGGCGACGCCGCCCTCGGCGTCCCACAGCCCGGGCCCGTCGGTCACCGACACCGCTTTCAGGCGGCTCAGCACTATTTTTCCCTTGGGCTGCTGGCCCTCGGGGATGTGCAGGCGGAACTGGTGGACGGTGAGGCCGTAGGCGTTGAGCGCGATGTCCGCGGCGGTCGAGCCGAGGTGCGAGTCGCTGAACGTCGCCATCTTGCCGACCTCGCCCAGCCGGATCCGCACGCCGCCGACCGCGGTGAACCCGCGGCTGCACAGGAGGTCCTTGCCGATCGTGATGGCGCGGGCGTCCAGTGACGGCTTCTGCGTGCCGTTCGCGCGGAGCCTCGGGAGAGTGAGTTCGGCGCCGGAGAGGTCGAGGGTGGAGCCGATGTTCGCGTTCTGCAGGCGGACCGAGCCCTTGGCCTTCAGCTCGCGCAGGAAGAGCGTGCCGCCGACCTGGAGGCGGTCGGCGAACAGGACGTCGATGCCGGGCCCGTGCAGCGAGACGCCGGACATGCTGGCACTGCCGTTGATGGTCGCGTTGGACAGCCGGACCTGGCCGTAGGTGTGCAGTGCCTTGGACCGGATGCCCGCGCCGTTGACGGCACTGCGGGCCTCGACGTCGCCGCGGATCTGCATGCCGTCGGCGTGCAGGGCGACCGGTATGCGGTTCGTGACGTCACCGGCGAGCTCCTCGGCGATCTCCCGCGGCCCGATCACCGCGCCGGACAGCCGGAGGTAGCCGCCGATGCTCGCGTTCGGCAGCCGGACCGTGCCCTCGCTGATGAAGCCGTCGTCGAGCTCGACGTTGCCCTCGACCCGGATGCGGTCGGCCACGAGCGTCGCGGCCTCGTCGGCCGATCCGTGCGGCAGGACCAGCACCTGGTTGTCGACGCGGTGGGCGGAGTTGAGGCGGGCGCCGGTGAACTCGACGTTCCCGTTGACGCGCGCACCGTCGAACAGCACGCGGCCGTCGGCGGTGAAGCGGCCGCCCTCTGCGTTGCAGAAGACGTTGCCCGCGACGACGATCCCGGACGCGTCGAGCGCGTCCTTGCCGGTGTTGAGCAACCGCGCGCCACCGAGGTGGACGCTGCCGCCGATCGCCGCACCGCGCAAGCGCACCTCGCCGTTCGCGCGCATCGCGATGGCCTGGATGGAACCGCTGACCCTGAGCCGGGCGCCGAGCAGCGCGTGGTCGGTGTTCGAACGCAGCACGGCGCCGGCGAGGCGGAGCGTCCCGTCCACCGCGGCGTCGGTGAGGTCGACGGTGCCGGTGCAGGTGAAGCCGGCCTCGAGGACCAGGTCGCTGAAGACCCTGAGGTTGCGGCCCTGGAGCCCGGGAACGCGGGTGCCGCGCAACCGCAGGCCGATGAGGCGGGCCATGCGGAGGTCGAGCGACTCCTCGAACGTGCAGTGGGTGAGGTCGATGACCCGCGTGACGCGGGTGCCCTCCAGTTCGAACCGGCCGGTGATCCGCGCGTTGCGGAGGCGCAGAGCGGGTAGTCCCTTGCGCGGCACCCGGTACATGCCGGTCAGCAGACCGGTGAGCACCTCACCCCGCACGCCCTGGCCGGTCAGGTCGATCTCGGTGCCACCCGCATAGGCCCCGGCGACCTGGCGTTCGAGCTCGGTCAAGTCTTCGGGCTTGATCACGTTCGTCCTCCCCCTGACGAATCGGATCATCCCTGCTGAGGTTGCGCCTTGGCGAGGGTCTGAACAGTTAACGTGAGGTCCATGAGCACGCCGGAGTCGGAGATCAGCGGCCGCGTTCCGAAGCTGTTGCGGGTGAGTGCCGCGCTGAGCTGGCGGTTCGTCGTCGTGGTGGCCGCGTTGTACGTGGTCGCCTACGTGTTCGGCTTCCTCGCGTCGATAGTGATCCCCGTCGCTATCGCGCTGCTGCTCGCCGCACTGCTGTCACCGGGCGTCTCGAAGCTCGTCGAGTGGCGGGTGCCGCGCGGCGTGGCGGTGACCGTGATGATGATCATCGGCCTCGGCGTCCTCGGCGGCGTGCTGACGTTCGTGATCAGCGAGTTCTCCCGGGGCCTGCCCGAGCTGCAGTCGCAGGTGGCGGCATCGCTCGACACCATCCAGACCTGGCTGAAGGACGGGCCCGCGCACCTGTCGGACCAGCAGCTGCAGAACTACGTCAACGAGATCGTGAAGACGATCAAGGAGAACCAGGCGGAGATCACGTCCGGCGCCCTGACGACCGCCGCGACCCTGGGCGAGCTGCTCACCGGGCTGCTGCTGGCGCTGTTCACGCTGATCTTCTTCCTGCACGACGGTGACGGCATCTGGCGTTTCGTCACTCGCGCCGTGCCTCGCGACGTGCGTCAGCGCGTCGACGTGGCGGGACGGCGCGGGTTCAGCTCTCTCGTTTCTTATGTGCGCGCTACGGCCGTGGTCGCGATCGTGGACGCCGTCGGCGTTGGTGTCGGTCTGGCGATCATCGGTGTGCCGCTCGTGGTGCCGCTGTCCGCGTTGGTGTTCCTCGGTGCGTTCATTCCCATCATCGGTGCGGTGTTCACCGGTGCCGTGGCGGTGTTGATCGCGTTGGTGACCAACGGGCCCATTGCCGCTTTGGTCGTGCTGGCCGTGCTCATCGGTGTGATGCAGCTGGAGTCGCACGTCCTGCAGCCGCTGTTGCTGGGGCGTGCGGTGAAGCTGCACCCGTTGGCCGTGGTGCTGGCGATCGCCGGCGGATTGGTGACCGGGGGCATCGCCGGGGCGTTGCTGGCCGTGCCGTTGCTGGCGGTGCTGAACTCCGGGATCCGGTCGCTGGTGTCCGATTCGGACGCTGCGCAGAACCCGGAGAAGGTGGACGTGCTGAATCCTCAGGACACGGCACCGAAGGACGACAAGAGCGAACGGGTCAAAGAGCTCTAAGCCATCGACACGAGATTGCGGCCGTAAGCCTTGGCCGCCAGCAACGCCGCGTCGGCCGCCACCAACAGGTCCGGCAGCTCGTACCCGAACCGAGTCGTCGTCGACACCCCTATGGACACAGTCAGCCCGTGCAGCTCGTGCGGCTTGCCGTCCGTGGCCATCGTGGGCACGCGTAGGGCCGCCACGGCCTTGCGCACGCGTTCGGCGACGTGCTCGGCCTCGTCGGGGGTGGCCTCGGGCAGGAGCACCACGAACTCCTCGCCACCGAACCGTCCGACGAGGTCTCCTCGGCGGACGGTGCCGCGCAGCAGCAACGAGATCGCGGCCAGGGCGGCGTCGCCTGCGAGGTGGCCGACCTCGTCGTTGACCCTCTTGAAGTGGTCGAGGTCGAGGAGCATCACGGCCATCGGGCGGGTGCGGCTCGCACCCTTGCCCAGTTCGTAGCGGGCTCGGGTGTCCCAGTGCACCGCGTTGGCGAGGCCGGTCTTGGCGTCGCGCTGGGCCGAGCGGCGCCATTGGGGGAGTTGGGCTGCTCGTTCCAGCAGGGCCAGGGACGGGCCGGCGATGAGGACGTGGACTGCGTTCGACTCCGCCACGCAGCCCATGAGGCCGCCGATGGACACGGCGACCACGCCGAGGATGGCGTCGATGGGTTCGCCGACGTTCTCCTCGAAGGTGGCGGACGGGCTGCGCAGCTTCAGGCCCAGCGCGATCAGGCCCGCTCGCAGGAGCAGCAGCAGCGTCGCGGCCAGGGTGAGGATCACGAGGTTGGCGTGCGGGTCGGCCCAGCCGAGGACGTAGCGGGTGGTGAAGACGGCCAGGGTCGTGGCGCTCAACGTGAAGAGCCAGCGGTGGGTTTCCGGGCGCTGGGTCAGCAGGCAGTGCAGGGCCGGGCCGAAGAGGAGCAGCACCATCAGGTTCGGCGGGAGGGCGAGGATGCCCGCCGTCAGGTAGCAGAGGTGGGCGGCCCACGGGTTGCGCTCGGTCTCGCCCAGGCGGTGGCTGTAGATGGTGCTACCGATGATCACCGCGCCCGCCGTGCCCGCGATCGCGGCGAACTTGGCGATTTCGGAGGGTGACGGTGTTTCGGAGGAAACGATCGCGTAGGTGACGGTGGCGAGGGCCGCGACGTCGATGAACAACCAGTAGTAGAGCGCAGGCTGCCGCAAACTCCACACCGGCCAGTCCCGCACCCGCATCGCCCTCCCCCGAACCCGGAGAGCGTCGCACATTCCTCCGTTCGGCAGAAGACGGCCACCTGGGGGTTAGCCAGCACACGTTCACGCGGCAGGATGGTGCCCGAAAGGAGCACAGCGTGCCCAAAGAGCCTGCCGAACGTGTGACGAAGGTGATCGACGACCCGGCCACGCCCCTGTGGCGCGGGACGATTGCGCTACGCATAGTCACATTCCTCTTCGCGGCGGCCAACGTCATCGCGAACCAATCCGGTTACGTACGGCCGTGGCTCGCGTGGACCACGCTCGGGGTGATGGCGCTGTGGTCCGTCTTCACGAGCCGCGCCTACAGCACGACGTGGGGCAGGCGGTGGCCGATCGTGCTGGTCGACCTCGCTCTGACCTGCGGTCTCATGTCGTTGTCGCCGCTGATCATGTCCGACCACCAGCTGCTGGTCCTGCACGTCCCGCTGATCACGACGATCTGGGCGTGCGTGCCGGCGGTCGCGCTGGGCGCGCTCGGCGGGGCGGCCGCGGGCTTCGGCGGCGGGCTGACCGTCGGCCTCTTCACCTATCTGTCCCACCGTTCGCCGAGCCTCGACCTGCTGCGCGACGTGGTGTTGCTGGCCGGTGCGGGCATGGTCGTCGGCATGGCGTCCGCCACGGCACGGCGGTCTGCGGTGCTCCTCGCACAAGCGTTGAGAGCCGAAGCCGCAACAGCCGAACGCGAGAGGCTTGCCCGGTCGATCCACGACAGCGTGCTGCAGGTGCTCGCCCGCGTGCGCAAGCGCGGCCTGGAGGTCGGTGGCGAGGCTGCCGAACTGGCCAAGATGGCGGGCGAGCAGGAGGTGGCGCTGCGGAACCTGGTGGCCGCCGCGCCGACCGACTCCACAGTGGATGGAGAGATCGACCTCCGTCCCGGCCTGCAGATGCTCGCCACGCCGAGGATCCAGGTGTCGACGCCCGCCACCCAGGTGATGTTCGAGGCCCCGGCGGCGGGCGAACTCACGTCGCTGGTGCGCGAGGCGCTGTCCAACGTGGACAAGCACTGCGGTGAGGACGCACGGGCCTGGGTGCTGCTGGAAGACCTCGGGGAAGAAATCGTGCTGAGCGTCAGGGACGATGGGCCTGGCATCCCCGAAGGCCGGATCGCGTCGGCCGCCGCGGAAGGCAGGATGGGGATCGAGAAGTCGATCAAAGGCCGGGTGGAGTCGCTCGGCGGAACGCTGGAGCTCCAGACCGGGCCGGGGGAGGGCACGGAATGGGAGGTTCGGGTGTTCAGGAAGGGGGCGGCAAGATGACGGTCTCGGTGATGGTCGTGGACGACCATCCGATGTGGCGCGAAGGCGTGGCGCGCGATCTGCAGGAACGCGGCTTCGAGGTCGTGGCGACCGCGGGTGACGCGCCCTCGGCGGTGCGGATCGCGAAGGCCGTGCGGCCCAACGTGGTCCTGATGGACCTCAACCTCGGCGAACTCTCCGGGGTCGACGCCACCGCGATGATCACCAGCGAGCTGCCCGAGACGCGCGTGCTCGTGCTGTCCGCGTCCGGCGAGCACGACGACGTGCTGCAGGCCGTGAAGGCGGGGGCGTCCGGGTACCTGGTGAAGTCCGCGTCCTCGGAGGAACTGGTCGAGGCCGTGTCCCGCACGGCCGCGGGCGACGCCGTGTTCACGGCCGGGCTCGCGGGCCTGGTGCTGGGCGAGTACCGGCGCATGGCCGCCGCGCCCGACGACTCGGAGGAGAAGCCTCAGCTCACCGACCGGGAGACCGAGGTGCTGCGGCTGGTGGCCAAGGGCCTGACCGCACGACAGATCGCGAACCGCCTGGTGATCTCCCACCGCACGGTCGAAAACCACGTTCAGTCGACATTGCGCAAACTCCAACTGCACAACCGGGTGGAGTTGGCGCGTTATGCCATCGAGCACGGTCTCGACGCCGAACCGGAGGCAGAGAAATGACAGACCCCAGAGACTTACGCGTGTCCGACGCGGAACGCGAGCACGTCGTCACCCTCCTGAACAAGGCGGTGGGCCGCGGCATGATCACGCTCGACGAGTTCACCGTCCGCACGGACACCGCACTCGGCGCGAAGACCCGCGCCGACCTGAACGTGGTGCTGCTCGACCTGCCCGGCATGGTCAACAACGAGCTGGCCCGCGAGCGGACCGAGCTGAAGAACACGATGAGCACCACGACCCGCAAGGGTCACTGGGTCGTGCCGAACGAGCTCGTCATCCGCAACACCCTCGGCACCACGAACCTCGACTTCACCGCCGCCGAGGTGCCGCCGGTCGTCAACGTCGACCTGGACGTGTCGCTGGGCACGGTGAAGCTCCTGCTGCCGGCGGGGTCGTCGGTCAACGCCGACGCCGTCGAGGTCACGGCGGGCGAGCTCAAGGACAAGGTCCAGAACACCACGGGCAACCCGCACTTCCAGCTCAAGGGCTCGGTGCGCGGTGGCACCGTGGTGATCAAGCGGAGCAAGCGCTGATCTTGTCGGACCCGCTGAGTACGTTGGGATGCGAGGGGATCCCAGGCCGGGGGTACCCCTGCGCGAGCGTGGCCTGATCTGCACGAACGCGCCGGAGCACGCAGGATCGAGGCATGCGGTGTCTCGTGACCGGCGCGACCGGGTACCTCGGCGGACGACTCGTGCCCAGGCTGCTGGCCGAAGGGCACGAGGTCCGCTGCCTCGTGCGTTCGCCGGAGAAGTTGCGCGACGTCCCGTGGGCCGCTGACGTCGAGATCGTGCGCGGGGACGTGCTCGGCGATCTCGACGAGGCGATGCGGGACGTCGAGGTCGTCCACTACCTCGTGCACTCGCTGCAGTCGAAGGACTTCGCCGACGCCGACCGCAAGGCCGCGGAGAACACGGCGAAGGCGGCCGAACGGGCCGGCGTGCGGAGGATCGTCTACCTGGGCGGCCTGCACCCGGCCGGCGTCGAGCTGTCGCCGCACCTGGCTTCGCGCAAGGAGGTCGGCGAGGCCTTCCTGCACTCGGACGTCCAGGCCGTGGTGCTGCAGGCCGCCGTGATCATCGGCTCCGGGTCGGCGAGCTTCGAGATGCTGCGCTACCTGACCGAACGGCTGCCGGTCATGGTCACGCCGCGCTGGGTGCACAACCGGATCCAGCCGATCGCCGTGCGGGACGTGCTGCGCTACCTGGTCGAGGCCACGACGCTCGAGAACCAGAACCGGACGTTCGACATCGGCGGGCCGGACGTGCTGACGTACCTGCAGATGATGCTCCGGTACGCCGAGGTCGCCGGGCTGCCCAGGCGCCGCGTGCTGCCCGTGCCGCTGCTGACGCCGGGCCTGTCCTCGCACTGGGTCAACGTCGTCACGCCGGTGCCGAAGTCGATCGCGAGGCCGTTGATCGAGTCGCTGGTGCACGAGGTGGTGTGCCGGGAGAACGACATCCGCGAGGTGCTGCCGGGCGAGAACACCGGCTACGACAAGGCCGTCGCGCTGGCGCTGAGCAAGATCCGCGACGCCGACGTGGAGACGCGCTGGTCGGGGGCGACGCTGCCGGGTTCGCCGAGCGAGCCGCTGCCGACCGACCCCGGCTGGTCCGGCGGTTCGGTCTACACCGACGAACGCGAGCGGCGCACGACTGCCACGCCCGAACGGTTGTGGGAGGTCGTCGAAGGCATCGGCGGCGAGCGCGGCTGGTACTCGTTCCCGCTGGCCTGGGCGATCCGGGGCTGGATGGACCGGCTTGTGGGCGGCGTCGGGCTGCGGCGCGGGCGGCGTGACCCGCAGCGGCTGTACGTGGGCGAGGCGCTCGACTTCTGGCGTGTCGAGGAGATCGAACGCGGGAAGTTGCTGAGGCTGCGGGCCGAGATGAAGGTGCCGGGGAAGGCCTGGCTGGAGCTTCGAGTGGCGGCCAACGAGGGACACGGGTCCACTTACCGCCAACGCGCCGTGTTCGTGCCCAAAGGGCTCGCCGGACACCTCTACTGGGCGGCTGTCTGGCCGTTTCACGGCATCGTGTTCGGCGGCATGGTGCGCAACATCGCCAATGAAGCTGAGCTGCACAAGAACTTCAGAAAGTCCTGATGGACTACACAAGCAGCAAAGGGTGAAACTTCCCGCATGAAGGCTCTCGTCAAGGTCGCCGCAGGGCCTGGCCTCGAACTGACCGACGTCCCGGACCCCACTCCGGGACCGACGGACGTGCTGGTCAGGGTGTTGCGCACCGGCATCTGCGGCACCGACCTGCACATCGACTCGTGGGACGACTGGGCCGCGCAGAACATCAAGGCGCCGCTCGTCCTCGGCCACGAGTTCGTCGGTGAGGTCGTCGAGATCGGCGGCAGCGTCACCGGCGTCAAGGTCGGCGACCTGGTCAGCGGCGAGGGCCACCTCGTCTGCGGGACCTGCCGCAACTGCAAGGCCGGCCGTCGCCACCTCTGCGCCAACACGCGAGGTCTGGGCGTGCACTCCAACGGCGCGTTCGCGCAGTACGTCGTGCTGCCCGAGCAGAACGCGTGGGTGCACCGCACGGCCGTCGACCTGGACGTGGCCGCGATCTTCGACCCGTTCGGCAACGCCGTGCACACCGCGCTGAGCTTCCCCGTCATCGGCGAGGACGTGATCATCACGGGCGCCGGTCCGATCGGCATCATGGCCGCCGCCGTCGCCAAGCACGCGGGCGCGCGCAACGTCGTGATCACCGACATCTCCGAGCACCGCCTCGACCTCGCTCGCAAGGTCGGCGTCGACCTCGCGGTGAACGTCGCCGAGAAGACGATCGCGGACGCCCAGCGGGAACTCGGCATGGCAGAGGGCTTCGACGTCGGCATGGAGATGTCCGGCAAGCCGGTGGCGATGCGGGACATGATCGCGAACATGGCGCACGGCGGTCGCATCGCGATGCTGGGGCTGCCCGCGGACGAGTTCTCCGTCGACTGGAGCAGCGTCGTGCTGAAGATGCTGCACATCAAGGGGATCTACGGCCGCGAGATGTTCGAGACCTGGTACTCGATGACCGTGCTGCTGCAGCGCGGCCTCGACCTCGCGCCGGTCATCACGCACCGGTACGACCACACGCAGCACGCGGAGGCGTTCGCCACCGCGCGCGAAGGCAAGTGCGGCAAGGTCATCCTCGACTGGACGGGAGCCTGATGTACGGCGAGCTGAAGAACGACCTCCTCAAGACGATCGGGGAGATCAGGGAGGCCGGTCTCTACAAGTCCGAACGCGTGATCGGCACCCCGCAGAACGCCTCCGTACGCGTCGGCTCCGGTGACGAGGTGCTGAACTTCTGCGCCAACAACTACCTCGGACTCGCCGACCACCCGCAGCTCATCGAGGCCGCGAAGAAGGCGCTGGACGACTGGGGCTTCGGCATGGCCTCGGTGCGGTTCATCTGCGGCACCCAGGAACCGCACAAGGAACTGGAGCGCAAGCTCAGCGAGTTCCTCGGCACCGAGGACACGATCCTCTACAGCTCGTGCTTCGACGCGAACGGCGGCCTGTTCGAGACGCTGCTCGGCGCCGAGGACGCGATCATCTCCGACGAGCTGAACCACGCGTCGATCATCGACGGCGTGCGGCTGTCGAAGGCCAAGCGCTTCCGCTACTCCAACCGCGACATGGACGACCTGGAGCGCCAGCTCAAGGACGCGGCCGACGCCCGCTACCGGCTGATCGCCACCGACGGCGTGTTCTCGATGGACGGCTACCTCGCGCCGCTCGACGAGATCTGCGACCTGGCCGAGCGCTACAACGCGCTGGTCATGGTCGACGACTCGCACGCCGTCGGCTTCACCGGCCCGACCGGCCGCGGCACCCCGGAGCTGTTCGGCGTGCAGGACCGCGTCGACATCGTCACGGGCACCCTCGGCAAGGCGCTGGGCGGCGCGTCCGGCGGCTACACGTCCGGCCGCAAGGAGATCGTCGAACTGCTGCGCCAGCGCTCGCGCCCGTACCTGTTCTCGAACTCCCTCGCGCCGTCGATCACCGCCGCCGCGATCGCCACGCTCGACATGCTCTCCACCTCGTCCGACCTGCTGGTCCGGCTCCGGGAGAACACGGAGCTGTTCCGCCGGCGGATGACCGAGGAGGGCTTCGACCTGCTGCCCGGTGAGCACCCGATCATCCCGGTGATGATCGGCGACGCGGCCGAGGCGGGCCGGTTGGCGGATCTGCTGCTGGAGCAGGGCATTTACGTGATCGGCTTCTCGTACCCCGTGGTGCCGCACGGCAAGGCTCGCATCCGCACGCAGATGTCGGCTTCACACACGACCGAGGACGTTAACCGCGCTGTGGACGCGTTTATCGCCGCACGCGCAAAGATGTAAACATCGGACTTGTACCGGCTCCAAAAACTACTCCCTTCGAGGAAAAAGTGGAGCCGGTGCGAGCATTCTTCTAGCTTTAGCGGCATGCCAAGACGAAAGTCCAGTGTGGTGGGACGGGAGTTCGGCGAGGGCGTGCGAAGCGCCATCGAGAAGACCGGGATGACCCACCGCCAGCTCGCCGCAGCAATCGGCTGGGACGAAGCCAAGCTCTCCGACATGGTCCGCGGCAAAGGCGGCGTGACCGAGACCGACGTGATGCAGCTGCTCAGCTACTGCCGCGTCGCGCCATCAGAGATCCAGTACCTGCTCGCCCTGTTTCGCGAGACGCGCGAGAGCGGCTACCTCAAGATCCCTGACGAGGACGGGCCGCCTGACCAGGTGCGCATGCTGCTCAACCAGGAGCGCCTCGCTGACAAGATCACTGCGTGGTCGGCAAATCTCATCCCCGGCCACTTGCAAACCACCGACTACATGCGTGCCGTCATCGAGAGAGCGGCTCGAAGCAAGACGGTCGACTACGAGAAAGTGATTGCGGCGAAGACCGAACGCCGGAAGCTCTTCCACCCGAGCCGCACTTTCGTGTTCTACATCAGCGAACACACCCTGCACTTGCCGGTTGGCGGGCCAGATGTGATGAAGGACCAACTCATCCACATCTTGGGGATGGCACAGCGCTACTACGTCACGGTACGAGTCGTACCGACGGACATAGGGGCAAACGCTGGCTCCGCTGGTTCATTCCTGCACCTCGGCTACGAGAAGTTCGAACCGGTCATCTTCATCGAGAGCAAGACCGCGTGCATCTTCCTCGAAGACAAGCATTCGCTCGCCACCTACGCCAGCGTGATGAAGCTCCTCGACGCTCAAGCCTTGGATCCGGAACAATCAAAAGAACTGATCAACGGCCTGCTGGCCTGAGGAGGCGTTCCTGATGTCGACCTGGCGCAAGAGCTCTTACAGCGAAGACGCGAGCGACTGCGTCGAGATCGGGCACGGCATCGGCATCCGGGACAGCAAGGCGCCCTCCACGCACCTGCCGGTGTCAGGTGAGGCGTGGTCGGCGTTCCTTCGAGCTGTGACCCGCATCACTCAACTGTAAGAATCGGCCGGGTCAGCGCACTACCTGACGTGGAGGAATTCTCGAGCGTCTACCGCGAGTGCTACCCGCGGGTGCTCGCCTATGCGGCGAGCCACGCGGGGCCTCGGCTCGCGGAGGACATCACCAGCGAGACCTTCACAGTCGCCTGGCGCAAGCTCGACCAGATGCCGTCGAACGCGCTGCCGTGGCTGCTCGGCATCGCCCGCAACCTGGTGCGTTCGGCCCGTCGGCAGACGACGCACATCGAGCTCACCGACTTCCCGGCGGAAGACGACTTCGCGGTGATCGAACTCCGGGCTGCCCTCGCGAGCCTGTCCGAGGCGGACCAGGAGGTGCTGACGCTCATCGCGTGGCACGGACTGGCCGCGGCCGAGGCCGCACAGGTGCTCGGGTGCACGACCGCGACGTTCTTCGTGCGGCTGCATCGAGCTCGTCGGCGGTTGCAGGCCGCTCTCTGGACACCGAACTTCGACCGTGCGAGGGCGTCGTGGAAGACATCCTGAAAGACCTGGCGCAGGCCAAGCCACCGACACCCGAGGTCGACCCCGACCGCATGGAACGCGACCTCGCACGCATCGTCACGTTGCCGCGAGAGAGGCCGGTGCGCAGGCAGTTCGTGCGGCGGTTCGCTCCGTTGCTGGTGATCGGGGTCGTGATCGTGCTCGCGGTCGTCTTGCTGCCTTCACCCCCTCAGCCCGTGCAGCCGGCCTCCACGTCTCAGTGGTGGCGGGTGTTGCGGCAGCAGTCGTCGTTGATGGTCGTGGGGGAGCCGACGAAACCGTACGTCGTGCGGTTCGACTCCAGGACCGATCAGTGGCAGGCCGGGAAGCGCGAGATCGCGGTGGTGCAGAAGGACGGCAAGGTCGAGCCGTTCTCGCGGGGCGACAACACCGCGTGGGAAGCCGCGGGCCGGCCGGAGGTCGTGCCTCAGCTCGGCGGCAGCCGGTCGGTGCGCATCGGTCCGATGGCACCGGCGGTGCAGGAGTCCTACGTCAGCGGGCTCTCGTTGACGTCCGCCTACTGGGAGCGGCTGGAGTCGTTCGACGACCTGCCCGCGGACCCTGCGGGCATGAGGGCGAAGCTGCAGCCCGAGGAGAAGGGCGCCTACGAGCTCGCGGACCTCGTCATGGCGGTGATGATCGCCGACGTGCGCGACGACCAGCGGCGGGGAGCGTTCGAACTGCTCAAGTCGCTCGACGGGGTGCGGTACCTCGACCGCGTGCCCCTGCCCGACAAGGGGGTGGGCGTCGGGGTGGCGATCGCCGCGCTGCCGCAGTTCCAGTTCGGCGACGTCGAGACCCAGTTCGTCATCAACCCCGCGACGGGCAAGCCGATCTTGAAACGGAACGTCATCACGAAGTCCCAGCACGGCCTTCCCTCGATGACGTCGATCGCGGAGGAGCGGTACCTCCTGTTGGAGGGGACGAACGCCGAGCCGATCCTGCCGCTGGGCGTCCCCGTGAACGGCGGAGTGGAATCCCCCATCATTGAGCGGTGATCGACCCACGACGGCTCCGCGTGCTGCGCGCACTCGCTGACCACGGCACCGTGACGGCCGCAGCCGCCGCATTGCACCTCACGCCGTCGGCGGTGTCGCAGCAGCTCGCGGCGCTGGAGTCCGAGGCAGGGCATCCGTTGCTGCTGCGCAAAGGGCGACGGGTGTCGCTGACGCCGGCGGGCGACCTGCTCGTCACGCACGCCCATGTCGTCGCCGCCGAACTGGAACGCGCACAGGCCACTTTGGACGCTCTCGCCTCCGGCTCGGCCGGGCAGGTGGGGGTCGCGGCGTTCGCTTCGGCGATCACGCAGGTGGTGGCGCCCGCGCTGGCCGCGTTGAAGGAACGGTCGATCGAACTGTCGGTGCGCGACGCCGAGGGGCACGAGAGCGTGCGGTTGTTGCTGGACGGCGAGATCGACGTGGCGATCACCGAGGAGCACCGCACGACGGACCGGTTCACCCGGTTTCCGCTGTACACCGAGCCTTTCGACGTCGTGCTGCCGCCGGGGCATCCGGCCACCGGACCGGTGGACCTGGCGGCGCTCGCCGACGAGGACTGGGTGGTCACGCTGCCCGGCAACCCGCTGCGCGACGTCGTGGAGATGGCGTGCGCGCAGGCCGGGTTCACGCCGCGTATCAGGCACACGTCTGACGACTTCCGCGCGATCCAGGCCCTGGTCGCGGCCGGTGCCGGGGTGGCGCTGGCACCGCGCAACGCCGTGCGCGGGGTGCCGGTCGCCGGAGTGGCGCCGCTGCGGCGAGTGGTGGCGGCGGTGCGCACAGGTTCGGAGGACCACCCCCTGATCAGGGCGGTTCTCGACGAACTCCGAAGCTAGTGGCGTCACACAGAGCGTCGCAGCTATCTGATCATGGAGCTCGCGCTTTCATGGCTGCTACCTGCATTGTTGGTGGTAGTTGGGGTGATCAGCAAACGCTTGCGCGAGCAGTTTTCTACCGCCATCTCGGCGGCGACCTACGTGAGCGCGACCATCCCGGGCTTCGGCAACGAGCGACCAGGCCGCCCAGCCTCGTGCCCTGCCTGACTCAGCGGAGCACAACCAAGCCGCGACGCTCTACTAGTGCGGGGCGCGGGCTGCCAGCTTGGCCGAGGCCGGGTCGCCCGCGGCCAGCGCGCCACGGGCCGCGAGCTGGCAGATGTCCATGCTGGACGTCGCGAGCCTCGCGCCGACGCCGGCGAGAGCCGTGTGGTTCATCGACAGCGACGTCACGCCGAGGCCGATCAGCACGCACGCGAGCAGCGGGTCGGCCGCCGCCTCGCCGCAGACGCCGACGGGCTTGCCGGTGGCGGTCGCCGCCTCGCCGACCAGGGCGATCAGGCGCAGCAGCGCGGGCTGCCACGGATCGTTCAGCGCGGCCACGCCGCCGAGCTGGCGGTCGGCGGCGAAGACGTACTGGGCCAGGTCGTTGGTGCCGATGGAGATGAAGTCGACGACCTGCAGGATTTCGCGGGCCGACAGGGCCGCGGACGGGACCTCGACCATCACACCGACACGAGCGATACCGGCCTTGTGGGCGCGCTCGACGAACCAGGTGGCTTCGGCGGCGGTGGCGACCATCGGTGCCATGACCGAGACGTCGGCGCCCGACGACTTGGCCGCGGCAGCGATGGCTTCGAGCTGGCGGTCGAGGATCTCGGGGCGGTCGAAGGCGACGCGCAGGCCGCGCACGCCCATGGCCGGGTTGGGCTCGGGGTCCGGGTTCAGAAACGCCAGCGGCTTGTCCGCGCCCGCGTCGAGGGTGCGCACCACAACGGGTTTGCCCGCAAACGGCGCCAGCACAGCCTCGTAAGCAGCAGTCTGCTCAGCAACGGTCGGTTCCTCTGCTGCGTCCAGGAAGCAGAACTCCGTGCGGAAGAGACCCACGCCCTCCGCACCGGCCTGAGCAGCGGCCAGGGCGTCGGCGGGCGAGCCGACGTTGCCCAGGACCTTCACCCGGAGGCCGTCCTTGAGCACACCGACGCCGTTCCACTCGGCCTTCTTGCCGGTGCCGGCCGCGCGGACCTTGCCGTCCGACTCGCGGACCTGGCCCGTGTCGCCGTCGACGTCGAGAGAGGTGCCCTCGAACGCCAGGATGCCGCGGCACGCGACAACGGCCGGGATGCCGAGCGAACGGGCGAGGATCGCCGTGTGGGAGGTGGGGCCGCCCTCCTCCGTGACCAGGGCGAGGACCTTCGCCGGGTCGAGGCCCGCGGTGTCGGCGGGCGCGAGGTCGCGCGCCACCAGCACGGACGGCGAGGTCAGGTCGGGGACTCCTGGCGCGGGCTGGCCGAGGAGCTCGGCCACCACGCGGTCGCGGACGTCCTGGACGTCGCGGGCCCGTTCGGCCATGTAGCCACCGGCGGCCTGCAGTGCGGAGATGAACTTCTGCGCGGCCTCGTGCACGGCACGGGCAGCGGTCAGCGACTGGTCGACGACGAGCTTCTCGGCGGCCTTGATGAGGGACGGGTCGCCGGCCATCGCCGCCGTCGTCTCCAGCACGGCGCGGGCATCGCCCTCGACCGTCTTCGCGCGCTCCATCAGGCGCTGCGCCACGACCTCCGTCGCGGGACGGATGAGGGAGGCTTCCATCTTCGTATCCGCTGTTCGCTGGCCCGCAGGAGGTTCCGGCAGGGCCTCGGCGATCCTCACCACGGGGCCGGTTGCCCGACCGCTGCTCACACCGACACCGCTCAGCCGCGCGCTCGACATGGTCTAGACCATACCCTCCGACGGGAAACCCGGGACAGCTCAGTGTGACCAATCGAGCGGTGGAACGCGCAGCGATGCCCAGTTCGTCATCATGGGTTAACAAACGCAGCCGACCGCGATGTGACCTTGGGCCGTTCGGCCCAGTACGGTGCCAGCCGTGCGCCTTCCGTCCGTCTTCGCCGCAGCCCTCCTGGTCGCCGGGTGCTCGTCGGCGCAACCGGGCCTCGGTCCCGAGATCAACGTCCCGGCGCAGCTGAGCACCATCCAGGACGCCGTCGACGTGGCGAAGGAGGGCGCGACCATCGTCGTGTCGCCGGGCGTGTACGAGGAGTCGGTGCAGGTCAGGACCAAGGGCCTCACGATCAGGGGAGCCCGGCGCGGCAGCGTGATCATCGACGGCGAGACCGAGCGCGCCAACGGGATCGTGGTCGCCGCCGCGGACGTGTCCGTGCAGAACCTGACGGTCCGCAACCACACGTCCGACGGTGTGCTGATCTCCGAGCAGCGCGGCTTTCGCGTCTCCTACGTGACGGCCAGCAACAACGCGCAGTTCGGCGTCCACGCCCTCAACTCCCAGAACGGCGTGATCGAGCAGAGCTACGCGAGCGGCAGCGCCGGCTCCGGGTTCTCCGTCAGCCGGTGCAAGCCGTGCGACGTCGTCGTGCGCGGCAACGTCGCCGAACGCAACGCCGTGGGCTACCAGGGCACGAACGCGTCCGGCCGGATGTTCGTGCTGGGCAACAGGTTCAGCGGCAACCGGGTCGGCATGACCTCGGCCGCCGAGCGCCAGGAGGACGTCGTGCTCGTCGGCAACCTCGTCTCCGACAACGACGAGACCCTCTCGCCCGCGCAGGCCGACGGCGCGTTCGGGCTCGGCATGAGCCTCCTGGCCAGCACGAAGAACCTGGTGTCCCGCAACCTGATCACCGGCAACCCCGGCACCGGGCTGGCGCTGAGCCGCGGCCAGGACCCGGCACCGGCGGACCTGGCCGGCAACGTGATCGTCGGCAACGGCCAGGACGTGCGGTATGACGATGCCGGGCCGCGGAAGAAGGTCAGGGCCCCGCGCGGAATCCCGTTCAACCAGGTCGCCGCCCCGCCGCTGCAACCGGAGATGCCGTCGGACCCGTTGCCGGACAGGGCACCGGACGTCGAGAAGTACGCGCTGCCGAGCGAAGACCTCTTCGACGACCGCGCGGCGGTGCGGGCGTAGGTCAGCCGACTTCGGCGGCGGTCGGGTAGGACGGCTGCGCGCCCGCCTTCGTGACGGACAGCGCGGCGACCTTCGCGGCGTAGCGGGCGGCCTGCACCAGGTCGTCGCCTTCGGCCAGGCGAGCGGACAGCGCACCGGCGAACGCGTCACCGGCGCCGGTCGTGTCGACCACCTCGGAGACCTCGATCGCCGGCACCTCGACGACGCCGGACTCCTGCACCACGGCGGCGCCGCGCGAGCCCAGCGTCACGATGGCCGAGCTGGGGCCGAGTTCGAGCAGGGAACGCCAGTCCGAGGCGAGTTGCGCGGCCTCGTGCTCGTTCACGATCAGCACGGTGAGCTGCCGCAACGTCTCCGCGGGCAGTTCCGCGACCGGCGACAGGTTGAGCACGGTCCGGACTCCGGCACGGGAAGCGGCGCCGATCGCGTGGACCACCGTCTCCAGCGGCACTTCCAGCGAGCACGTCAGCACGGCTGCGCCGTCGAACGAGAGAGAGTCCACATCGGACGGTGACACGTCGGCGTTGGCGCCGGGTGACACCACGATGGAGTTCTCACCGTCCGGGGTCACGGTGATGTACGCGATCCCGGTGGGACGGGAGGAGGTCTTCACCAGCGCCGTGTCGACGCCGGACGACTCCAGCGACTCGCGCAACAGCGAGCCGTACCCGTCGCCACCCACGGCACCGACCAACGCGACAGAGGCACCGACGCGTGCGGCGGCAACGGCTGTGTTCGCGCCCTTGCCGCCGGGCAGCACGACGGTGTCGCCGCCGAGCACGGTCTCACCGCCGGCGGGCCGCCTGCCGACCTCGACCACGAGGTCGGCGTTGGCGGACCCGAGAACGAGCAAAGTCTGCGTCACTTGACGAACTCTGCCACGTTCTTCGCGGTGATGACCTTGACCTCGACGTCCACGACCTGCTGAACCGGCTCGCCCTTGGCGGCGTGCACGGCCTGCTCGACGGCCTTGGAGCCCAGGAGCTTCGGCTGCTGCGCGACGGTCGCGGCGAGCGTGCCGTCCTGGATCGCCTTCAGGCCGTCCGGCGTGCCGTCGAAGCCGACGACCTGCACGTCCTTGCCGGCACGGGCGCCGAGGGCCTTGATCGCGCCGAGCGCCATCTCGTCGTTCTCGGCGAAGACGCCCTTGAGACCGGGGTGGCCCTGCAGCAGGTTCGTGGTCTCGTTGAGGGCCTTGGCGCGGTCGAAGTCGGCGACGGCCGAGGCGACGACCTTGATGTTGCCGCTGTTCAGGCCCTGCTCGAAGCCCTGGCCGCGGTCACGCGACGCCGACGCGCCCGGGATGCCCTTGAGGTGCGCGACCTCGCCGGAGGTGGCGCGGCCGAGCTCGATGGCCGCGAGGCTGCCACCCGAGACGTTGTTCGAGGCGACCTCGGCGGCGACCTTGCCCTCCACCGCGCGGTCGACCGAGATCAGCGGGATGTTCGCCGTCTCGGCGGCCTTCGCGGCGGGCCCGGACTGCTTGGAGTCGACCGGGTTGAGGATGATCGCCTTGACGCCCTGCGTCACCAGCGTCTGCACCTGGTTGACCTGGTTCGTCGCGTCGTTCTGCGCGTCGACCACGGTCAGCTTGGCGCCGAGCTGGTCCGCCATCTCCTGCGCACCCTGCTGCAGTTCCACGAAGAACGGGTTGTTCAAAGTGGACACCGCAAGGCCGATGGTGATCTGGCCCCCGGACGCCCCTGTCCCGCTGCAGCCGGTCGCCAGCAGAGCAGCGGCACCGAGCGTCAGCGCGATCCGTCGGGTCACCTTCATTGGTGTCTTCCTTACCTGTTGCGGGTTTTCTCAGCGACGGCGAAGTGAGTCGAGCAGCGCGGCGAGAGCGATCACCACGCCGATGACGACCTGCTGCCAGAACGGCGGCACCTGCAGCAGGTTGAGGCCGTTGCGCAGGACGGCGAGCACAAGTGCGCCGACCAACGTCCCGGTGGCGCGGCCGACGCCACCGGACAGCGACGCACCGCCGATGACGACCGCGGCGATGGCGTCGAGCTCGTAACCGACCGCTGCCTGCGGACCGGCGGACCCGAGCCGTCCCGCGAGCACGAGGCCTGCGGCGGCGGCGAAGAGGCCGCTCAGCGCGTAGATCCAGAGCTTCTGCTTCCGGACGTCGATGCCGCTGAGCTTGGCCGCTTCCTCGTTGCCGCCGATCGCGTACATGCGGCGGCCGAGGTTGGTGCGCGTGAGGATCAGGCCGGTGATGCCGAAGAACGCCAGCATCAGCAGCAGCGGCAGCGGTACCATCGGCGCGAGGTTCGAGCCGAGGAACGTGACCAGCGCGTCGGTCTCGTGCGGCTGGCCTTCGGAGAACACCAGCGTGAGACCGCGGGCGACGCTGAGCATGGCCAGCGTCGCGATGAACGGCGGCAGCTTGCCATAGCTGACCAGCGCACCGTTGACGAGACCGCACAGCGCACCGACGACCAGGCCGATCGGCCCGGCGGTGAGTGCGCCGACCATCGCGGCCAGGGCGGCGATGCTGCCCACCGACAGGTCGATGCCGCCCGCGACCACCACGAACGTCATGCCGAACGCCATGATCGCGATGACCGCGGCCTGCACACCGACGTTGAGCAGGTTCTGCGCGTTGAGGAACGCCGGCTGCATGATCGCGATGACCAGCGCGAGGAGGAGAAGGCCCGCGAGGGCGCCGTTCTCACTGGCGTACTTGCGAATGCTGATCGTGCTCACGCTGAGATCTCCTGCACGGCGAGTGCCATCACCTGGTCTTGGGTCGCGCCCCTGGGCAGCTCACCGGCCACCCGGCCGTGTGCCATCACGACGACGCGGTCGCTCATCCCGATCACCTCGGGCAGGTCGCTGGACACGAGCAGCACTGCCCGGCCCTGCGCGGTCATGCGGTTGATGAGCTCGTAGATCTCGACCTTGGCGCCGACGTCGACGCCCCTGGTCGGTTCGTCGAGGATCAGCACCTTCGGGTCGGCCAGCAGCCATTTGCCGATGACGACCTTCTGCTGGTTGCCGCCCGACAGTTCCTTCACCGGCTGCTCGACGCGGCCCTTGATCCGGAGCTTGCCCGCGATGTCGTGCAGGCGTTTCTGGTCGCGGTCGTCGAGCGTGACGAGTTCGAGGTTCTGGCCGACGGTCGCGGTGAGGACGAGGCCCTGACCCTTGCGGTCCTCGGGCACCAGGCCCAGACCTGCCTTGATGGCGGCCTGCACGTCGCCCCGGCGCAGCGGCTTGCCGTCGACCTCGACCGTGCCGTGGTCGTAGCCGTCCACGCCGAACGCGGCCCGCGCGACCTCCGTCCGGCCCGCGCCGACCAGGCCGGCGATGCCGACGACCTCGCCCGCGTGGACCTCGATGGTGATGTCCTCGAAGACACCGCGCTTGGTCAGGCCCTCGATGCGGAGCAGCGGCTGACCAGGACGTTGTTGTGCGCGTGGGTACTGCTCGTCGATCGGACGGCCGACCATCAGCTCGATCATGTGCCGGGTGGTGGCCTTGGGTCCGAGGACGCCGACGCTCCGGCCGTCGCGCAGGACCGTGATGCGGTCGGCGATGCGCTGGATCTCGTCGAGGTGGTGGGTGATGAAGACGAGGCCGACGCCGTTCTGGCGCAGCTGGGCCATGATCTGCAGCAACCGGTCGGTCTCGGTCTCGGTGAGGACCGCGGTCGGTTCGTCGAGGATCAGCACGCCGGCGTCCTTGTCGAGCGCGCGGGCGATCTCGATCATCTGCTGCTGGGCGATGCCGAGGTCCTTGACCTTGGCGTCCGGGTCGACGTTCAGGCCGACGCGGTCCAGCAGTTCCGGTGCCCTGCGGCGCATCTCGGCCCGGTCGACGAAGCCGAACCGGCGCGGGAGCCGGTTGAGGAACAGGTTCTCGGCGACGCTGAGCTCGGGCACCAGCGCCAGTTCCTGGTGGATGACGGCGAGGCTGGCGTGGCCCTCGATCGTGCCGGCGTCGTGGCCGTGGATGCCCGCGAGGACCTTGACCAGCGTGGACTTGCCGGCACCGTTCTCGCCGAGCAGGACGTGGACCTCGCCCGCGAAGATGTCGAGGTCGACACCGTCCAACGCCTTGGTGGCACCGAAGTGCTTGGTGATGCCGCGGGCGGTGATGAGGGTCTTCACAGCTCGGCCTCCCCGAGCGAACCGCGCAGCACGAGCTTCGCGGTGAGGCGGACGTCGTCGGGCTGGCGGCCGTCGATCAGGGCGAGCAGGCTGCGGGCGGCGGCCTGGCCCATCTCGACGGTCGGCTGCGCGATGACCGTGATCGGCGGGTCGAGCAGCGGGAACCACGGCTGGTCGTCGAACACCGCGAACGCGATGTCGTGCGGGATCTGCAGGCCGCGCGCCCGGACCTCGCCCAGCGCGCCGAGACCCATCAGGTTGTCCATCGCCACGAGCGCGGTGGCGCCGTCGTCGATGAGCCTCGCGGCGGCCTGACTACCGCTCTCCTGGCGGAAGTCGCCGTGCACGACCTGCGCGAGGCCGCCGAGCGCCCCCGTGAGCACGTCCGTTCGTTCTCTTCCAGTGGAGGTGTTCGGCGGACCCGCGATCACTCCGATGCGGGTGTGGCCGGCGCCGACGAGCCGCCGGGCGAGCGCGGTCAATGCCTCGCTGCCATCAGCGCGGACGACGGGGCATGTGGCGCCCCTGACCGTCCGGTCGAGCAGAACTAGCGGTACGCCGCCTGCGCGCACTTCGCGAACCAGACTCGGGTCGTCGGTCGCGGGGCACAGCAGGAGGCCGTCCACCCGGCGGTCGAGCAGGGTGCGCACGTAGGTCGCTTCCTGCTCGGCGCTCTCGTCGGCGTTCCCGATCACGACGCAGTAGCCGTGTGACCGGGCTTCGTCCTCGACCGCGCGAGCGATCTCGGCGAAGAACGGGTTCAGCAGATCGCTGATGACCAGACCGAGGGTCTGGGTGCTGGTGGTCCTGAGGGATCGCGCCAGGGCGTTGGGCCGGTAGCCGAGTTCCTCGATCGCGGCGAGCACGCGCTCACGGGTCTCGGGTGTCGGCGCGGCATGGCCGTTGAGCACGCGCGACACGGTGGCCGTGGAGACGCCGGCGTGCTGCGCGACGTCCTTCATGGTCGTCACGGAGCAGTAGTTAATCGATTACACATGTATCTAGTCAAGCGGATGAGTAGGTGTACGGATGTAACTGGGCGTGCTCTGCCTCACCCTGATCACATGGACGGACAGGATCGCCTCGGAGACGAGCAGCGCCTCGCGCTGGAGCTCGCGGCCATCGGGCAGCGGCTGACGACGATCAGCACGGAGATGCGCGAGCGCTCCGCCTCGACCGCGACAGCGGTGATCGAGGCACCCGAGGTGGCGCGGCCCGGCGAGGTGCCGCAGCCGCCGGCCACGACCGTCCCGACGCCGCCGGCCGGAGTGCCGCAGCAGCCGCCCGCCGGTGTGCCGTCGCCACCCGTGAGCGTGCCGCAGCAGCCGAACCCGTGGTCGCAGCACGCCGCTGCCTCGACCCAGCAGCCTCCGCCTCCCGGCCGGCAGTTCCCCGGCCAGCAGCCTCCGCCTCCCGGCCACCGCTTCCCGCCGCCTCCGCAGGGGCAGTGGCCTCACCCGCAGCAACAGCAGCAGTGGCCCGCGCCGCAGCCGCGCGAGACCCTGTTCGAGAAGCTCGGCAAGGACGGCGCCGGCGCGAAGCTGCTGGCCTGGGTCGGTGGCGCGATCACCGTGCTCGGCTTCGTGCTGCTGCTGGTCCTCGCCGTCCAGCGCGGCTGGCTCGGCCCGATGCCGCGCGTCATCGGCGGCGCGGTGTTCAGCGGCGCACTGGTCGGCATCGGCATGTGGCTGCACCGCAACCCCGCCGGGCGCACCGGCGCGATGGCGCTGGCCTTCACCGGTTTCGCCGGGCTCTACCTGGACGTCATCGCTGCCACGAGCCTGTACGGATACCTGCCCGAGAGCGTGGGTCTCGTCGTCGGGCTGGCCGTCGCCGCGGCCGGTGTCGTACTCGCGCTGAAGTGGGAGTCGCAAGCGCTCGCGGTCACCGTCGTCGCAGCTTGTGCGGTGTGCTCGCCGATCATCACCGAGGGCTTCACGGTCCTGCTCGTCGGCTTCCTGCTGGTGCTCAAGATGGCCAGCACGCCGGTCCAGATCAAGCGCGACTGGCCGGGCCTCGCCATCGCCGGCGGCTTCCCGCCGATCCTCGCCTCGCTGCTCACCACCGCGAACGCCATCCCGCGCTCCTACGAGTGGACCGTGGTCGGCATCGCCGCGGCCACGACCGTGGTCGGCATCGCGGTCGCCCTGCTGACGATCCGCAAGCGTCCTGAAGACATCGTCGCGATCGCGTTGATCGCGGGTTCGGCGCTGCCGGCGTTGTTCGCGACGACGCTGCTGGAGAACCCGGCCAACTCGATCCTCGCCGGTGCGGTCGCGGCCGTGCTGCTGGCGATCTGGATGGTGCCCGACCTGCCGCGCGGGTTCACGACGGCGGCCGGTGCGGCGGGCATGCTCGCGTTGTTCCAGACCACGGTGATCGCGCTCGACAGCAACGTCCGCACGGCGATCGTGCTGGCCGAGGCGGTGCTGCTGGCGTTCCTCGCGGCACGCCTGAACAAGAAGAGCGCCCTCGTGGGCTCGGTCGCGTTCGGTTTCGTCGGGTTCATCATGACCATCGGCGTGGCCGTGCCGATCACGTGGCTGGTCGAGGAGCCGCGCTACTTCACCTACATCAAGGCCGGTGACTACGCGGCCGGCCTGGTGACGGCGGTCGTGCTGGGCGTCTTCGCCGCGATCCTGCCGTGGGCCGCGGTGAAGATGCAGGTGGTGCGC
Organism: Lentzea kristufekii; assembly: GCF_033949925.1. Taxonomy (NCBI): domain Bacteria; kingdom Bacillati; phylum Actinomycetota; class Actinomycetes; order Pseudonocardiales; family Pseudonocardiaceae; genus Lentzea; species Lentzea kristufekii. The sequence continues at coordinate 309,607 of NZ_JAXAVV010000003.1, forward strand.
GAGCCGGCCAGGCACCCGTTCCCGTGGATCGTCTCCGGGCTCGTGCTGCTCTACGGCGCGGCGGGTGCGGTGCTGTGCGCGGCGCTGCTGATGTCGCCGAACGAGACCGGGTTCCTCTTCGGGCACTCGATGGTCACGGTGTCGTGGACGATCGCCGCGTTGTTCCTGCTGGTCAGGGGGATCAACAACAAGGCGCTGCGGATCTCCGGCCTGATCCTGGTCGGTGCCGCGGTCGTGAAGCTGGTGCTGTTCGACCTCTCCGCGCTCGACGGTGTCGCCCGCGTGCTGGCGTTCCTCGGTGCCGGTCTGGTCCTGCTCACCGCGGGCACCCGTTACGCCAAACTGGTGACATCGGCGAAGAATCCCGAGTCATATGAATCCAAACCAGTGGCTCCGCCCTCTTACTAGTGGGACGGCTGTCGTCCGCACCGCCGTCGCGGACGACAGCCGTACTACGTCCGGGCAAAGATTTCACTCGGCCGAGTGACTGAAGTGGATCGAAAGCACCCGGAAGTGTTCCCATCGGGCGTATGGCAAAGCCACGCCTCGTGGCCGCGGTTATAGCGCTCTCAGCGGCCTTCGCGGCGACGGGTGTTCACCAAGGGCACGAGTACACGACCACTTCCTCCGCTTCAGCGGCACCGTTTGCGTACGTGGTGGGGAAGACCGGTCTCGTCCAGGTCGTGGACACCCGCAACGGTGCCGTTCTCGTGCAGGCCGACACCGGGGGCCGCGCGACGGGCGTCGCGGTGTCGCCCGACGGGCGGCGGCTCTACGTGGTCAACGGGTGGACCGGCGCGATCACCGTCGTCGACCCGAGCACCGGTGGGATCCTCGACCGGCTCTTCACCCAGGTCCAGCTCTCGCACGCGGTGATGCGCCCGGACGGCCAACGGCTCTACGTCTCGGCCAGCGGCGGCGTCGCGGTGGTGAATCCGGAGAACTTCCAGATGGTCGCGGTGATCAAGGCCGGCGGGCAGCCGCAGGGCCTCGCCGTCCACCCGGACAACAAGATCCTCTACGTCGCCAACTCCCAGGACGGCACGGTCGGCCTGGTCGACACGGCGACGGCGTTCCAGACCTCGACGGTGCAGGTCGGCGGACTGCCGCAGCACCTGGCGATCTCACCGGACGGCAAGCGCCTCTACGTCAGCAGCATGCGACTCGGGGACCGGACGCCCGGCACGTTGTCGGTGATCGACACGACCACGAACCAGGTCGTCGGCACGGTCGAGGTCGGCAGGGGAGCGGGCAGCATCGCCGTCACCCCGGACGGCGCCACGGTCTACCTGACGCTGCCGAAGGAACGGTCGGTCCTGGTCGTCGACGCGGCGACCATGGAGGTGCGCGAACGCTTGCGCATCGACTCGCCGAGCGTCGCCATCGCACCGGGTGACACGAGGGTCTTCCTCGCCACCGGCGCGACAACGACGGTCCTGGACAGCACGAACGCGGTGCTCACGACGTATCGGATGAAGCTGGGCGAACTGGAGGCGAGGCCGCGCCACTTCGACGCGGCCATGATCGCCTTCCCGCCCGGTCAGCCGACGGAGACCGGCCTGCGGACCTCGTCGTCGAAGTCGTCCAGGTCGTCCACCGGCTCGTCGTGAAGCGCGAGGCGTTCCTGGATCTTCTTGAGCGGGCCGGGTGACCACCACGCGGCGTTGCCGAGCAGCTTGAGCACGGCCGGCACGAGCAGCATCCGGACCACGGTGGCGTCGAGCGCCAGCGCGAGGATCATGCCGACGCCGACGAACCGCATCATCGCGACCTGCGAGAACGCGAACGCGCCGGTCACGACGATCAGCAGCAGCGCGGCCGACGTGATCACCCGGCCGGTCTTGGCCAGGCCGGTGGTCACCGCCTCCTCGGTCGTCGCGCCCTGGCCGCGGGCCTCGACCATGCGGGAGAGCAGGAAGACCTCGTAGTCCGTCGACAGACCGAACACGATGGCCGCCATCAGCACGACGATGCCGGACTCCAACGGCCCCGGCGTGACGCCCAGCAGGTCGGCGCCGTGGCCGTCCTGGAAGATCCACACCAGCACGCCGAACGTCGCGGACAGCGACAGCGCGCTCATGACCACGGCCTTGATCGGCAGCACGACCGAGCCGAACGCCAGGAACATCAGGATCAGCGTCGCGCCGACCAGCAGCGTGACCATCAACGGCAGGCCGTCCGCGATGGCGTCGAGCGAGTCGTTGACCACCGCGGTGTTGCCGCCGACGAGCACCTCGGCACCGGCCGGGGGCTGCAACGCGCGGACGTCCTTGAGCGCCTGCTTCGACTCCTCGCTCAGCGCGTCGTTCTCCAGCCCGGCCATCGCGGCCGTGACGCCCTTGTCGGCACCCGTCGGCTGGACCTCGCCGACGCCGGGGACGTCCTTGACCTTGCCCAGGTAGGCCTGGACCGCAGCCTCGTCACCGCCCTTGACGACGATCTTGAAGCCGGTGTTGGAGAGCGCCGAGAAGTTCTGGTTGATGTTCTCGGTGGCCACGCGCACGGTGTTGCCCTCGGGCAGGACCTTCTCGGTGACCTGGCCGAACTGGACGCCGAGGAACGGCGAGCCGAGCGCCAGCAGCACGCCGACGATCGGCACGGCGATCAGCACGGGCCGCTTCATGACCTTGCCGCTGAGCTTGCGCCAGCCGCGTTCGCTCGGCTCCTTCTTGCGCCACGGCATCGCGAGCTTGTCGACCCGGTGGCCGAGCACGCCGAGCAACGCGGGCAGCAGCGTTATCGAGACCAGCGCCGCGATCGCGACCGAGGACACGCCGCCGTACGCGAGGGACTTCAGGAAGCCGTGCGGGAAGAGCAGCAGCCCGGCCAGGGCGATGACCAGCAGCGTCGCGCTGAACACGACGGTGCGGCCGGCGGAGGCGACGGTGCGGGCGACGGCCTGTTCGGTCGTGCGGCCTTGCGCGAGCTCCTCGCGGAACCGGCCGACCATGAACAGGCCGTAGTCGATCGCCATGCCCAGACCGAGCAGCGAGGCGACGTTGACCGCGAACGAGTTGACCTCGGTGAAAAGGGCGACGCCGTGCAGCACGCCGAGCGAGCCCATGATCGCGAGGCCGCCGACCACGACCGGCAGGGACGCCGCCACGAGCCCGCCGAAGATGATCACGAGCAGCAGCAGGACCAGCGGCAGCGAGAACATCTCGGCGCGCGTCAGGTCCTCCTGGGACATGTCGTTGATGGCCTTCTGGGTGGGCACGAGCCCACCGATCTGCTCGGTGAAACCGTCGACCTTCAGCTGAGGCTGGATGTCCTGGAACTGCTTGATCTGCTCGTTCGAGTCACCGCTGCTCAGCGTGATCGCGACGAGCGCCTGCTGCTGGTTGTCCGACGGAACCGGCCCGACGGCCTTGAGCACGTCGTCCTTGGGGAAGCCGCTGATGTGGTCGGCGACCTTCTTCAGCTCGAGCGGGTTCGCGAAATCACCGCGATAAATGACGATCACGTCACCGTTCTGCCGCCCGAACGCCTCCTCGGCTACCTTGTCGGCCCGCGCCGCCTCACTGGAAGGAGCCTCGTACCCACCCTGGCTGAGCTTGTCGAACACGCCGATGCCCCACACACCGCCGACGACCGCGAGCAGTACGGTCGCGATCAGCACCACCCACCGGCGGCGATAAGCGATGGATCCCCACTTCGCGAACATCGACGACGGCCTCCTGGGTTACCGTGCTGTTAATCCCGTGAACTCTTGTAAACACCGTTCGCTGAAACCGTACGGGGCCGTGGGCGGGGTCTACAACCCGATGGAGTGACATATGACCGAGGCCACTCGCCGAGAACGGCTCCGCGCCGAGACCGAGCGTGAGATTCGGCAGGCGGCCCGCGCCCTCTTGGTGGAAAGCGGCCGCGATGCGGTTACCCTGCGTGCCATTGCACGCAAACTCGGCATCACCGCGCCGGCGCTCTACCGCTACTACGACTCGCACGACGCGCTCTTGCGGCAGCTCTGCGACGACATCTGCGCGGACATGGCGGCAGCGCTCTACGCGAACCTCGCCGCGGACACGTCAGGCCAGGTGGGATGCCAGGTCAGGGCGGTGTGCCACGCCTTCCGCCGCTGGGCGCTGGCCCACCCTCAGGAGTTCGCGCTGGTCTTCGCCTCGCCGCGCGACCCGATCGGCGCCGACCAGTTCGGCTCGGTGTTCCTGCAGCTCGCGGGGCAGCTGATCGCGTCGAACCTGGTCGCCACCCACGCGGACGACGACGTGCCCGAGGTGCTGCACGAGGACCTGGTCAGGTTCCAGCAGGTCCTGGTGGACGCGGTGTCGGAGCACGGCGTGACGATCGGTGACGACGTCCTGAACCTGGGCAAGATCTACCACGTCGTCCAGTCGTGGGTGCGGCTGTACGGGCACGTGGCGCTGGAGGTGTTCGGGCGGTTCCCGTTCGCGGTGAGCAACCCCGAGCCGATGTTCGACAGCATGCTCGACCAGATGCTGACGGACATCGGCTTCGAGGAGTCCGAGATCAGTTGACCGAGTCCCGCACGTAGTCGCGCAGCGTGCGCGGCGCGTGCCCGAGCAGCTTCGTCATGGTCGCGACCTCGGCCTCGGTCGTGGGAATCGGCGCGGCGCTGAGCAACTCGAAGCTGCGGATCCAGTCCACCAGCTTCTGACCTGACAGCCTGCGCTCGAACGCCTTGCGCCACTCGGGGTCGTCACCGGTGTAGACGACCGGCCGGCCGAGCTCCTCCGCCCAGATCTGCGCCGACTGCTCGCCGTTCAAGGACTCGGGGCCCACGAGCTGGTAGGAGCCGGCCGCGAAGCTCACGTCGACCAGCGCGTTGGTGAGCACCTCGGCCGCGTCGCGCAGGTCGATCCGGTTGACCCCGCCCGGATGCAGGGGCGTCGGGAACGTCCCTGCCTCGATGTCGGCGCGGAAGACCTCGTCGTTCTGGGCGAAGTTGGTGATGCTGACCATCGCGGGCCTGGTGTCGGTGCTCGCGAGGAACGCCGCCAGCTTCAGCTTCGGGATGTAGGCCGGGATCGCGCTGCCAGCCGCTTCGCGCGCGGCGTCGTCCTCGATGTGGAAGCCGCCGAACACCAGGCGTGCGCCGGCTCGTTCGGCCTCCTGACCGAAGATCGTCGCGATCTCGACCTCGTTGGTCTCGTGCGGCGACACGTAGAACGCCGAGTCGACGCCCCTCAACGCACCGGCCACGGCGTCGCGATCGGCGAGGTCTCCTTCGACCAGCTCGACCGTGTCGGGCAGGTTCGCCCGTTCCTTGTTCCGCACCAACGCGCGCACGTCCACACCTCGACGCACAGCTTCCGCGAGCACCAGGCCGCCCACGGTGCCGGTGGCTCCGATGATCAGTGTCTTCGTCATCCTGCATCCCCTCGTTGACTTCGAGTCAATGACTCTTAATCAAGAACTACTCCTTCACTGACTCGGAGTCAACGAACTGTTAGCGTGGTGCCATGACCCGTGCCGCGACCGCAGCCGCCACCAAGGAGAAAGTCCTGGCAGCGGCCCGAGAGCTGTTCATCACGTCGAAGTACGAGGACGTGAAGGCAGCCGACATCGCCCGAGCGGCCGGAGTCGCGCACGGGCTGGTGTTCCACCACTTCGGCAGCAAGCAGGGGCTCTACGGCGAGGTGCTGTGCTCGATCGGGCGCGAGGTGCTGGACCTGCACGTCGACGACCCGGACGTGCCGTTGGGGAAGCGGATCCGCCAGTCGCACGCGGCGCACCTGACGTACCTGGCGGCGCATCGCGACCTGGCGCTGAACCTGGTGCTGCGGCCGTGGGGCGCGGAGGAGCCGTTCGACCAGGTGCGGGACGACGGAAACCGCCGGCTGTGCGAGAACCTGGGGCTGGACTTCGACCGGCCGGCGGTGCGTGCCGTGCTGCGGATGTACACGACAGCGGCCGATCAGCTGGCACGCGACTACCTGACGAGCGCACACCCGTTCGGCGTGGACCTCGTCGTCGAGATGCTCATGACCGTGCTCGCGGGAGCGTTGCGGGCGGCTGGCGTGGCCGACCCCTCGCTGGAGGTGGAGCAGGTGCTGGCAGAGCTGGCGCGGCCGTGACCGCGCCAGCTCTGCTCGCTGTTACAGAACGATGTTCACCAGACGGCCGGGAACGACGATCACCTTGCGCGGCTCGCCACCGGCGACCAGCTCGGCGATCTTCTCCTCGGCCAGCGCGGCGGCCTTGATCTCGTCCTGCGCCGCGGACGCCGACACGACGACCCGCGAGCGGACCTTGCCGTTGACCTGGATCGGGTACTCGACGGTGTCCTCGACCAGGTACTGCTCGTCGGCCTTCGGGAACGGGCCGTGCGCCAGCGAGCCCTCGTTGCCCAGCTTCGACCACAGCTCCTCGGCCACGTGCGGGGCCTGCGGAGCCAGCATCAGCACCAGGGCCTCGGCCAGCGCACGGGGCGTGCCGGACGAGTAGTGCTTGGTGACGTAGTTGTTCAGCTCGATCAGTTTCGCGCCCGCCGTGTTGTAGCGCAGGTTCGCGTAGTCGTCGTGGACGCCGGCGATCGTCTTGTGCAGCAGCCGCAGCGCCTCGACGGACGGCTCTTCGTCCGTGACGCGCAGCGAGCCGTCGGTCTCGTCGACCAGGTTGCGCCACAGACGCTGCATGAACCGCTGCGCGCCCACGACGTCCTTGGTCGCCCACGGCCGTGACACGTCCATCGGACCCATGGACATCTCGTAGAACCGGAAGGTGTCGGCGCCGTACCGTTCGCACATCTCGTCCGGCGTGACGACGTTCTTCAGGCTCTTGCCCATCTTCCCGTACTCACGAGTGACTTCCTCGCCGTTGTACAGGTACTTGCCGTCGGCCTCGACGACCTCGTCCGCGGGCACGTGCACGCCACGCGGGTCGCGGTAGGCGTACGCCTGGATGTAGCCCTGGTTGAACAGGCGGCGGTACGGCTCGTCGCCGGACAGGTGGCCCAGGTCGAACAGGACCTTCTGCCAGAAGCGCGAGTACAGCAGGTGCAGCACCGCGTGCTCGACGCCGCCGATGTACAGGTCGACGCCACCGGGGTCGGTCGAGCCGTGCTCGGCCGTGCGCGGGCCCAGCCAGTACTGCTCGTTCTCCGGGTTGACGAACCGCTCGGTCTCGGCCGGGTCGACGTAGCGCAGCTGGTACCAGCACGAACCCGCCCAGTTCGGCATGGTGTTCGTGTCGCGGCGGTACGTCTTCAGGCCGTCGCCCAGGTCCAGCTCGACCGTCATCCACTCGGTCGCGCGCGACAGCGGCGGCGACGGCTCGGTGTCCGCGTCCTCCGGGTCGAAGGTGCGCGGCGAGTAGTCGTCGACCTCGGGCAGCTCGATCGGCAGCATCGACTCGGGCAGCGCGATGGCCGTGCCGGACTCGTCGTAGACGACCGGGAACGGCTCGCCCCAGTAGCGCTGGCGGCTGAACAGCCAGTCGCGCAGCTTGAACTGGACGGTGCCGTGACCGTGGCCGTTCTCCTCCAGCCAGCCGATCATCGTCTTCTTGGCGTCGTCGATCGCCATGCCGTCCAGGAAACCGCTGTTCACGGCCGGACCGTCGCCGGTGTAGGCCTCGCCCTCGAAGCCTTCCGACGGCTGGACCGTGCGGATGATCGGCAGGTCGAACTTCTTCGCGAAGTCCCAGTCCCGCTGGTCCTGGCCGGGCACGGCCATGATCGCGCCCGTGCCGTAGCCCATCAGGACGTAGTCGGCGATGTAGACGGGGATTTCCTTGCCGTTCACCGGGTTCGTGGCGTACGCCCCGATGAAGACGCCGGTCTTCTCCTTGTTCTCCTGACGGTCCAGTTCGGACTTCAGGGACGCTGCGCGCCGGTACGCGGCGATGTCTGCCACGCGATCGGGCGCCGCAATCTGGTCCACCAGCTCGTGTTCCGGTGCCAGGACCATGTAGGTCGCGCCGAACAACGTGTCCGGACGGGTCGTGAAGACCTCAATGTTCTCGTCTCCCACCGCAAATCGGACACGGGCACCATGCGAGCGCCCGATCCAGTTGCGCTGCATGGCCTTGACCTTGTCCGGCCAGTCCAGCCGGTCCAAGTCGTCGATCAGCCGGTCCGAGTACGCGGTGATGCGCATCATCCACTGGCGCAGGCTTTTCCTGAACACCGGGAAGTTGCCACGCTCACTGCGACCGTCCGCGGTGACCTCTTCGTTCGCCAAGACAGTACCCAGTCCGGGACACCAGTTGACGGGCGCCTCCGACATGTAGGCCAGGCGATATTCGCCCAAGATCCTTTGCTGGTCGGCAAAAGACAGCTCAGACCACGTGCGGCCGCCCTCGACGTCGCGCTCACCAGACTCGAACTGCGAGATCAACTCGGCGATCGGGCGAGCCTTGCGCGCGTCCGGGTCGTACCAGGAGTTGAAGATCTGCAGGAAGATCCACTGGGTCCACTTGTAGTACTCGGGGTCGATCGTCGAGATGCGGCGACGCTCGTCGTGGCCCAGACCCAGCCTGCGGATCTGACGCAGGTAGGTGTTGATGTTGTCCTCGGTGGTCTTGCGCGGGTGCTGACCCGTCTGCACCGCGTACTGCTCCGCGGGCAGCCCGAACGCGTCGAAACCCATGGTGTGCAGCACGTTGCGGCCGTTCATGCGGTGGTACCGCGCGAAGACGTCCGTGCCGATGAAGCCCAGCGGGTGGCCGACGTGCAGGCCGGCACCGCTCGGGTACGGGAACATGTCCTGCACGAACAGCTTGTCGGCGGGCACGTCACCCTTGAGCGCGCCAACGGGGTTGGGCGCGTGGTAGGTGCCGTGGTTCTCCCAGTACCGCTGCCACCGCTCCTCGATCTGGTTCGCCAGCTCGGCGGTGTAGCGGTAGGCGGGAATCTCCGCCGCGTCCGTGCTCATTTCAAGGTCCCTCTCACGTCTGTTCCTGCCCCTGACATGACGAAACCCCCCAGCCCAGACGGGCATGGAGGGTGGCCGCGCCGACCGTCTTCCGAAGAGGTCGTCGCGGCTAGATAAGGAGCAGGCGGGCCGTGCTCATGTCGTCAACGGTATCAGCGCAGCGCAAGCACGATGAACCGGGCGGTGGCCTGCGGCACATCAGACCGGGGTGACCGAGAGGTTGACCGCGGTCCCGTCTTACCCTCATGGGGTGAACATCGTGCTGTCGGTCGTCCTGGGTGTGCTCGGCGTCGCTCTCGGCGCGGTCGGTCTGCTGGGTCTGCAGGGCAGGCTCCGCCGCAACCGCTTCGTAGGCGTGCGCACGGCCGCCGCCCTGCGTGACGAGGAGACGTTCGCACTGGCCAACCGAGTCGCGGGCGTGCCGAACGTCGCGGCGGGTGTCGTCGCCGTCGTGTCGGGCGCGATGGCGTTCGTGATGGCCGACCTGGCGGTGACCGCTGGGATCATCGGACTGATCGGTGCGCTGACGATCGCTCTCGCCGGTGGCGTGATGGGCAGCCGGGCGGCCGCTCTCGTGCCGGAGCCGGTCAAGCCCAAGGGCTGCGGCGGCTGCGCTTGCGGCGGTGGCGGTTGCTCCCCGCTCGCGGGGCTGTAGTTCGAAGTTTCACGTGAATCAGTCGGGTCAGTTGTCTCGGACGTCCTTCGGGTAGGTCGACAGCAGCGCCAGAGGCATGCCCTGCCGGCGCAGCACCCTGCCCCACAGGTCGACGTTCGCGCCGGCCAGCACGTCGTCGGCCAGTCCGGTCACGACGATCCAGTCGCCGCGGTCGATCTCGCCCTGCAACTGGCCTTCGCCCCAGCCCGCGTAGCCCGCGAACACCCGCAGGCCGCGCACCAGCGGCATCAGGTCGTCCGGTTCGGCGTCGAGGTCGACCAGTGCGACCGGGCCCTGCACGCTGACCAGACCCTCCACGGCGGCGGGGTCGGTACCCGCCTTCAGGGCTGCCAGGCACAGCGCCGTCTTCTGCTCGACCGGGCCGCCTATGTAGATGCACTGCGGCTTGGTGACCTGCGAACCCCACGGCGGCAGCACGTCGTGCACCGCCACGTCGGAGGGGCGGTTCAGCACGACGCCGAGGGTCCCCTCTGGACGTTGGTCGATGATGTAGACCACGGTGCGCGTGAAGTTCGGGTCGTTCAGGCTCGGAGCGGCAACCAACAGGGAACCTGGCTCGACTTCGACTTCGTCATCGGGACGCACGTCACCATGAAATCACCCGTGATCGCCGGAACAACTCAGGCCCGCGTCCCGTTAGACTGAGGTGTCGGATGTCTTTGTGTCCCCCGGGCTCAACAGACAACCGCCTTCGCGGAATACCGTTCGGCTGGAGCCGCGTAGTGCACCGCGCCGTGAGGCGACCTGGCATCCGGCACCAGGGGAGCCGGACCGCGAGGTCCGGCTTTCGTGGTTTTCACCACCACGCGCATAGAGTGCAACGGTGACAACGCTTGCGGTGGAGAAGCACCACTGGGGATCACGCCGGTTCCTCGGCATCCCCGCCTACCGCAGGCTCCTCGCCACCCGGCTCGCCTCCCAGTGGGGTGACGGGCTCTTCCAGGCCGGGCTCGCCGGTGCCGTGCTGTTCAACCCCGAGCGCCAGGCCGATCCCGCGGCGATCGCTGCCGGGTTCGCGGTGTTGCTGCTGCCGTACTCGCTGATCGGACCGTTCACGGGTGCGTTGCTCGACCGGTGGGACCGCAAGAAGGTCATCGTCGTCGCGAACGTCACGCGGGCCGCGTTCGTCCTGCTCACGGCGCTGGCGGTGGGTGCAGGGCTGAGCGGGCTGCCCCTCTACGTCTCCGCGCTCGTCGTCATGGGCATCGGCAGGTTCGTCGGGTCCGGCCTGAGCGCGTCGCTGCCGCACGTCGTCGACGAAGATCACCTGGTCGAGGCGAACGCGCTGACCACGACGGCCGGCGCGGTCATGGCCGTGATCGGCGCGGCCTGCGCTATCGGGTTCCGCACGCTGCTCGGCGCCGGGGACGGCGGTTCGGGGTGGACCACCAGCATCGCCGTCGTGGGCCTGCTGCTCAGCGCGTTCATCGCCAGCCGGTTCAAGGCGGGCGTGCTCGGGCCGGACGAGGTCGACGAGCCGCACAACGCCATCACGGCCGTGGCCCGCGGTCTGCTGGACGGCGCGAAGGCCACCTGGCGCACGCCGAGCGTCACGGCCGGGCTGGCCGCGTTGCTCGCGCACCGGGCCGCGTTCGGCATGAGCCTGATGATCACGCTGCTGCTGATGCGCTACACCCTGGAGGATTACGGCATCCTCAAGGCGGGCATCGGCGGGCTCGGCGAGGTCGCGGTCGCCGGCGGCGCGGGTGTGCTGCTCGCCGGGATTCTGACGGACCGCATCGTCGACAGGTTCGGCGTCAAGCGCACGATCTGCGGCGCGTTGCTGCTCACGGCCGCGGCCCAGGTCGGGCTTGGGTTGCCGATGACGCTGCCGTCGATCCTGCTGGCCAGCTTCGTGATCATCTTCGCTGGTCAGATCGTCAAGCTCTGCGTGGACACCGCGGTGCAGCACGACGTCGGTGACGAGGTGCGCGGGCGCGTGTTCGCGCTCTACGACACCCTCTTCAACATCGCGCAGGTCACCGCGGTGTCGATCACGGCGATGGTGGTCCCCCTGGACGGGCGTTCGCCCGCCCTCCTCCTCGTCGCCGCGAGCCTGTACCTGGTCGGGCTCGGCGCCTACCTGCTCCTGTCAGCGCGGAAACGGCAGGTGCAGCATCCCGGCCTCGTGCGCGAAGACGACGGCCGCCACTCGATCGGTTAGATCCAGGCGCCCCAGGATCTCGGCCACCTCGTCGGCCACCCGCTGTTGCCCGATGCCGAGCACGCGCGCGATCTCGTGGTCGGCGTGACCACGCGCGAGACACCTCAGCACGGCTCGTTGGTCGTCGGTCAGCACGTCCAGGTCCCGCACTGCAGGACCTGCGGAAAGTCCCCAAGCGAACATCTGCACCACCCCCATGCGCCCCCCTGGCGCACTGACCATGGTGCATCCCCGCGCTGACACTTCGCTAACGCGGGGATTCCATTCGCTCACAATGCGTTACGGAGCGGGTGGCGTGATGCCCTGTTCGCGCGCCCAGTCGAGCAATGCGGCCTCGGCTTCGTCGCGGTCCAGCGGCCCGCGGTCGAGCCTGAGCTCCTTGAGGAACTTCCACGCGGCGCCGACCTCGCGGCCCGGCTGCAGGCCGAGGAGCTTCATGATCTCGTTGCCGTCGAGGTCCGGACGCACGCGCGCGAGGTCTTCCTCGGCCGCGATGCGCGCGATGCGTTCCTCAAGGGAGTCGTAGGTCTTGCGCAGCAGGTTCGCCTTGCGCTTGTTCCGCGTCGTGCAGTCGGCACGGACGAGCTTGTGCAACCGCGTCAGCAGGTCACCGGCGTCCGTCACGTACCGGCGCACGGCCGAGTCGGTCCACTCGCCGTTGCCGTACCCGTGGAAGCGGAGGTGCAGGTAGACGAGCTTCGCGACGTCCTCGGTGATCTCCTTCGAGTACCGCAACGCCCGCAAGCGCTTGCGGACCATCTTCGCGCCCACAACCTCGTGGTGGTGGAACGAGACGCCGCCGCCTGGCTCGAACTTCCGGGTCGCCGGCTTGCCGATGTCGTGCAGGAGCGCGGCGATCCTCAGCACCAGATCGGGTGATTGATCAACTTCTTCAAGATCAATTGCCTGTTCCAGCACAACCAGCGAGTGGTCGAAGACGTCCTTGTGCTGATGATGTTCGTCGATCTCCAGCTTCATGGCCGTGAGCTCGGGCAGCACGATGTCGGCCAGCCCGGTCTCCACCATGAGCTCGATGCCGCGGCGCGGGTGCGCGCCGCACAGGAGCTTCGAGAGCTCCACCTGCACGCGCTCCGGCGTGATGCGGGTGAGCTGGCCTGCCATCGACCGCATCGCCTCGATCACCCGGGGCGCGGCCGTGAAGCCGAGCTGGGAGACGAACCGGGCGGCGCGCAGCATGCGCAGCGGGTCGTCGCCGAACGACTCCTGCGGGGTCGCCGGGGTGTCCAGCACGCCGTCGCGCGCGGCCTGCAGGCCGCCGGTCGGGTCCACGAACTCGCCGGCGGCGATGTCGAACGCCATCGCGTTGACCGTGAAGTCGCGCCGGACCAGGTCGCCGTCGATGGAGTCGCCGAAGGTCACCTCGGGGTTGCGGGTCACGCCGTCGTAGACGTCCGCGCGGAAGGTCGTGATCTCGATGATCTCGCCCTTCTTCGACGCGCCGACCGTCCCGAAGGCGATGCCGGTGTCCCACTGCGCGTCGGCCCAGCCGCTCAGCAGCTTCTGGATCTCCGCAGGTCGCGCGTCCGTGGTGAAGTCGAAGTCGTTCGTCGGGCGCCCCAGCACGGCGTCGCGCACACTTCCACCGACGAGGTAGAGGCGCTTGCCGGCGGCGGCGAACCGAGCGGCGAGTTCGGCGACGACAGGTGTGATGGCGGGTGGTTCCACCACCGCATTCTGCTGGAGCGATCGAGACACGAGAAACCAGCGTACTTAAGGTTCGTAAGTACGATCGGCCGTATGCCCCCGTCAGCCGCACGTTCCGGGAGTCCCAAGCCGGGGCGCCGGAAGCGGCGCCGGGGCCGGAGGCTCGAGACGGTCGACGAGACGTCGGCAGGTGGCCTGGTGCTCGACGGAGAGCGGCGGGCCGCGGTGATCGGCAGACTTGACCGGCGCGGCCGGTTGCTGTGGTCTTTGCCCAAGGGTCACATCGAGGCCGGCGAGACCGCGGAGCAGACCGCGGTGCGCGAGGTCGCCGAGGAGACCGGTATTCATAGCAGGGTGCTGCGCCCGTTGGGGTCGATCGACTACTGGTTCGTCGCTGACGACCGCCGGGTGCACAAGACGGTTCACCACTTCCTCCTCGAAGCGACGGGGGGAGAGCTTTCCGACGAAGACGTGGAGGTCACCGAGGTGGCGTGGGTGCCACTCGGCGAACTGGACGAGCGACTCGCGTATGCCGACGAGCGCCGCCTGGTCCGCCGAGCAGCCGAACTGCTCGCCGGCCGCTGCCGCAACGGGGCGGAGTCGGCGTGAGCCTGAAGAAGCTCGTCTGCACAGCCGCTGTCGCCGCGTTCGTGGTGATCACAGCGCCGGCCGCCGGCGCGCAGCAGGCGCAGCCGGACGAGGTCGACGCGTTGCCGTTCATGCCCGCTCCCGCCACCCAGGTGTGGGCGACCAGATCGCTCTCCGCCCAGCCTGGTCAGGCGCAACCGCAGTTCCTGCGGCTCGACATCGACCAGCTCACCCCCAGGTTCGTCACGAGCGACTCCCCGGCGACCGTCAGGATCACCGGCAAGATCGTCAACGTCGGCGACCGCAAGGTGTCCGACATCGTGCTGCGCCTGGAGCGCGGTGAGCCGCTCGACTCCGAGGACGACCTGCGCAAGGCGTTGCGGGAGCCGGCGGCGGCCGAGGCCGTGCAGCCCAAGTTCACCCCTGTCGCCGGCGAGCTCGAGGCCGGCCAGCAGAAGGACTTCGCCCTGGAGGTGCCGCTGCGCGGTACCGAGCCGACCTCGCTGAAGGTCGAGCGGCCGGGCATCTACCCGATCCTCGCGAACGTCAACGGCAGGCCGGACTACGGCGGCCAGGCGCGGCTCGCGGCGCTGTCGACGCTGCTGCCCGTGCTGGGCGTGCCCGGCGGGGAGACCAAGGGCAAGCCGGGCGCGGGCTCGAAGCTGACGGTGCTGTGGCCGATCGCGGACCGCCCGCGGCTGGTCCGGCTCGGCGGTGAGGGCCAGTCGGAGCTGATCGACGACGAGCTCGCGGCGTCGCTCTCGGTCAACGGCCGGCTGTACGGCCTGTTGCAGGCCTACGAGCAGGCGGTTCCGCAGATGAGCACGGCCATGTGCCTCGCCATCGACCCCGATCTGCTGCGCACCGTGCAGGCCATGAGCACCGGTTACAGGCTGCGCGGCGGCGCCGAGGGCAAGGGCAGGATCGAGGCGAAGCTGTGGCTCGACCGCCTCAAGCTCGCCGTCACCGGCCGTTGCGTCATCGCGCTGCCGTACGCCGACGCCGACCTCGTGGCGTTGAACAGGGCGAAGCTCGCGACCATGCGCACGCTCGCGGTGACCGACGGCCCCAAGCTCATCCAGGACGTCCTGTCCGTGCGGCCGCTGCCCGACCTGGTGTGGCCCGAGGACGGCGTGCTCGACCAGTCGACGTTCGACGAGCTGGTCACCCCGCAGCCGGACAAGGGCTACCCCGGCGTGAAGTCGCTGCTGCTCGACCCGACCGGTCTCGCGGACGCGCCGGGCACCGCGCCCGTCGCCGTCGCCGGCAAGAACCCGGTGACCGCGGTGAAGATCGACTCGATGGTCTCGGACGCGCTGCAGGGCAGTGAGTCGCGCCCGCGCACGTTGTCCGGCGTGACCACGCCGGTCGAGAGCCAGCCGGTGTCCGTGCAGAACGCGCTGGCGGTGCTGGTGTTCCGCGCCGGCTGGCAGGGCGACGGCCGCAACGTGCTGGTCGCGCCGCCGCGTCGCTGGCACGCGCCGCTCTCGGAGATGACCGAGTTCCTCACCACCGCCCAGAAGCTGCTGACCGGCGGTTACGCGACCCAGACCGGGCTCGAGGAGCTCACCGGGGCCACGCCCGCGGTGACGAACGCCAAGGTCGCCTACCCGCCGGAGGCCGGTGCGCGGGAGATCTCGGCGATCATCTCGAACTCCGTGACGAACCAGAGCGTCGAGCTCAACGGTCTCGTCGCGGCCATGCAGCAGGAGGACACCGCGCACGCGTCGCCCGCCGACCTGGCCGACCCGCTGTGGCTGGGACTGCTGCGGGCGATGTCCGGCGCGTGGCGGGGCAACGAGCAGGGCGCCCGGTCCGCGGCCGAGGTCAGCCAGAACGAGCTGAACTCGCTGACCGGCATGGTCGGCGTGACGCAGCCGAACAGCCCGATCCTGCTCGGCTCCGGCGACAGCCCGATCCCGGTCACGATCACGAACAAGCTCGACGTCCGCGTGACGGTCCGGATCGACCTCGCCGACACCCCCGGCATCCGCAAGCTCGACCTCGCCGACCAGGTGCTCCCCGCCCGCGGCGAGCGCGTCGTGCGGGTGCCCGTCGAGGTGCTGCGGTCCGGCCGGTTCCCGGTCAACGTCCGGCTGACCACTCCCGAGGGCGTCCCGCTCGGTGACACTGTCAAGCTGGAGGTGTCGTCGTCCGCCTACGGCACCATCACGGTGATCATCACCGTGATCGCCGGGATCGCGCTCGTCCTGCTTTCCGGGCGGCGCATCTACAAGCGGGTCCGCGCTCGCAACGGCGAGAACGGCGGCGCACCGTCCATCGAGAACGTCACACCGGAGAAGTCGAGCGCGTGAGCGAGACAGCCACGACCACCCAGCCAGAGCAGCAGAACCAAGCACCGTCGGTCGCCAGGGCGAGCGGCTCGATGGCGATCGCCACGATCGTCAGCCGAGGCACCGGCCTGCTGTCGAAGGTGCTGCTCATCGCGGTGATCGGCGCCGAGGTCCTCGGCGACTCGTACCAGGCGGCGTCGACGCTGCCGACCATGATCAACGAGCTGCTCCTCGGCGGCATCCTGACCAGCGTGGCGATCCCGCTGCTGGTCAGGGCCGAGAAGGAGGACGGGGACGGCGGCGAGTCGTACGCCCAGTGGCTGATCACCATGGGCACGCTGATCCTCGGGGTCGGCACGGTCATCGCGATGGCCTGCGCGCCGTTGCTGACCGACCTCTACATCTCCGACTCCCAGGACGCGAACCCAGAACTGGTCACCGCGTTCGCCTACCTGGTGTTGCCGGGCATCGTGTTCTACGGCCTGACGGCGCTGCTCAGTGCCGTGCTCAATGCACGGCACGTGTTCGGCATCCCCACGTGGGCTCCGGTGCTGAACAACCTCGTCGTGATCGTCGTGCTGGTCGTCTACGCGCTGCTGCCCGGTGAGCTCACGCTCAACCCGGTCAGCATGACCGACACGCACCTGCTGGTGCTCGGTCTCGGCACCGCGCTCGGTGTGGCCGTGCAGGCGTCCGTGCTGTTTCCGGCGCTGAAGAAGACCGGGTTCCGCTTCAAGTGGCGGTTCGGCTGGGACTCGCGCCTCTCGGAGTTCGGCAGCCTCGCGTTCTGGGTGCTGCTCTACGTCGGGCTCGGCCTGGCCAGCATGACGGTGCTGACGAACGTGGCGACGAGCGCCGAAGGCACGCTGACGGCGTTCAACTACCAGTGGCTGATCGCCCAGGTGCCGTACGGCGTCCTCGGTGTCTCGCTGCTGACGGCGCTGATGCCGAAGATGAGCCGGGCGGCCGCGAACAACGACAACGAGTCGATCGTGCGCGACCTGCTGTTCGGCAACCGCATGTCGGCGATCCTGCTGATGCCGTTCAGCGCGTTGATGACGGTGTCCGGTCTGGCGATCGGCCTCGCGGCCTTCGCCTGGGGCAACTCCGGCGTCGACGGCGGCACGAGGATCGGTCTCGCGCTCGCGCTCTCCGCGTTCGGTCTCGTGCCCTACGCCGTGACGCTGCTGCAGCTGCGTGTCTTCTACGCGATGAAGGACGCCCGCACGCCGACGCTCATCCAGGCGTTGATCGTGGCGGTGCGCATCGGGCTGCTCTACCTGTTCCTCGGCGTGTCCACGCAGGGAGACGCGTCGCAACTCGCCGTCGGCGTGTCGCTCGCGATGTCGCTGAGCTTCGTCTTCGGCGCGATCGTCGGCCAGGTGTGGCTGCGGGTCCGCCTCGGCCGCCTGCGCACCGGTTTCACCATCTGGACCGTCTGCCTCACCGTCGTCGCCTCCTCGCTGGCCTTCGCGGTCGCCAAGGGCGTGAACTGGCTGGTCCTGGGCATGCTGGGGGGCATCGGCCCGGTCGTGGCGGCCTGGATCGAGGTCGTGCTCGTGACGGCGATCGGCCTGCCGCTCGCGTTCGGCCTTTTGGCGGCGTTCCGGGTGCCCGAGATGAAGCCGGTGATCGCCAAGATCAACCGTTTGGTGCGGCGAAGGTGACTCCAGTCCGTGAGCGCCGTCCCGTACCCTCGTGTCCGTGAGTAGCGGAGTTCACGCCGCCCTGAATCCCGGGGGCGTCATCGGCAACGGCCGCTACCGGCTGCTCGCGAAATCCGGAGCGGACGCGCGGTCCAACGCGGAGCTGTGGCGCGCGCGGGACGGCCAGCTCAACCGGGACGTGGCGCTGACGGTCCTGCTGGGCGATCTCGCGGACAACGACGCGGCCGCCCGTGCCCGCCGAACGGTCGAACGGGCGATGCACGCGGCGTCGTTCACGCACCCCGGCGTGTCCAGGGTGATCGACGTGCTCACGCCCGGCACCGGCATCCGTCCCGACGAGGGCATCCTCGGCATCGTCATCGCCGAGTGGACCCAGGGCACCGACCTGATGGACCTCATCGCGGAGGGCCCGCTGCCGGCGGGCGCCGCGACCCGCCTGCTCGAACCGCTGGGCGCCGCCATCGAGGGCGCGCACCACGCCGGTCTCGTGCTGGGCGCCGACCACCCGCAGCGCATCCGGGTCACCTCGGACGGCCGCCTGCGCCTCGCGTTCCCCGGCCCGCGGCCGGACGCGATCGCGCGCGACGACGTCAAGGGTCTCGGCGCGATCCTGTACCTGCTGCTCACCGGCCGGTGGGCACTGCCGGGCGGTCCTCAGGGCGTGCCGGTCGCACCGACCGGGCCGGACGGGTCCGTGGTCGCCCCGAACGCGCTGCACCCGTACCTGCCGCACGACCTGTCGTCCGTCGCGGTGCGGTCGCTGGAGGATACCTCGGTGGGCGGCATCCGGACGTCCGCCGCGATCCTGCAGGTCCTCGACCAGATCGCGGCCGAGGAAGCCCAGACCGCGCTGATCCCGGCCGTGGCGTCGACCCGCGATGACGACGACCAGGTCGTGTGGACGACCCAGCGCCCGCGGCAGGACAAGCAGCAGAAGAAGAAGCTGTGGATCAGCGTCGGCGTGCTCGCCGTGGCCACGCTGACCGTGATCGTCTGGCTGAGCGTGCAGATCGTCGGGTTCTTCAGCGACGAGCCGTCCAAGGGCGGCGGCCCGACCGTGGTGATCAACCAGCCGGGGTCGAACGGCCAGAGCGCGCCTCCGCCCGCACCCGCCGGGCCGGTGCAGCCGGCGGCCATCGGCGTCTACGACGTGACGAACCAGCCCGACAACCCGAACCAGGCGAGCCGGGCGGCCGACAACAACGCGGGCACGTTCTGGCGGACCGACAACTACTTCCAGCCGTTCCCGACGCTGAAGCCCGGCATCGGGCTGATGGCCTCCTTCGCGGAGCCGGTGAAGCTGGCCTCGGTCACCATCACCTCGCCCAGCAAGGGCACGCACGTCGAGATCCGGTCCGCGTCCGCGCTGGACGCGCCGATCGAGGAGACCAAGGTCATCGGGGTCGCCGACCTGTCCGACGGGCAGACGCAGATCCAGCTCAACGACCACGAACCGACCGGTCACGTGCTCATCTGGATCACGCAGTTGACGAACGCCGGCGGCGGCAAGAACCAGTCGGAGATCCGGGAGATCCTCTACACGCGAGCGCAGTAGGACGCCGAGTAGAACTACGTCGGCACTCTGGGTAGACCTGTCCGGGTGATCTGTGATCACCCTCGCTAAAGTTCCTCCCGTGACCGCCGCAGCCAGCTCGGACGCCGATCTCATCTCGGCCCACGCCGCAGGTGACCCCTACGCGTTCTCGGAGCTGGTCAAACGGCACCGCGACCGGATGTGGGCGGTGGCGTTGCGCACGCTGCGTGACCCGGAAGAGGCCGCGGACGCGCTGCAGGAGGCGTTCATCTCCGCCTTCCGGGCGGCGTCGTCGTTCCGCGCGGAGTCACAGGTCACCACCTGGCTTCACCGCATCGTGGTGAACGCGTGTCTCGATCGGATGAGACGCCGACAAACAAGACCGACAGTGCCCTTGCCCGAGGCCGGTCCCGGCGAACCCGTCGCGCCCCGTGACGCGATGAGCGACCGCGAGACCAGCCTGATGGTGCAGCAGGCGTTGATGGAGCTGCCGGAAGAGCAGCGGGCGCCCATCGTGCTGGTCGACGTCGAGGGGTATTCGGTCGCCGAAACGGCGCAGCTCCTGGGCATCGCGGAGGGCACGGTCAAGAGCCGGTGTGCGCGGGGTCGCGCCAAGCTGGCCAAAGTTCTCGGGCACCTCAGGAACCGAATCGCAGATGCGAACGTCCCAGCTGACGGTGTGAATGTGCAAGAGCAACGTCAGTGGGAGGGCCGATGACCGGCATGGAGCGCGTGCCGATGGGTCCGCCGTGGTCTGTTGACCTCATCGCGGACCTGCACGCGGGCGTGCTGCCCCCTGAGGTCGCCGCACAGCTGCGTCCGAGGGTCGAGGCGGATGCCGAGGCCAGTGAGATCCTGCGGGCGCTCGACGCCACGCTGGAGGACCTGCATTCGTTGCCGCCCGTCCCGATGCCCGACCACGTGGCCGCGCGGATCGACGCCGCACTGGCCGCACTGGCCGCGGAGGCCCGTCCCGGCCTCGCGCCGGTCGTGTCGCTGAACGACGCGCGCAAGCGCCGCAACCGGCGGCTCGGCATGGGCGGTGCCGGTGTGCTGGTCGCCGCCGCGGCCGCGTTCGGCATCGTGCTGGCCGTGTCGCCGGGCGCGCAGCAGCCGCCCGCGAACGACGCCGCGCCCGCGCAGACGAGCAAGCCGAGTGCTGCGCCTCCGCTCGCGCTCAAGCGCGACGAACTGGGCTCCGCGGTCGGTGAAGTGCTCAAAGCGCAGAACTACGGCCCGCTGGAGACCCCCGACCGGTTGGCCGGCTGCCTGAAGGGCGGCGGCATCACCAGCTCGGGCAACCCGCTCGGCATCAGCCCGGTCGAACTCGAGGGCAAGTCCGCGGTCATGGCGATCCTGCCCGCCGGGCTCGGCAAGTACCGGCTGGTCGTGCTGGACCCGGCGACCTGCGGACCGGACAAGCCGGAGGGCGTTCTCGCGGACACGACCGTGGGCCAGAGGTAGTCGCTCAAGTCACGGAATTAGCTGCACCTACGATCCGTTGAGCCAGTCAGACGACGAGATCGAGGAGTTGCAGAGCCGTGAGCGTGCGCAACGTGATCATCATTGGATCGGGACCGGCGGGGTACACCGCGGCGGTCTACGCGGCACGCGCGCAGCTGGAGCCCCTGGTCTTCGAGGGTTCGCAGTACGGCGGCGCCCTCATGACGACGACCGAGGTCGAGAACTACCCGGGCTTCCGCGACGGCATCATGGGCCCCGAGCTCATGGAGCAGATGCGCGAGCAGGCCACCCGCTTCGGTGCCGAGCTGCGCGCCGAGGACGTCGAGTCGGTCGAGCTGACCGGGGAGATCAAGAAGGTCGTCGCGAACGGCGTCGAGTACGAGGCCAAGGCCGTCATCCTCGCGATGGGTGCCGCGGCCCGGTACCTGAACATCCCCGGCGAGCAGGAGCTGCTCGGCCGCGGTGTGTCCGCCTGTGCGACGTGCGACGGCTTCTTCTTCCGCGACCACGACATCGCCGTGGTCGGCGGCGGCGACACGGCGATGGAGGAGGCGACGTTCCTCACGCGCTTCGCCAAGTCCGTGACGGTCATCCACCGCCGCGAGGAGTTCCGTGCCTCGAAGGTCATGCTGGAGCGCGCCCGTGCCAACGAGAAGATCAAGTGGCAGCTGAACACGCAGGTCACCGACGTCCTCGGTGACGGCACGGTGTCCTCGATCAAGATCAAGGACACCCAGACCGGCGCCGAGTCCGAGCTGCCCGTCACCGGTTTCTTCCTCGCGATCGGCCACGACCCGCGCTCGGCGCTGGTCAAGGGCCAGGTCGACCTGGACGCGGAGGGCTACGTCCTGACCAAGGACAAGTCCTCGTACACGAACCTGGACGGCGTGTTCGCCGCCGGTGACCTGGTCGACCACGAATACCGTCAGGCGATCACCGCCGCCGGCTCCGGTTGCAGCGCTGCGATCGACGCGGAACGGTGGCTCGCCGAGCACGGCACCGAGCAGGCCGAGATGGCCGCCGAGGCCGTCGGTGGCGGCTACGGCAAGAGCAACTGAAGTTCCTTCTGCGAGTCTTTTAGGGAGATCAACATGGCAGGCGCCACCGTCACGGTGACCGACAAGTCGTTCGCGGACGACGTGCTGACCAGCGAGAAGCCCGTGCTGGTCGACTTCTGGGCGACCTGGTGCGGCCCGTGCAAGATGGTCGCCCCGGTGCTGGAGGAGATCGCGGCCGAGCACGGCGAGAAGATCACCATCGCCAAGGTCGACATCGACGCCAACCCGTCGATCGCCCGCGACTACCAGATCATGTCCGTGCCGACGCTGATCCTGTTCCAGGGCGGCCGCCCGGTGAAGCAGATCGTCGGCGCGAAGCCCAAGGCCGCGCTGCTGAACGACCTGTCGGACGTCCTGGCCTGAGCCGAGAAGTTGCAGAGGACGAGAAGTTCTCTGCAACGCGCAACGTGACCCGCCCGTCTATCGATAAGACGAGCGGGTCACGTTCGTTTTTGCGGCCGGGAACGTGATCTCGGTACAACAGTGAGTAGCCCTGCATCGATCACTTAGCGCAGCAGGGCACAATGAAGACTTCCCAACTGACGCGCCGACCAAGTTCGGCGCCCTAGTCGAGCGAGGGTGCATGCAGCTGCTCCGCCGCGGGGACGTCGGAAGTGATGTTGCCGAGATCCGGTCGACCCTGACCAGGC
Organism: Lentzea kristufekii; assembly: GCF_033949925.1. Classification (NCBI taxonomy): domain Bacteria; kingdom Bacillati; phylum Actinomycetota; class Actinomycetes; order Pseudonocardiales; family Pseudonocardiaceae; genus Lentzea; species Lentzea kristufekii. The sequence goes on from NZ_JAXAVV010000003.1 coordinate 332,222, forward strand.
TCGGACTGCTTCCGCCGGCCGACCCACAGGCGCCGCCGGTGTTCGACCAGCAGGTCGAGCACGCAGTGCGCGCGTTCCAGCAGCAGCGGGGGCTGATCATCGATGGCATCGTCGGCCCGGCGACCTACCGTTCGCTGCGTGACGCGACGTTCCGGTTGGGGGACCGGCCGCTCGCGTTCCTGATGTCGCAGCCGACGACCGGCGACGACGTGCTGGCACTGCAGGAACGCATGTTGGAGCTCGGCTACGACGCCGGCCGCGCCAACGGCGTGTTCGGCCAGCAGACCGAGCAGGCGCTGAAGAACTTCCAGCGCGACTACGGGCTGATCGTGGACGGCATGTGCGGTCCGGACACCGTGCGCGCGTTGCGTCAGCTCCAGCCGAAGGTTCGCGGCGGCCGTCCCCAACTGCTTCGTGAGCAGGAACGACTCCGCGGCGCCGGGTCACGCCTGTCCGGCAAGCGGATCGTCATCGACCCCGGCCACGGTGGCCAGGACCGCGGTGTGGTCGTGGACGGGCTGTCCGAGGCCGACCTGATGCTGGACCTGGCCCGTCGCCTCGAAGGCAAGATGGCCGCCACCGGTATGGAGGCGCTGCTCACGCGCGGGCCGGACAACTGCCCGGACGAGAACGAGCGCGCCCGGTTCGCGAACGAGGCCGGCGCCGACCTGATCCTGTCCCTGCACGTCGACGGCAACTCGTCGCCGAACGCGCAGGGCGTGGCGACGTTCCACTACGGCACCGGCAACGGAACGTCGTCGACGGTCGGTGAGGCGCTGGCCGGGTTCATCCAGCGCGAGGTCACCGCCCGCACGACCATGTCGAACTGCGGTTCGCACCCGAAGACGTGGGACCTGCTGCGGCTCACCCGCTGCACGGCCGTCCGCGTCGAGGTGGGCTACCTGACGAACGCGGAGGACCGCGCTCGGCTGGCGACCCCCGGGTTCCGCGACATCGTGGCCGAGGGCATCCTCGTGGCCGTGAAGCGTCTCTACCTGCTCGGCAAGGACGACCAGCCGACGGGCACCTTCACGTTCAACGACCTGCTGCGCTACGAGATGGCCAAGGGCTGACGTTCTGACGAAAAAGGCCCCTCCGCTTCGCTTGGGTTCAAGAGGTCGTTGCAACACCCGAGTTGAGGGGTTGCGATGGACTTCGAGATCCGGAGCGATCGGGGACCGCAGGGCCGGAAGAAGCTGGTCCGTGAGCGGGAGCTTTACCTTTCCCTTGTGGATCAGGGGATGAGCAACAGCCAGGCGTGTCGTGTCGTGGGTGTGAACCGGCGCACGGGCAATGTGTGGCGTCATGGGCGGCCGGAAGGTCGTGTGGTGAAGTCCCGTCCACCAGCACGGAAACCGCTGGTGGGCGGGACTTCGTCTCGTTTCCTGACCGAGAACGAGCGGATCGTGATCGCCGATATGCGGCGGGCGAAGGCCACGATGCGGGCGATCGCCGCCGAGCTGGGCCGGCCTGTGTCGACGATCAGCCGGGAACTCAAGCGGAACTCTCATCAGGGGAGCGGTGACTATCGGCCGCATGCCGCGCAGGCCCGTGCGGATGCCCGGCGGGCCCGGCCCAAAGGCGGGAAGATCGCGGCCTGCCCCGAGTTGCGGGAGGTAGTCCAGGACTGGCTGGGGCTGGAATGGAGCCCGGAGCAGATCAGTCGTAGCCTGCGGCGGGAGTTCCCCGACCGGCCGGAGATGCGGGTGTCGCACGAGACGATCTACCAGTCGCTCTATGTGCAGGGCCGGGGTGAGCTGCGACGCGAGTTGACGCGGGCGTTGCGCACCGGCCGTACCTATCGCAAGCCGCAAACCAGGCCTGATCAGCGCGCTTCCAGGTTCATCGAGCCGATGGTGATGATCAGCGAACGTCCCGCCGACGCGGACGATCGAGCCGTGCCAGGGCACTGGGAAGGCGACTTGATCATCGGCAAGGACCAGCAGTCCCAGATCGGCACTCTGGTCGAACGAGCCACCCGCTACGTGATGCTGGTGCACCTGCCTGCGGACCGGACCGCCGAGACCGTCCGCGACGCCCTGGCCGCGACCATCGCGACCCTGCCCGCCGAATTGAAACGGTCTCTGACCTGGGACCAAGGCAGCGAAATGGCGCTGCACCACCAGTTCAGCACCGCGGCCGGCCTGCCGGTCTACTTCTGCGACCCGCACTCGCCCTGGCAGCGCGGCTCCAACGAGAACACCAACGGCCTGCTGCGCCAGTACTTCCCCAAAGGCACGGACCTGTCGGTCCACACCGCCGAACACCTCAACGTGATCGCAGCCAGGCTCAACGGCCGCCCACGCAAACGCTCGGCTGGGACAACCCAGCCGAGCGCCTCGCTAAGCTCCTGACCGAAGCCAGTTGATCACTTCTGTTGCAGCGACCCCTTGAAAGCGCCTCGGCGAGGGGGCCTTTTCGCTGTCTCAGACCGGGCGGAAGCTGGGTTCCGCGGTGGAGACGGTGACGCTGTTGAGGAGCCGTTCGAGAGCGGCCTCCACGTCTTCCTTCCAGGTGATGGAGCTGCGGAGCTCCATCCGCAACCGGGGCCAGCGCGGGTGCGGCCGCACGGTCTTGAAGCCGACGCTCGTGAGGAAGTCGGCCGGCGTGACGCAACTGGCCCCTTCGTCGTCCGGGCGCATGTCGCCGAACGCCTCGATGGCCTTCACGCCACGACGCGTCAGATCCTTCGCCACGGCCTGCACGAGGACTCGCGCGAGCCCGCCCCCTCGGAACTCCGGGAGGACGTCCAGCGACGTCATGAGGACGGCGTCCGGGCTCACCGGGGACGTCGGGAAGGCGGAGCTGCGCGGAACGGCGGCCGGTGGTGCGTAGAAGACCGAACCAGCGGGAATGCCGTCGCAGTAGATGATGCGGCCGCACGAACCCCACTCGAGCAGGACGCTGGAGACCCAGGCTTCCTTCTCGAACTCGGTGTCGCCGTATTCCTCAGCCTGTTCGCGCAGGTGAGGGGCCAACTCCCAGAAAACGCACGTCCTGCTGTGCTTGGAGAGATGCTCCAGGTTGTCCAGCGTGACGCCCACGACGCGACGGGACACCCCGACCTCCACCCGTTAACACACACAGTGAACCCATACGAGGGTAGGCGAATGTGACGGAACCCGGAAGGCGCGTGCCCTGAACGGGACGACGGTTACACTCGCTCGGGACATTTCCTATACAGGAGTCCCACATGACTGCGCCCGGACAGCCCGCCAAGCAGGGCCCCAGAAGCCTCGACCCCCACCTCCGCCGCTACGCAGCGCGCACGGCAGGGATGACGGCATCGGAGATCCGGGCACTTTTCGCAGTCGCGTCCCGTCCCGAGGTCGTATCGCTGGCCGGTGGCATGCCCCACCTGGCCGCTCTGCCTCTGGAGTCGCTGTCCGCGGAGATCGGTCAGCTGGTGGCCACCGAGGGCCTGGTGGCCCTGCAGTACGGCTCGGCGCACGGTGTCCCGATGCTGCGCGAGCAGATCTGCGACGTGATGGCGCTGGAAGGCATCAACGGCCACCCGGACGACGTGGTGGTGACCGTGGGCTCGCAGATGGGCCTCGACATGGTCACCCGGATCTTCTGCGACCCCGGTGACGTCGTCATCGCCGAGGGGCCCTCCTACGTGGGCGCCCTCGGGTCGTTCACCGCGTACCAGGCGCAGGTCGTGCACGTCGCGATGGACGCTGACGGGCTCGTGCCGTCGTTGCTGCGAGAGGCCCTCGAGGCCTGCAAGCGCAACGGTCAGCGGGTCAAGTTCCTCTACACGATCCCGAACTTCCACAACCCGGCCGGCGTGACGCTGGCGGTGTCGCGGCGAGCCGAGATCCTGGAGATCTGCCGGGCCTACGGCGTGCTGGTCGTGGAGGACAACCCGTACGGGCTGCTCGGGTTCGACGGGCAGACCTACCCGGCGCTGCGGTCGATGGACCCGGACAACGTCGTGTACCTCGGGTCGTTCTCGAAGACGTTCGCGGCCGGTCTGCGGGTCGGCTGGGTGCTGGCGCCGCACGCGGTCCGCGAGAAGCTGGTGCTGGCCGCCGAGTCCGCCACGCTGTGCCCACCGACGCTGAACCAGATGGTCGTGTCCCGGTACCTGTCGACGCAGGACTGGAAGGGCCAGATCAAGACCTATCGCGAGGCGTACCGGGAACGCCGGGACGCGGCGATCTCCGCTCTCGAACAGCACATGCCGCAAGGTTCCACGTGGAACATTCCGGATGGCGGCTTCTACGTCTGGGTGACGGTGCCGGAGGGCATCGACACGAAGGCGATGCTGCCCCGCGCCGTGACGGCCCGCGTGGCGTACGCGTCCGGCACTGGCTTCTACGCAGACGGCTTCGGCTCCCGCCAGTTGCGGATCTCGTACTGCTACCCGACGCCGGAACGCATCCGCGAGGGCGTCCGCCGCCTGGCGAACGTCATCGAGGAAGAGATGCAGCTGGCCGCGACCTTCGGGGCGACGCCGGGCCGTCAGCTGTCCGGCCCGCAGACCCCGTCGCCCGACACCGCCTGATCCTTGGAGTTCTGCTGTGGCTGACCGCATGGTCGCTGTGCTGTCCGGTGGGCTTTCCCACGAACGTGAAGTCTCGATCCGCTCCGGCCGCCGGTTGTCGGCCGCCCTGCGGTCCGTGGGCGTGACGGTGGAGGAGTGGGACGCCGACTCGTCGTTGCTGACGCGGTTGCGGGACAACCGTCCGGACGCCGTCGTCGTCGCGCTCCACGGTGGCGAGGGCGAGAACGGATCGGTCCAGGCGATCCTCGAGATGTTCGGGGTGCCGTACGTGGGCACCGACTCGCGGGCGTGCCGGCGGGCGTGGGACAAGCCGACTGCGAAGGCCGAGCTCGCCCGTGCCGGGCTGGCGACGCCGGAGTGGGTGGTCCTGCCGCACGCGACGTTCCGGGAACTGGGTGCCAAGCCGGTGCTCGACGCGATGGTCTCGACGCTGGGGCTGCCGTTGATGCTGAAGCCGGACCAGGGTGGCTCGGCGCTGGGCGCCCAGGTCGTCCGTGACGCCGCGGAGCTGCCGCCGGCGATGGTCGGCTGCCTGGCGTACGGGGACACCGTGCTGGCCGAGCAGTTCATCTCCGGGGTGGAGGTGGCGGTCGCGGTGGTCGACGGCCCGGAGGGTCCGTACGCGCTGCCGGCCGTCGAGATCGTTCCGGAGACCGGGGTCTACGACTACACCGCTCGGTACACCGCGGGGCTGACGGACTTCCACGCGCCGGCTCGGTTGGACGCGGCCTCGGCCAAGGCGGTGGGGGAGCTCGCGGTGGCGGCACACCGGTTGCTCGGGCTGCGGGACGTGTCACGGACCGACGCCATCGTGGCCGAGGACGGAACCGTCTACTTCCTCGAAGTGAACGTGTCGCCGGGACTGACCGAGACATCGCTCCTGCCGATGGCCGTCGAGGCGGCGGGGCAGTCGTTGGGCGAGATCTACGCCGGTTTGATCGAGCGTGCTGTCGTTCGTTGATCTCTGCTCATAGGTGACGCCCCGTATCCGAATGGATGCGGGGCGTCATCGTCACCGTGACATAAGGCCCGTGGGTGATCCTATGGGCCTACTCCGATGTCCGAATTGTCGTTTCTGGGCTCATCATGCCGATGATCCTTTGAAGATCATCAACTGACCCGAATTCGACCACGATCCGGCCTTTTCGCTGCCCGAGTTCGACCTTCACACGGGTGTCGAAGTTGTCCGAGAGGCGCTCGGCGAGCTCCTGCAGACCGGGCGCGTGCAGCTGCTTGCGCGGCGCGGCCTTCTCCTTCTTGGGCTTCTCGTTCTTGGCGACGGTCACCGCTTCCTCTGTCGCGCGGACCGACATGCCCTCGGCGATGATCCGTGCCGCGAGGTCTTCCTGCGCTCCCGCGTCGTCCAGACCGAGAAGCGCCCGCGCGTGGCCGGCGCTCAGCACGCCCGCCGCGACCCGTCGCTGAACGGGGAGGGGGAGCTTCAGCAGCCGGATGGTGTTCGTGACGACGGGGCGGCTGCGGCCGATGCGTTCCGCGAGTTCTTCGTGCGTGACGCCGAACTCCTCCAGCAGCTGCTGGTACGCCGCCGCTTCTTCGAGCGGGTTGAGCTGGACGCGGTGGATGTTCTCCAGCAGCGCGTCCCGCAGCATGACGTCGTCGGCGGTCTGCCGCACGATGGCCGGGATCGTCTTGAGCCCGGCCTGCTGAGTGGCTCGCCACCGGCGCTCGCCCATGACGAGCTCGAAGGTGTCCGCGGTCAGCTCGCGGACCACGATCGGCTGCATGAGCCCGAACTCCTTGATGGAGAACGAGAGCTCGTCGATCGCATCCTGGTCGAACACCTGGCGCGGCTGCTTGGCGTTGGTCCTGATCGCCGTGACCGCGATCTCGCGGTAGATGGCGCCCGCGACCTCACCGGCAGGCTGCTGGACCTGGGTCTTGCTGGCCCCGTTGCCGCCCATCGCGGGCCGGATCGTGCTCGGCGCACCGGCCGGCGGACCCTGCGGGATGAGTGCGGCGAGACCGCGCCCGAGTCCGCCCTTGCGCTGCTCCGTCATGCGCCCTCCTTCTTCGCCCCGCGGATCGCGATCTCCTTGGCGGCGTCGAGGTAACTCATCGACCCGCGCGAGCCTGGGTCGTACGTCAGCACCGTCTGCCCGAATCCTGGCGCCTCGGAGACCTTCACGCTGCGCGGAATCACCGTGCGGAGCGCGACGTCGCCGAAGTGACCGCGCACCTCACTGGTCACCTGGTCGGCGAGCTTGGTGCGTCCGTCGTACATGGTGAGGAGGATCGTGGAGATCGCGAGGTCGGGGTTGAGGTGCTGCTGCACGAGCTCGATGTTGCGGATCAGCTGGCTCAGCCCTTCCAGCGCGTAGTACTCGCACTGGATGGGGATCAGCACCTCCTGCGCCGCGACCATCGCGTTGACGGTCAGCAGACCGAGGCTCGGCGGGCAGTCGATGAAGACGTAGTCCGGCTGCAGCTGGTCGAGCGCCTCGGAGGAGAGCGCCTCCTTGAGCCGCGACTCACGCGCCACCATCGAGACGAGCTCGATCTCGGCGCCCGCGAGGTCGATCGTCGCAGGCACGCAGAAGAGGTTCGGTGACGTCGGGCTGACCTGAGCCGCCTCGGCGATGGAGATCTCGCCGAGCAACACCTCGTAGACGGACGGCGTGCCGCTGCGGTGCTCGACGGAGAGCGCCGTGCTGGCGTTGCCCTGCGGGTCGAGGTCGATCACGAGCGTCTTGAGTCCGTGAATGGCGAGCGCGGCAGCGAGGTTCACCGTGCTCGTCGTCTTGCCGACGCCACCCTTCTGGTTGGCGACGGTCATCACCCGGCGATGGGTCGGGCGGGGGAGCAGTGACTCGTCGGGGTGCAGCACGCTTGCCGCACGAGCCGCCTCTTCTGCAATCGGGGTCCACACCACGGCGCTGTCATCTCCGTTGTTGGTCGGCTTGGCTTGGTGTTTGGAGGGCTTCGTTTCACGTGGAACATCGGCAGCTTGGAACTCCGGGTACACGCTCACCGATCCCTCCGCGTCTGGCGCTCCACGATGAGCACCGTCGTAGGCACCTCAAGTACATCCGCTCCCACGACGACGACGTGTGCGTTGGCGCCCCCTGCTTTGAGCACCGCCTCGCCGTCGCGTTCAAGCTCCTCCTGCGCACGCTCGCCCTTGAGCGCAACCATCCGCCCGCCGCCCCGGAGAAGCGGGAGGCACCACTTCGTCAGCTTCTCCAGCGGAGCCACCGCCCGCGCCGTCGCGGCGTCGCAGTTCAACAACTGCTTGCGGATGGGCCCTTCCTCCGCGCGTCCCCGGAGGACAGTCACGTTGTCGAGCTGGAGCCGTTCCTTCACTTCCTCAAGCCACGCGATGCGGCGCGCCATCGGCTCGAGCAGCGTGATCCTCAGGTCGGGCCGCGCAATGGCGAGCGGCACTCCCGGCAGCCCGGCACCCGAGCCCACGTCGACGACACGTTCGTTGGGCTGGAACAGCTCCTCGATCACCGCCGAGTTCAGCACGTGCCGATCCCAAATCTTCTCGACTTCGCGAGGACCGATGAGTCCACGCTCGACGCCGTGCTCCTCCAGGAGCCGAACAAACTCAGCGGCACGCTCAACGTGCTCACCGAAGACGAGCTTCGCGCTGTCGGGCAACTCCCCGGCCATGTTCTCCGTCCGCGTTTCACGTGAAACCACGCGGCGGCGGTGTTCCCAGCGGCCGGTGGAAAAGCTGGCGAATGCCAGGGCACCATCATGACGGATCGACCGCGTGCGGCGCCAAATCCTGAGCGCCGTTTCACGTGAAACTTGGGGGAAAGTTGCATCCGACGCTCTACACCGTTGCTCGGTCTGGTCCGGGGACGGTTTCGACGATGGGTCATCCGGCCGGCGGGGGACTACTGGAGGGCAAGGTTCGCGGGCTGCGTCGGGTTGGGGTCGATGTGCTCGTGTCTGCGCAGACCGATGAGGAGCGGGTCGAGTGCGATCTGGTGGATGAGGAGCGGGCGGTGGTCGCGACTGGGATCCGGTACGTCTGCTTGCCGATTCCGGATCGGTCTGTGCCGGAGGTTCGGGTGGCTGTTGATGTGGTCGCTCCGCTCCACTCCTTGTATCTGGGTGGGGCGCATGTGGTGTTCCACTGTTGGGCTGGGGTTGGGCGGTCTTCGTTGTTGGCTGGGTTGTTGTTGGGGATGGATGGGGTTTCGCCTGGGGAGGCTTGGGGGTTGATCTCGGCGGCTCGGGGGCGGGTGGTGCCGGACACTGCGGAGCAGGGGGAGTGGTTGGCTGCTTGGTGGGATGGGCGAGGGTAGGTGTTTCACGTGGAACACGTGGGGTGCCGTGGGGGGTGGATGACTTGCCCGTGGCGGGCTGACTTGCCGTCGGCGGGCGGGGTGGCAGCGGGCGGGCGGGGGCGACAGCGGGCGGTTCGGCTTGCGTTGGCTTGTGCCGGTTCCAGCGGGGTGGCCGCCTGCCGTGCGAGCGGTCGCCCTCTGAGGGCAGTCGGGTTGGCACTGCGCGGGTCGGCTTGCATTGGCCTGTCGCGTCCCAGCGGGGTGGTCGCCAATGCGTTCGGGTCGCCTTGCGTGGGTAGTCGCTCAGGCAGGACCGGGCCGGTGCCGGTCATCGCCGCTTCGCGTCGATAGCGATTGGGGCTTGACCTTGAGCCTCTGGCGGGATGCTGTGACGGCCGGAAAAGGGCCGGGCTGAAAAGCGCCCGGCCGTGCCCATGAGGGGAGCATCCCGTCTACTCAAGGTCAAACCCCAATCGCAATGCGGTGGTTGCGTCACCACCGCTTATCCGGCAGACCGAGGTTCACACGCCTCGGCTTCACCATTGCCGTTGGTGGCAAGGTGGCTCGGCTTCGCCGTTGCCCTGGCCGCGTGGAGCGGATGCCTCGGCTTCGTCGTTGCGTTGGGGTTCAGGGGTGGCTCGGCTTCGTCGTTGCCCCTGGCCGCGTGGTTCCTTGCGGTCATCGCATTCGGTCGTCGTGTCGACATGTCGCCACTGGGTGCGGTGTCTCGTTGCCGAGCATCTGTTGTCAGCGCGCCCTCGACTGATCCTGGCGACCGGCAGGCGGGACCGACCGTACGGCTCGGCGCCTGGCTTCGCTTGCTTCCTCGCGCCGTCCTTGCTCGTTCTGTCCGGGACAGCACACGGCCCCTGGTTCCGCTGGAACCAGGGGCCGTGGAATGCGGAAGCTGTCAGGGCTTCGGGAAGATGATGACCCGGCGCTGCGGCTCCTCGCCTTCGCTCTCGCTGTGCACGCCCGCGACCGTGGCAACGGCGTCGTGGACGACCTTGCGCTCGAACGGGGTCATGGGGTGCAGGCGGGCGCGTTCGCCTGAGGCGGCCACCTTTTCCGCAGTGGTTTTGCCCATCTCCGCCAGTTCCGCTCGGCGGCCTGCTCGCCACTGGGCGATGTCCAGCATCAGGCGGGAGCGGACACCCGTTTCCTGCTGGACTGCCAGGCGGGTGAGTTCCTGGAGCGACTCGAGGACGTTGCCCCGGGGGCCCACCAGCTTGGCGAGGTCTTCGCCGCCGTCGATGCTGACGATGGCCCGGCCGCTCTCCACGTCCAGGTCGATGTCGCCGTCGTAGTCGAGCAGGTCGAGCAGGCGCTCGAGGTAGTCGCCTGCGATGTCGCCTTCCTGGACGAGCAGGTCCTCGGTCTTGCTCTGCGACTGCGGCTCGGCCGTGTTCTCGGACTCGGCCGCGGCCTCCGACGACGCCTCCACGTCGTCGGTCGCCTGCAAGGTCTCCGACACGATGTCTCCTCTCCGGGGCAACGCCCGAAATCAGCGGCGCTTCTTGCTGCCCGGCTTCTTGCTGGTGGATCGGCCTGGGGTCAGGCCGGGGATCTCGGTGTTCGCGTTGCCGTTGGCGGCGTCCGGCGAAGCCTTCGGCGCTCCGCTCGGGCCTGCGGTCGGCATGCGCTTGGCGCCGTTGGCCGGCTTGGCTCCGGGGGCGGGCTTCTTCGGGTTGACCGGCTTCGCGCCGGGCTTCGGAGCGAGGGCCTGACGGGTCTCGACGACCGTGGCCTTCTTCTCCTCTTCCTCGGAGTCGATGCGCTTGTAGACGAAGTGCTGCTGGCCGAGGGTCCACGCGTTGTTGGACAGCCAGTACAGCAGGATCGCGACGGGGAAGAAGAAGCCACCGGCCAGGACGCCCAGGGGGAAGATCCAGAGCGTCAGCTTGTTCATGATGGCCGTCTGCGGGTTGTCCAGCGCGGCCTGGTTCTGGCGGGCGACCGAGTGGCGGGCCGTGAAGTGGGTCGCGATGGACGCCACGATCATCAGCGGCACCGACAGCAGGATGACGTTCAGGCGCTCGGTGCCGTACTGGGCCAGCTGGTCACTCGGCATCGTGATGAACGTCGAGAGGTTCGTGCCGAAGAGCTTGGCGTTGACGAACGAGTCGACGCCCTGCTTGTCGAAGAAGTAGACCTCGCCCCAGCCGGGCTTGAACGAGCGCAGCACGTGGAACAGACCGATGAACACCGGGATCTGCACCAGCATCGGCAGGCAGCCGCCGAGCGGGTTGACGCCGTGCTCGGACTGCAGCTTCTGCATCTCCTGCGCCTGGCGCTGGCGGTCGTTCGGGAACTTCTTCTTGATCTTCTGCATCTCCGGCGCGAACTCCTGCATCTTTCGCATGGAGCGCACCTGGCCGACGAACGGCTTGAAGAGGATGGCGCGGAGGGTGAAGACCAGGAAGATCACGGCCAGCGCCCAGGCGAAGCCGCTCGACTCACCGAAGACCTTGCCGAACACCCAGTGCCAACACCACAAGATGAAGGACACCGGGTAGTAGATGAAGTTGAGCACGGGAGCTACTCCTCGGTGGATACGTCGGGGACCTGCCGCCTCGGCGGAACGGGGTCCAGGCCTCCAGGGTGCCAGGGTCCGCAGCGCAGCAACCGGCGGATGGTCAGCCAGGTTCCTCGAAGTGCGCCGTGGACTGTCAGGGCTTCCACCGCGTACGCACTGCAACTCGGGTAGAAGCGGCATGTCGGCGGCAGCAGCGGCGAGATGAACTTCCGGTAGAAGTGCACCGGCAGCAGCGCGACCTTCGCGGGCAACGTGGTCATCGCAGCACCTTGCGCAAGGCAGAAGAGAAATCGGCGGCGAGCTCGGAACTCGACGCCTCGGCTGCTGGAGCCAACGCCCGGACCACGACGAGAGTTCCCGGCGGCATCTCTGCGAGCGCGGGACGCACCACGTGGCGCAGGCGCCTGTAAACACGGTGGCGGACCACCGAGTTGCCCACTGCCTTGCTCACGACGAAGCCCACCTTGGACGAATCCAAGGTGGGCACGTCAGGCTTCAAGACGTGGACGACCAACCGGGGTCGTCCGGCGCGGCGGCCTCGGCGGACCACCAGGCCGAAGTCCTGGCTACGGGTGAGCCGGGCGGCCGGTGGTAGCACGACGACGCTGCGCTTACCAGCCGCGGTCAGGCGGACAGAGTGGCACGGCCCTTGCTGCGGCGCGCGGCCAGAATGGCGCGGCCGGCGCGGGTCCGCATGCGCAGCCGGAAGCCGTGCGTCTTCGCGCGGCGGCGGTTGTTGGGCTGGAAGGTGCGCTTACCCTTGCTCACGGTCGGTCTCCCGGTGCTTCACTGCTGACAAAGCCTTGTGGTTGTCCCCGACGGCAGTGGACGTAGGCGCGCGAAAGGCGCCCGTCGCAAGCGGGAGACTCGTACGAGGGTACGCATGCCCGGGTGCGGCGACCAAATCGGGGTGGGCCACGCCACGTCTTGTGACGCGTGCCGGGCCTTGTTACCGTTCGTCCTTCGCGCATGCCGGGGCTGGCGTGGGAGCCGCCACCGACCGGCAACACAACGCACCTTTTAGTGCACAGTTGTGGATAACTCTGTGGATACCTCTATTCTCCGTGTCCACGTGTGGAGTCTTTGGCTCCGGTGGAGGGGAGGGGAGCGCGGAGGTGTCGAACCAGCAGGTCGATCTTGGTCTCGTGTGGGCCGAGGTGGTGCAGGAACTGGCGACCAGCCACCTGTCCCCCCAGCAGCGCGCGTGGATGAGGGTCACCCGTCCGATCGGGTTGCTGGATGGAACGGCACTGCTCGCTGCTCCCAGTGACTTCGCGAAAGAGGCGATCGAACGCGCACTGCGCGACCCGATCACCGCGGCGCTCTCCCGCAGGCTGGGCCGCACGGTCTCGCTCGCGGTGAAGGTCGACTCGCCGGAGCCGGTGAGTCCCATGAGCCCGCCCACCACGCCGATCCCGGTCCAGGCGATCCAGCCCGTGGCGCCGGTCCAGATCCCGTCGGCTCCCGGCATCACGAACGGCGACACGCCCGGCCCCGTGATCACGGAGGACGCGGTCGCCGCCGACGGTGCCGAGGAAGAGGTCGACGAGGCCGGAGACGCGCTCGCCGCGGTCACCGAGATCTGGCCGACCTTCAACACCGCCAACGCGGCGGTCGCCGCGGCGCCGAACGCGAACCTGCCGTACACGCGGCCCGCGAACCCGTCGCCGTCGCAGACCCGGCTGAACGAGAAGTACAACTTCGACACGTTCGTCATCGGCGCCTCGAACCGGTTCGCGCACGCCGCGGCCGTCGCGGTGGCCGAGGCTCCGGCCAGGGCGTACAACCCGCTCTTCATCTGGGGCGAGAGCGGTCTCGGCAAGACGCACCTGCTGCACGCCGTCGGGCACTACGCCCAGCGCCTGTTCCCCGGCATGCGCGTGCGGTACGTGTCGACTGAGGAGTTCACCAACGACTTCATCAACTCGCTGCGTGACGACCGCAAGGTCGCCTTCCAGCGCCGCTACCGGGACATCGACGTTCTGCTCGTCGACGACATCCAGTTCCTGGAGGGCAAGGAAGGTACGCAGGAGGAGTTCTTCCACACGTTCAACACGCTCCACAACACGAACAAGCAGATCGTGGTGTCGAGCGACCGGCCGCCCAAGCGGCTGGAGACGCTGGAAGACCGTCTGCGCACGCGGTTCGAGTGGGGTCTGATCACGGACATCCAGCCGCCCGAGCTGGAGACCCGGATCGCGATCCTCCGCAAGAAGGCGGCGCAGGACCGGCTCGCGGCCCCGGCCGACGTGCTGGAGTTCATCGCCTCCCGCATCGAGCGGAACATCCGCGAGCTCGAAGGCGCGCTCATCCGCGTCACGGCGTTCGCGTCGCTCAACCGGCAGCCGGTCGACATCCAGCTCGCCGAGATCGTGCTGCGCGACCTGATCCCCGACTCGCACGCGCCGGAGATCACCGCACCGATGATCATGGCGGTCACCGCCGAGTTCTTCCAGGTCTCGATCGACGACCTGTGCGGCCCCGGCAAGACGAAGGCGCTCGCGCAGGCACGGCAGATCTCCATGTACCTGTGCCGCGAACTGACCGACCTGTCGCTGCCGAAGATCGGCCAGACGTTCGGCGGCCGCGACCACACGACGGTCATGCACGCGGACAAGAAGATCCGCAAGGAGATGGCCGAACGCCGGCGGATCTACGACCAGGTGCAGGAGCTGACGTCGCGCATCAAGCAGCGCGCCCGCCACACTCCCTGATCTCGCCCGGGTGGCAACGAAGGGGTCCTCCATCGCGGAGGGCCCCTTTTTCGCACGCCCGAGACGGAGCCGGCGACCGGCTCCCGGCGCCTGGGGACGCGACCGGCGGGGCGAGAGGCGAGCACCCGGGTGTTGGCCGCGGCTCGACGGCCAACACCCGGGGACGGCTTCGGCGCAACGATGGGACTGCATCAGTCCGTGCGGCTCCAACCACCACCACGCGCCGCACACGTACCCGGGTAGACGAGGCTCGATCCGCCGCGCGGCGAGGCTTTCTGTTCGCCCCCGGCACTCGAAGGGGTGGGGACAACTGGAAAAGTCTGTGGCCCCGGCCACGATCTGGCCACAGAAGCCTGTTGAACACCCGGGTACAACTGGCCCGCACCCGGGGACGCACCCGGGGACAACTGTGGACGATCTGTGGATCGAGAGCTGTGCACAACTGGTTGTCCCCAGGTGCGTCGATCTGTCCCCGGGTGCTGTCCCCCCTTAGTCCACATGGTGGGTGCCCCCTTGACCTGCATGTTCAAGGGCTGTCCCCACAATCCACAACCCTTACTGTTACTGCTGTTTGATCTCTTCTAGGAAGAACTCAAAAGCAAAACAGCGGTGGACAGCTCCCGGGGATCGGTGCCCGAACCCCGAAGTGACGGGAAGGGCCAGGACGCTCTAACGTGGTTGCTCCGCACCTCGGTCAGCCGAGGTCGAGGCTCCCTAACCCCCACTGGCACGTTGTCGTGGTTGGGCTTGTCGACTGTCGAGGAAAGGACGCCTCATGAAGATCCGCGTCGAACGCGACGGCCTGGCCGACGCTGTCGCCTGGGTCGCTCGCAGCCTTCCGTCCCGTCCGCCGGTCCCCGTGCTGGGCGGCGTGCTGCTCGACGCGGAGTCTGACGATTCGCTGACGGTGTCCGGGTTCGACTACGAGGTCTCCGCTCAGGTCGGTGTCCCGGCGACGATCGCCGACGGTGGCCGAGCTCTGGTCTCCGGGCGTCTTCTCGCCGACATCACCAAGGCGCTACCGAACCACCCCGTCGAGATCGCGGTCGACGGCGCTCGGATGATGATCAGCTGTGGCAGTGCCCGGTTCAGCCTCCCGACGATGCCGGTCGAGGACTACCCGGCCCTGCCCTCGATGCCCCAGTTGATCGGTGAGCTCCCCGGCGAGGTCTTCGGCGAGGCGGTCAGCCAGGTCGCCGTCGCGGCCGGCAAGGACGACACGCTCCCGATGCTGACCGGCGTCCGCGTCGAGATCGGCGAGGGCAAGCTGACCCTCGTCGCCACCGACCGGTTCCGGCTCGCCATGCGGGAGTTCCCCTGGGAGCCGGACGCGACCCTCGGCGAGGTCGCGGTCCTCGTCCCGGCCCGCACGCTCGGCGACGCGGCCAAGACGCTCGGCTCGTCCGGCAGCAAGGTCGAGATGTCGCTCGCGGCCAACGACGGACTGCTCGGTCTCTCCGGCTCCGGCAAGCGGACCACCACCCGCCTGCTCGACGCGGACTTCCCGAAGTACCGCCAGTTGCTGCCCTCCGAGCACAGCGCCGCGGCGATCATCGACATCGACGCGCTGCAGCAGGCGATCAAGCGCGTGTCGCTCGTCGCCGAGCGCGGCACGCAGGTGCGCCTCGAGTTCGTCGACGGTGGTCTGCGCCTGTCCGCCGGTGGCGACGACGAGGGTTCGGCCGAGGAAGAGCTCCCCGTCGAGTACACGGGCGACGCGGTCACCATCGCGTTCAACCCGGGCTACCTGCTCGACGGACTCGGTGCGGTCCGCACGCAGAAAGTCCACTTGTCCTTCACCACACCCAGCCGACCGGCATTGCTGAAGCCGGTGGACGAGGATGGGAACGTGGCGCCGGGCTACCTGTACCTGCTCATGCCCGTTCGCCTTCCCGGCTGAGAAAACCCTTACCGGGTACCAGAAGAACACAGGGGAGAACACCGTGCAGCTCGGACTCGTCGGCCTCGGCAAGATGGGTTTCAACATGCGCGAGCGGGTGCGCCGGGCCGGTCACGAGGTGATCGGCTACGACCGCAACCCCGAGGTCAGCGACTCGGAGTCGTTGGCGGACATGGTGTCCAAGCTCGAAGCGCCGCGCGTGGTGTGGGTGATGGTGCCCGCCGGCGACATCACCCGTAACACCGTGAAGGAACTGTCCGAGCTCCTGTCGCCGGGCGACCTCGTCGTCGACGGCGGCAACTCCAAGTTCACCGACGACCGGGTCCACGCGGACCTGTTGGCGAAGAAGGAGATCGGCTACATCGACTGCGGTGTGTCCGGCGGTGTGTGGGGCCTCGAGAACGGCTACGCGCTGATGGTCGGCGGCGACGCCGCGCACGTCGAGCAGGCGATGCCGATCTTCGACGCGCTGCGTCCGGAGGGGCCGCGCGAGGAGGGCTTCGCGCACGCGGGCAAGGTCGGCGCCGGCCACTACTCGAAGATGGTCCACAACGGCATCGAGTACGGCCTGATGCAGGCGTACGCCGAGGGCTTCGAGCTGCTCGACAAGACCGACGTCGTGGACAACGTGCCCGCGGTGATCTCGGCCTGGCAGCGCGGAACCGTCGTGCGGTCGTGGCTGCTCGACCTGCTGGTGCGCGCGCTGCAGTCCGACCCGGAGCTCGACGACCTGCGCGGGTACGTCGAGGACTCGGGCGAGGGCCGGTGGACCGTCGAGGAGGGCATCAACAACGCGGTGCCGCTCCCGGTGATCTCCGCCGCGCTCTTCGCGAGGTTCCAGTCGCGGCAGGAGGACTCGCCCGCGATGCGTGCGGTCGCCGCGCTGCGCAACCAGTTCGGTGGTCACTCGGTGCACCTCGCCGGACCGTCGTCCGGCGGCGGCAGCACCCAGGGCTAGCGAGAGTGCACGTCAGACATCTCCAGGTCAGCGACTTCCGGTCGTGGGAGCTCGCCGACCTGGAGCTCGAGCCCGGCGCGTCGGTGCTCGTCGGCCGCAACGGCCAGGGCAAGACGAACCTGGTCGAGGCGATCGGGTACGTGGCGACGCTGGGTTCGCACCGCGTCTCCAGTGACGGACCGCTGATCCGGCACGGCGCCCAGCGCGCCGTCGTGCGGGCGGCCGTGGTCAACGACGACCGCGAGCTGCTCGTCGAACTGGAGATCACGGCCGGCAAGTCGAACCGGGCGCGGATCAACCGGGGTCCGGTGCCGCGTCCGCGTGACGTGCTCGGGATCCTGCGCACCGTGTTGTTCGCACCGGAGGACCTGTCTCTGGTGCGGGGCGATCCGAGCGACCGGCGGCGGTTCCTCGACGAGATGCTCGTGCTGCGCGCACCGCGTTATGCCGGTGTCCGCAGTGACTACGACCGTGTCCTGAAGCAGCGCAGCGCGTTGTTGAAGACGGTGAAGCACTCCCGATCAGCGGACCTCTCGACGCTCGACGTCTGGGACGGGCATCTCGCCAAGCACGGCGCGGAGCTGCTGGCCGCGCGGTTGAAGCTGATCCGCGACATGGCGGACCACGTGACCTCGGCGTACGCGGAGGTCGCTCCGGAGTCGCGTCCGGCGCTCATCTCGTACCGGTCGAGCGTCGGCGACCTGCCGGAGGACAGGGAGAGCATCGAGGACCTGCTGCTGGCCGAGCTCGACCGGGTGCGGCGGCAGGAGATCGAACGGGGCGTGTGCCTCGTCGGTCCCCACCGGGACGACCTGGACCTGACGCTCGGCGAACTGCCGGCGAAGGGCTACGCCAGTCACGGAGAGTCATGGTCTTTCGCGCTCGCCCTGCGGCTCGGCGGGTACGAACTGATGCGTGTCGACGGCATCGAACCGGTGCTCGTGCTGGACGATGTGTTCGCGGAACTCGACCGCGGCCGGCGTCGGCAACTGGCCAAGGTGGCGGCCGCCGCCGAGCAGGTGCTGATCACCGCGGCGGTGGCCGAGGACGTTCCGGACGAGCTGGTCGGTGCCCGGTTCGAGGTACAGGGCGGGGAGGTACGGCGTGTCTGACTCGGAGGCTGACTCTCGGGGTTCGAAGCCCCCACATGCAGCTCGATCGGGTGTGTCCGCCCACACATCTGGGGACAAGTCTGTGGATGGTGTGGATAACTCCGTCACAAATCCGGACTTGTCCACAGGTTCATTCACACCTGAGGGTGAGCAGCTGAAGGGTTCGGACCTCGCCCGAGCTGCTCTGGAGGCGGCGAAAGCGGCCGCGAAGGCCCGTGGACGGGTGCCGGGGAGCAAGGCGAAGGGCCGTCCGGTCAACAAGCGGCGGCGTCGCTGGTCGGGTCCGGGCCCGGACGACCGCGACCCCCAGCCGCTCGGGCGGATCGCGTCCAGGATCGCGGCGGACCGCGGCTGGGTCGAGCAGCTGCAGGGTGGCCAGGTCTTCGGTCGTTGGGCAAAATTAGTAGGTGAGGACGTCGCCGAGCACGCGGTGCCAATCGCTCTCAGTGACGGGGAACTGACGGTCCAGGCGTCGTCGACGGCGTGGGCCACCCAGCTGCGCCTTCTGCAGCGCGAGCTGATCAAACGGATCGCCGCGGGTGTGGGCAACGGCGTCGTCAAAAGGCTCAGGATCAAGGGACCGGACGCTCCCAGCTGGCGACACGGCCCCAGGCACGCGCCTGGGCGCGGTCCGCGTGACACCTACGGGTGAGGTCCTGTCAAGGCCTCAGCGGCGATTCTGCGGCTCAATGAGCGTTCACCTGCGGATTTGAACCCCCTTTTCAGCGGTCCTGACCCGTCCGGTGGCGCTTGAGGCGCTCTGTGACCGAATCAAAGGTGTCCTTGGCCCCGTTCTGTCGGGGTGCACCGGTAGAATCACAGGAGCGTCACCCATCACCGTGCGGGTCCTGCCCGCATCAGCGAGGAGACTCCAGGCCCGTGTCAGCTAAGAAGAATGAGTACGGCGCGTCCTCGATCACCGTCCTCGAAGGCCTCGAGGCAGTGCGCAAGAGGCCCGGCATGTACATCGGCTCGACCGGCGAGCGCGGTCTGCACCACCTGGTCCAGGAGGTTGTGGACAACTCCGTCGACGAGGCGATGGCCGGTTACGCGACGAAGGTCGACGTCACCCTGCTGGCCAACGGCGGCGTCCGGGTGATCGACGACGGTCGTGGCATCCCGATCGACATGCACCCGGTCGAGAACGTGCCGACCGTCGAGGTCGTCATGACCAAGCTGCACGCGGGTGGCAAGTTCGACAGCGACTCCTACGCGGTGTCCGGCGGTCTGCACGGTGTCGGCATCTCCGTGGTGAACGCGCTGTCCACCGCCGTCGACCTCGAGATCAGGCGCCAGGGTCACGTCTGGACCCAGCGCTACGAGGCCTCCAAGCCCGCGCACGAGCTGCGCCAGGGCGAGGCGACCGACGAGACCGGCACCACGGTCACGTTCTGGGCCGACCCGGAGATCTTCGAGACGACGACGTACAACGTCGAGACGATCGCGCGCCGCCTGCAGGAGATGGCGTTCCTCAACAAGGGGATCACCATCATCCTGCGCGACGAGCGGGTCTCGGAGGAGGACGAGGAAGCCGACGCCGAGGGCCACCAGGCCGCGGTGAAGGAACGCGTCTACCACTACCCCGGTGGGCTCGAGGACTTCGTCCGCCACATCAACCACACGCGCGATGCCGTGCACCAGAAGGTCATCGGCTTCGAAGCGCAGGGTGAGGACCTCCAGGTCGAGGTCGCGATGCAGTGGAACACCGGCTACACGGCCTCGGTCTACACCTTCGCGAACACGATCAACACGCACGAGGGCGGTACCCACGAGGAAGGCTTCCGCGCCGCGCTGACCCGAGTGGTCAACGAGTACGCGCGCGAGAAGAAGCTCCTCAAGGAGAAGGACACGAACCTCACCGGCGACGACATCCGCGAGGGTCTCGCCGCGATCATCTCGGTGAAGCTGAAGGAACCCCAGTTCGAGGGCCAGACGAAGACCAAGCTGGGCAACAGCGAGGCGAAGTCGTTCGTGCAGAAGTCGACGAACGAGCACCTGGCCGACTGGTTCGAGCGTCACCCCAACGAGGCGAAGACGATCGTCAGCAAGGCGGTCTCGTCGGCCCAGGCCCGCATGGCCGCGCGCAAGGCCCGTGAACTGGTGCGCCGCAAGGGTGCGCTGGACATCGGCGGCCTGCCCGGCAAGCTGAAGGACTGCCGCTCCACCAACCCGGAGGAGTGCGAGCTCTACGTCGTCGAGGGTGACTCCGCCGGCGGCTCGGCCAAGGAAGGCCGGGACTCCATGTACCAGGCCATCCTGCCGATTCGCGGCAAGATCATCAACGTGGAGAAGGCGCGCATCGACCGCGTGCTGAAGAACAACGAGGTCCAGAGCATGATCACCGCTCTGGGCACGAGCATCCACGACGAGTTCGACCTGTCGAAGCTGCGCTATCACAAGATCATCCTGATGGCGGACGCCGACGTCGACGGGCAGCACATCCGCACGCTGCTGCTCACTCTGCTGTTCCGCTTCATGCAGCCGCTCCTCGAACACGGCCACGTCTACCTCGCCCAGCCGCCGCTCTACAAGATCAAGTGGCAGCGGATCGAGCCGGAGTACGCGTACTCCGACCGCGAGCGCGACGGCCTGATCAAGGAAGGCCTCGCCGCCGGCAAGAAGCTCGGCAAGGACGACAACATCCAGCGCTACAAGGGTCTCGGCGAGATGAACGCCGCGGAGCTGTGGGAGACCACGATGGACCCGGCGAACCGGGTGCTCCTCCAGGTCACCATGGACGACGCCGCCACCGCCGACGAGCTGTTCAGCGTGCTCATGGGTGAGGACGTCGAGGCGCGCCGCTCGTTCATCACGCGTAATGCCAAGGACGTGAAGTTCCTGGACGTCTGAGTCCGGTCCCTTCTAGACATCCACGGCTGGCGAAGAGGAAAGAAGAACCGTGACTGAGACGACCCTTCCGCCGGAGCACGACCGCACCGAGCCGGTCGACATCCAGCAGGAGATGCAGAACTCCTACATCGCGTACGCGATGAGCGTCATCGTCGGCCGAGCACTGCCGGACGTGCGTGACGGACTCAAGCCCGTCCACATCCGCGTGCTCTACTCGATGTTCGACTCGGGGTTCCGGCCGGACCGCGGCTACAACAAGTGCGCCCGCGTCGTCGGCGACGTGATGGGCAACTACCACCCGCACGGCGACTCGTCGATCTACGACGCGCTCGTGCGGCTCGCCCAGCCGTGGGCCATGCGGTACCCGCTGATCGACGGCCAGGGCAACTTCGGCTCGCCGGGCAACGACCCGGCCGCCGCCATGCGCTACACCGAGTGCCGCCTGACCCCGCTGGCCATGCAGATGCTCGCGGACATCGAGGAAGAGACCGTCGACTTCCGCGACAACTACGACGGCCGCATCCAGGAGCCGACGGTCCTGCCGTCCCGCATCCCGAACCTGCTGATCAACGGCAGCTCGGGCATCGCGGTCGGCATGGCGACGAACATCCCGCCGCACAACCTCCGCGAGGTCGCGTCGGGCGTCGTGTGGGCGCTGGACAACTGGGAGGCCTCCGACGAGGAGACCCTCGAAGCCGTGATCGAGCGGATCAAGGGCCCGGACTTCCCGACGTACGGCCAGATCCTCGGCAACTCGGGCATCCAGGACGCGTACCGCACCGGCCGTGGTTCGGTCAAGATGCGCGCCGTCATCGAGGTCGACGAGGACGCCAAGGGCCGCACGATCCTGGTCGTCACCGAGCTGCCCTACCAGGTCAACCCCGACAACCTCGTCGAGAACATCGCCGCGCTCGTGCGTGACGCGAAGCTCACGGGCATCTCGAACATCGCGGACGAGTCGAACAGCCGCAGCGGCATGCGCATCGTGATCACGCTGAAGCGCGACGCGGTGGCGAAGGTCGTGCTGAACAACCTCTACAAGCACACCCAGCTGCAGTACTCGTTCGGCGTGAACATGCTGGCGCTGGTCGACGGCGTGCCGCGCACCCTGCGGCTCGACCAGATGATCCGCCACTACGTGAAGCACCAGATCGAGGTCATCGTCCGGCGGACCAGGTTCCGCCTGCGCAAGGCCGAGGAACGCGCGCACCTGTTGCGCGGTCTGGTCAAGGCGCTCGACCACCTCGACGAGGTCATCGCGTTGATCCGCCGGTCGCAGACGCCGGACATCGCGCGCACGGGCCTGATGGAGCTGCTCGCCGTCGACGAGATCCAGGCGAACGCGATCCTGGAGATGCAGCTGCGCCGCCTGGCCGCACTGGAACGCCAGAAGATCATCGACCAGCTGGCCGAGATCGAGGTCGAGATCGCGGACCTGAAGGACATCCTCGCGAAGCCGGAGCGGCAGCGCGCCATCGTGCGCGACGAGCTCATGGCCATTGTGGACAAGTACGGCGACGACCGGCGCACGGAGATCATCCCGTTCGACGGCGACGTGTCCATGGAGGACCTGATCGCGGTCGAGGACGTGGTCGTCACGATCACGCGCACCGGCTACGCGAAGCGCACCAAGACCGACCTCTACCGGGCGCAGAAGCGCGGCGGCAAGGGCGTGCAGGGCGCACAGCTCAAGCAGGACGACATCGTCGCGCACTTCTTCGTGTGCTCGACGCACGACTGGATCCTGTTCTTCACGAACAAGGGCCGGGTGTACCGCACGAAGGCGTACGAGCTGCCTGAGGCGAACCGCAACGCCCGCGGCCAGCACGTCGCGAACCTCCTCGCGTTCCAGCCGGAGGAGGAGATCGCGCAGGTCATCCAGATCAAGAACTACGACGTGTCGCCGTACCTCGTGCTGGCCACCCGAAAGGGTCTGGTGAAGAAGTCGAAGCTGTCCGACTTCGACTCCAACCGATCGGGTGGACTAATCGGCATCAACCTGCGTGAGGACGACGAGCTGGTCGGTGCCGTGCTGTGCTCAGCAGATGACGACCTGCTCATGGTGTCCGCGGACGGCCAGTCGATCCGCTTCCACGCCACCGACGACGTGCTGCGCCCGATGGGTCGTGCCACGTCAGGCGTGCAGGGCATGCGGTTCAACGCCGATGACGAGCTGCTTTCCGTCGGTGTCGTCCAAGAGGGGCTGTTCGTTTTGGTCGCGACGGACGGTGGGTACTCGAAGCGAACGCCCATCGAGGACTACCCGGTCCAGGGGCGTGGCGGCAAGGGTGTGCTGACCATTCAGCACGACCGCCGACGTGGCAGGCTGGTGGGCGCGCTCATCGTCGACGTCGACGACGAGCTCTACGCCATCACCTCGAGCGGCGGGGTCATCAGGACTCGGGCCGAGCAGGTGCGCAAGGCTGGACGGCAGACGAAGGGCGTGCGGCTGATGAACCTCGGCGAGAGCACCACTTTGATCGCCGTCGCACGCAACGCGGACGAGCCCAGCGACGTCATCATCAGTGAGGCGTCTGCCGCGGAGGACTCTGCCGCTGACCAGGCAGCCACCCCCACCGACTCGGCTGAGTAGTCGGATTCGCTAGCGAGAGGTCAAGGACAAGCTCGTGACTCCACCCGAGAACCGCGAAGGTCGGGACGCGGACAAGACCGCGGTGATCACCAAACCGACTCCGCAGAACTCCGCGCAGAAGCCGGCGGAGAAGAAGGCGGACTCGGCTGCGGCCTCCGGTTCCTCGGGTGGAACCGCGCAGGACAAGACCAAGCCCGTGTCGGCGGAGAAGGCGGCCGAGGCCGCGGCACCCGCCGAGGAGAAGCCGGCCGCACCCGCGGCCTCGGCCACACCCGCTCCGGCTGCCACGCCGACCCCGGCTCCTGCGCCGGCTGAGGAGAAGACCGTCTCGCTCGGCAGTGCCACCCCGGCACCCGCCGACGAGCCGGTCGTCGTCTCGGCGCCGCCGCCCTGGCAGCGGGTGACGAACGACACGGAGGCCGCCCAGAGCGACGCGACGGAGACGTACGTGGCTCCGGGTGCACCGCCCGTGCCGTCCGCCGCCGAACCGGCTCCGGCCTTCCCGCAGACCGACCCGGACACCGTCAAGGTGCAGAAGCCCGTGGTCACGGGCTCGGCCGTGCCGGTCGGCCTGGGCAGCAGCCGCACGTCGGTGAACATGGGCAACAGCGGAGCCCGCCCCGCCGCGTCCAGCCCGTCGGCCCGCCGCCCCGGCCGTGGCCCGCGCCGCGCATCGCTCCAGGTGAAGCGCGTCGACCCGTGGTCGGTCCTCAAGCTCGCCCTGGTGCTGGGCGTCGCGCTGTTCTTCGTCTGGCTCGTGGCGGTCGGCGTGCTCTACGGCGTCCTGCACGGCATGGGCGTCTGGGACAAGATCAACAGCACCGCGAACGACCTGCTCCAGGCCAACGAGCCGGGCGAACCGTTGATCAGCGCCGGCCGCGTCTTCGGCGTCTCGGCGATCATCGGCGCGGTCAACATCGTGCTGTTCACGGCCCTCGCAACCGTTGGCGCGTTCGTCTACAACGTGTCCGCGGATCTGGCCGGCGGCCTGGAACTCACGTTGTCGGAACGAGAGTGACCCCCTGATTTGGGAGCAACGAGGACGATCCTGTAAGGTCTTCCTCGTTGCCCCAAGGGGTGATGATCGAGGGCCTATAGCTCAGGCGGTTAGAGCGCTTCACTGATAATGAAGAGGTCGGAGGTTCAAGTCCTCCTAGGCCCACTCGATTTTCTTTCGAATCATCATTCTTGTCTGGGACCGTGTCCCAGAGCCCCGGCCCAAGTCTCGCAAAGCCTGTAGGCTGGTGCGGTAGGTCGGGGCATTAACAGTCTTGGAGGGTTTCCAGTGGCTAAGAAGATCATCGCACTCGTCGTGGTCGCCGGTGCGGTTCTGTTCTTCGTCAAGCGCAGCCGTTCGGCCAAGGCCGACGCGGACCTGTGGCGCGAGGCCACCGCTCCCACCGACTGATCTTCGCTCTGACGGGCGGTTCGCCGCCCCCAGGCTTGGGGACGTAGCTCAATTGGCAGAGCACCGCCTTTGCAAGGCGGGGGTTAGGGGTTCGATTCCCCTCGTCTCCATCCGCTTTCACCGAAGCCCTGTTCGCGCCGTTGCGAACAGGGCTTCAGTGCATTCCGCACATCACGTCACGCCGAGGCGAGTGACTTCTTAGGCGCCTTGCGCAGGGCGTCGATGCTCCACGCGCCGGCACCTGTGAACGCCAACAGCAGGAACGCCCACGAGTAGATCGCCGCGAGCTCGCCGCCGTTCTCGATCGGCAGCAGAGCCTTCGGCTGGTGCACCACGAAGTAGGCGTAGGCCATGGCGCCGGAGCTGAGCAACGCGGCCCAGCGCGTCCACAGTCCGATGAGGATGAGGCCACCGCCGATCAACTCGATGAGGGCCATCGGGCCGGACGGCCACGAGAGCAGGTCGACGCCCTTGGACAGCTTCTGCACGCCGTGGAACACGAAGAACAAACCGATGATGATGCGGAAGAGAGCCAGAGCGTGCTCTCGTCGTTGTTCCAGGAACTCCATGATCGGGTCCTTCCAGGGCGGGAGACGGGGGGCAGGGCACAAAAGGTATGGACCAATCTAGAGTGTCCCGCTAGAGGCGCTTTTGGTATCTGGTTGACTGTTGCCCCTATGAAACGAGCACTGCTGCTGCCCCTGCTCGGCGTCCTCGCCGCATGCGGCACCCCCGTCGCCCAGGACGTGCCGGTTCCCACGACCCAGCCCCAGCAGGTCACGACCACTACCAGCGCGGCTCCGACAGTGCCGCCCGCGCCCAAGCCCGTGAACGACGGCACGTGCCCGTACCTGGCGACCGGTTTCGTCGCGGAAGCCAACGGACAGCGCGTTCCCAAAGTGAAACTGTCAACGGACGAACCTCACCCGGCGTGCTTCTTCTACGCGAATGCGACTGAGGTCCAGCTGACCGTGCGGGTCTACGTGGGGGATGAGGGCATCGCCAAGCGCATCGTGAACGAGGCGGCGCCGGACGGTTCACAGCCCGCGAACTCGCCCACCGGCTGGACCGGAGGGTACGTGAGCAACGAAGGCGGCGTCGTCTACGCCGTGGCGAAGAGCAACGCCGCAGTGGTCGTCACCAGCAACCAGAAACAGTCGATCAAGGCCCGTCGCATCGCCGAAGAGGCGATCAAGGGCCTCAAGATCTAGTGGCGTGACCCGGCCCGTTGGCGGGCGAATTCACGCTCAGCAGGGCGCCTCGCGGCACCGCCCCCACGTCCCCATACATCCAGTATGAGGACGTGGGGGCGGCACCACGATGCACCCGTCTGACCGCGAATTCGCCCGGCAACGTTCCGGGCCACACCACCAGCGCACGACACCGCCCCCGCGCAGCTCTGCACGGGGGCGGTGGAAGACACGGCGAACTTCAGCGGTCGCCGTTGCTCACTTGATCGGCTCCTTCTGGGAGGGCACCTGCCCGTTGAGGACGGGCTCCGCGTGCGGAACCTGCTCCTCGTCCTGCAGGTGGACCTCCTGCGGCCGACGCGTCATCGCGACGTAGCCGGCTGCCGCGGCTGCGATCAGAAGACCGAGCACCCACGGCCAGCGACGGCGCTTCGGTGCGTCGGCACCGAGCTGGGCCGCGGCCTTGCGGATCTCCTTGGCGCGCACCTTCGCGTCCTTGCGCGCGCTCTTCGCCGCCTTCTTCACTTCCTTGCGCACGACCTCGGCCTTGCCCATGAGGTCGGCGCGAGTCTTCGCGCTCTTCTTGGCGAGGCGCTTGCGAGAGCGACGAGTCTGCTTCTCCCAGTCCTCGGCCTTGCCCATGAGCGTGTCAGCCCGCTCGACGAGTGCGCCGCGAACCTGATCCGCCGTGATGCCACGCTCGGCGAGCTTGACCTCAGCGGCGTGACCAGCGCGAACGACACCCTGACGCGCGGCCTTCAGACCGGTGCCGACAGCCTTGCCAACGTTCTCGCCGGCACGGGTCATGACGTCCACCTCGTCCATCTCTGCTCCACACGTTGTCGTCCGGTGATGTCATAGAGGTACCCATCGTGCCCCTTTCTGAACATCGCCGCCCGTGGATGGCACGATGGGGTGGTGGCTGACAGCAATGAATCCTTCGTCGGGACCAAGGTGACGGCGACCCTGCACACCACGCAGGGCGACATCCGCATCAACCTGTTCCCCGACCACGCCCCCAAGACGGTGGCGAACTTCGTCGGGCTCGCCGAGGGCACGAAGACCTACACCGAAGCGAACGCGAGTGGCACCAAGACGGGTCCGTTCTACGACGGCACCCTGTTCCACCGCGTGATCGCCGGCTTCATGCTCCAGACCGGTGACCCGACCGGCACCGGTCGCGGTGGCCCCGGCTACCGCTTCGCGGACGAGTTCAACTCCGAACTGCAGTTCAACAAGCCCTACCTGCTCGCGATGGCGAACGCCGGGCCCAACACCAACGGCTCCCAGTTCTTCATCACCGTGGCGCCGACGACGTGGCTGAACTTCAAGCACACGATCTTCGGTGAGGTCGCCGACCAGGACTCGCGCAACGTCGTCGACGCGATCGGCGGCACCACGACCGGTGCGGGCGACCGTCCGGTCAACGACATCAAGATCGAGCGGATCACGATCGAACGCGCGTGAGCAACGCCCCCGTGCCACCGGACGGGCCGATCGGAGCGCAGCCGGACATCCCGGTCTGCGCACGTCATTCCGATCGGCCTACCCGGCTGCGCTGCAGCAGGTGCGACCGTCCGGCGTGCCCGGACTGTCTGCGCGACGCCTCGGTCGGCATGCAGTGCGTCGACTGCGTGAACGAGGGCGCCCGCACGGTTCGCCAAGCCCGCACGTCCGCGGGTGCGGTGGTCTCGAACGGCCGTCCGATCATCACGCAGGTCATGATCGCGCTGAACGTGCTCGCGTACGTGGTCACCGTCGTCCAGTCCGGCAGCCCGATGAACAACTCGCGGGCCGGCCTGTTCACCGCGACGTCGATGATCCCGGAGCTCACCGCCAACGGTGAGTGGTGGCGGATCCTCACGTCGGGGTTCATGCACTTCGGCCTGCTCCACCTCGCGCTCAACATGGCCGCGCTCTTCGTGGTGGGCCCCGTGGTCGAGCAGGAACTGGGCAAGCTGCGGTACAGCGCCGTCTACTTCCTGTCGCTGCTCGGCGGCAGTGCGGCGGCGTTCTTCTTCGGCACCGTCTGCCAGCAGCTCGCCGGTGCGTCCGGTGCGGTGTTCGGCCTGATGGGCGCGCTGCTGATCGTGTTCAAGCGCCAGAAGCGCGACATCTCGACGATCCTCGTGGTCGTCGGCATCAACCTGGTGTCGAACCTCTTCACCAACGCCTCGCTGCTCGGGCACCTCGGCGGGTTCGTGATCGGCGGCCTGCTGACGCTCGCCATGGTCAAGGCGCCCGCGAAGAACCGCAACGCCTACCAGATCGGCGCTGTGGCGGCGGCCGCGTTGTTGCTCGGAGTCATGTTCGTGTTGCGTGCCTCCGAACTCGACACGGCGGCCGAAGTGATCCTCGAGTACGCCAGGACCTGCCGCTAGAACTGATTCACGGCCGCAGTGCGTGCAGCACTCCGGCGACTTCTTCGGGATCGGCGCCGAGATCGAGCCTCGTGAGCACCACGAGACGGTCGTCGGCGTCGAGTTCCAATGTCTGCTGTTCCCTGCCGAGCCGGCGGGTGGTCTGCAGCTTGACCTTCACCTCGTGCCACGGCAGCAGCGTCGTGCCCGTGAACCCGCGCACGGCCAGGCCGTCGACGTCCGCGGTGAGCCTCGGGCGTGCGATCGACGCGAACGCCGCGAAGCCGGTGACCAGCAGCGTTGCCAGTCCGATGAGGAGACGGCCCGCGTTGTCGTCGGCGATGAACGTCGCGACGGCGAGGGCGAGAGCGGCCACCCACGCGGTGGCGACCAGCGGGGCGGGCGTCGACCAGGTTCGAGTCACACTGTCGAGTGTCCCGCATGAAATGTGGACAACTGAACGGCTCCGCATGAGGGAAAACCGTCGCTTGTGCATTTTGGTGCAAAGTTGTCCACAGGACTTGTCCCCAATGGGGATGACTTACAGCCGTGTGCTTCGGTGACGCACAGATGAACCAGGTGAACCTGGCACGAACAAAGGTCGGCCCGGACGTGTGACGTCCGGGCCGACCTGTACGAACAGTGACTTGCCGAGCGCTCAGCGCCAGCGCATCGTCATCAGCAGGCCGATGATCATCAGCGCGAAGCCGATGGCGAAGTTCCACGCGCCCAGCTCGAGCATGAACGGGATCTTCTCGGCCGCGATGTAGTTGACGACCAGCCACGCGAGGCCCAGCAGCATGAAGCCGAGCATGACAACGACGTAGACCGGGTGAGACGGCCCCGCTGCCTTGACCTTGACCGGCGTGCGGCGGTCAGTGGGTGCGGTGTAGACCGCCTTCTTCCGGACCTTCGACTTGGGCATGCTGTCCTCGCCTGACGTGGATATCCGTGAGTGACGCGAGTTTACGTGCACTACTCAGTAGACACGTTAACGTAGCGGCGGTGGTCAGCGAACCATCCTTGTAGACGCAGTTGTTTTCAGTTCACAGTCCGCGCGGAGGTTCTCAGGTGAACTCGGGACCCCAGCAGCCGCCTCCACGGCGTCCTGTACCTCGTCGTGATGACCTGCAGCACGTGCGGGCCACACCGACCCCCCACCCCGTGCCGCCGCCCGAGGCAACCCAGTTCACCAGTGCTTTCTCCGGAAGCCTGCCTCCGAACGCCCAGCAGCGTCCGCCCTTCCCCGGCCCGCCTCCCGGCACGCCCGCACGCGGCATGCCCCAGCCCGGCCGTCCCGTTCCGCCTCCCGGAACGCCGCCGGGCGGAATGCCCCGCAGGCCGATGCCACCCCCGCGTCCCCGCCCGGTCGATCCGCCCACCGAGGTGATCCCGCGCGTAGAGGACGACTACGACGACGAGTACTACGACGATGACGAGTACTACGTCGACGAGCCTCCGGCGAAGAACGCCCCGCCACCGGACAGCCTCGGGCGCAAGGCCGTGCGCGGCGTCGGCGAAGCCCTCATCACAATGGGCCTCGTCGTGCTGCTGTTCGTCGTCTACGAGGTCTACGTGACCGACCTGCTCTCCGCGGAGAAACAGCAGGACGCGACCGCCGCGCTCGACTCCGAATGGAGCTCGAACGTCGTCACGCCGCCCCCGGCCGACCCGAACCGCAAGTCGCAGCTGAACCTCATCGAGGGCAAGGCCTTCGCGAAGATGTACATCCCGGTGTTCGGCAACGACTGGAAGTTCTCCGTCGTCGAGGGCACCACGGACAAGCACCTCGAAATCGGCCCCGGCCACTACAAGGACACCGCCCAGCCGGGCGAGGCGGGCAACTTCTCCATCGCCGGCCACCGCGTGGGCAAGGGCGCGCCGTTCAACGACCTCGACCTGCTCCAGTCCTGCAACTCGATCGTCGTGCAGACCCAGACCCAGTGGTACGTCTACCGGGTGCTGCCGATGAGCAACGAGGTCGCCGGCTGGGCCTCGAACCCGAAGTCGAAGGAAGCCGCCTGCGCCGGCGTCGCCCCGCTGTCGACGACTCTCGGCGAGGCCTACTCGAAGACCGTCGGCCAGGAGATCGTCGTGCCGTCCCAGGGTGAGGTCATCGCCCCCATCCCGCACCAGGTGGGCGCGACCGTGCCCGCCGACAAGCAGGCCCGGCTGCTCACGCTGACGACCTGCCACCCGCGCTTCTCCGACAAGCAGCGCCTGATCGTGCACGCCATCGAGACCAAGAGCTACCCGGTGGCCGACGGCTTCGTGCCGCCCGAGATGACGGAGGGCTGATGTACGGCTGGATCTGGCGGCACCTGCCGGGCCCGCTGTTCCTGCGGGTCATCGAGGCCGTCGTGCTGGTCGTCGGCATCGTCGCGCTGCTGATGTTCGTGGTGTTCCCGTGGGCGGAGCCGAAGCTGCCGTTCAACAACGTCACCACCCAGTGAGCTGCTCTTCGGCAAGCTGCAGTTCACGTCGCCTGACCGGGTGATGTCCAGCTGCGATCATGGCGCTGAACCCGCTGTTTGCCCAGCTCAGCTCGCTGATCGGGTAGCGTGGTCTCGTACGGCGGAGAAGTTGTCCACAGGATGCCGGGAGCCGCAGGAACCAAAATCCCGCCGTCGTCGTTGCGCATGAGGAAGCGCGCGGGGGCAGCGGGCACAGGCTCGCCGTCCTCCCGCTTTCAGAGACCGGTGGGCTGCTCACCGGAGAGTTCGTGCACGGCGGGGAGTCGAGGCCGACGACCAACAGGTCGCACACAAGCCACCCCTCCCGTTCCGGGCGACCGTGTTGTCGGCGAGGTCTGCGTTGAGGCGCAGCAGCAGCTTGCGCGGGTCGGGACTCATGCCGTCCACGTCCTGAGCCGGTCGTCGGCGGCGCGGATGATCTCCGCGGGCGACAGCCTGCCGGGCATGAGTTCGATGTTGCCGAGCTCGATGCCGATCGCCCGCATCTCGTTCTCGCCGTCCTGACGATCGAGTTCTCCGGCGGCCATCAGTCCGGCGATGTCGCGGGCGAACCACCACGAGGCCTCTTGGTGGGTCATCGGCTCGATGCCCAGTTCGGCGAGCACCTGCTCGAACAGCTCCGCCGCCTCGGGCGGGTACGTGGACTTGAGGGATGCGGTGGCCAGCTCGACCACGGCGGGTGTGTCCACCTCGGCGACGAGCAGGTCGCAGGCGAGCCAGATCGCGTCCTCGGCCGACAACCTGCTGCCGGCGAGGTCGGCGTTGAGGCGGAACAAGCGTTTGCGGAGCTCGGTGTTCACGGGAAAAGTGTCCACACGGCCGCGAGCGAAATAGTGAAACCGCCATCGCGCGAACACGCGATGGCGGCTTCATCGGGGAACGGCGTCCAGCCGTTCAAGCTCAGCCGTTCGAGATCGTGGTCATCTCCTCGCGCGACACGACCTTCACGCGGTCACGGCCGTGTGCCGCACCCAGCGCGATCTCGTGCGCGTCGAGCCGGCCCCAGCCCTCGTTGGTCACGAACGGCACGCCGCGCTGCTCCAGGAACTCGACCACTGCCGCAGGCGACGGCGACGTGGCGTGGGGGAGTGCGGCGGCGTCTTCCAGGAGGCTGGTGATGGTCTCCAGGGCGTCGCCCTTGGTGTGGCCGATGAGGCCGATCGGGCCGCGCTTGATCCAGCCGGTCGTGTAGATGCCGGGCATGGGCACCTCGTCGAGGTCCAGCACGCGGCCAGCGAGGTGGGGGATCGTGCCCGAGACGTGGTCGAACGGGATGTCGGGCAGGTGCGTCGAGAGGTAGCCGACGGCGCGGTAGACGGCCTGGACGTCCCAGTCGGTGAAGACGCCGGTGCCGCGGACGTTGCCGTCGCCGGTCAGCTCCTGGGTCTCGGTGCGCAGGCCGGTGACGTGATCAGAGCCGAGCACCTCGACCGGTGCCTCCAGGAAGTGCAGGTGCAGGCGGCGCGGTCGGTTGCCGACGTCGCGGATCGCCCACTCCTGGAGGGTCTTCACGATCATCTCGACCTGCTTGTTGGTCCTGATCGCGTGCATCGAGGCCTCGTCGAACTCGATGCCCTCGGCGTGGACGATCACCTCGACGTTCGGCGAGTGGTCGAGTTCGCGCAGTTCCAGCGGTGTGAACTTGGCCTGGGCCGGGCCGCGGCGGCCGAAGACGTGCACGTCCGTGACCGGGGAGGACGACAGGCCCTCGTAGACGTTCTCGGGGATCTCGGTCACCAGCAGTTCGTCCGCGGTCTTGGCCAGGATGCGGGCCACGTCCAGGGCGACGTTGCCGACGCCCAGCACCGCGACGGACCGCGCTTCCAACGGCCAGGTGCGCGGGACGTCGGGGTGGCCGTCGTACCAGGACACGAAGTCCGCGGCGCCATAGCTGCCGGGCAAGTCGATGCCGGGGATGTCGAGAGCGCGGTCGGCCGAGGCGCCGGTGGAGAAGATGACGGCGTCGTAGAACTGGCGCAGGTCGTCGAGCTTGATGTCGACGCCGTACTCGACGTTGCCGAAGAAGCGGACCGACGGACGGTCGAGCACCTTCTGCAGGGCCGTGACGATGCCCTTGATGCGCGGGTGGTCCGGTGCGACGCCGTAGCGGACGAGGCCGTAGGGCGCCGGCAGCTTCTCGAAGAGGTCGATCTGCGCGTCGACGTCGGACTTGGTCAGGATGTCGGCGGCGTAGACGCCCGCCGGTCCAGCGCCGACGACCGCGACGCGCAAGGAGCGACTCATGACACCTATTTTAGGGTAGCCTTACCTCAATGGAGACGAGAGCTAACTCACTCGACTCGACCGACTAGGCTCTGTCCATGCGCGTGCTCGTGGTCGACAACTACGACAGCTTCGTCTACAACCTGGTCCAGTACCTGGCTCAGCTGGGTGCGGAGTGCGTCGTGCGGCGCAACGACGAGGTGGACCTCGACGAGATCGGCAAGGTCGACGGTGTCCTCGTCAGCCCCGGCCCCGGTACACCGGAGCGCGCGGGCGCGAGCATCGACGTCATCAAGAAGTGTGCCGACACCGGCAAGCCCGTCTTCGGCGTGTGCCTCGGCCACCAGGCCATCGGTGTGGTCTGGGGCGGCACGGTCGACCGGGCGCCCGAGTTGTTGCACGGCAAGACGAGCATCGTCTTCCACGAGGGCAAGGGTGTTCTCGCCGGCGTGCCGCAGCCGTTCATCGCGACGCGCTACCACTCGCTGACGGTGCTGCCGGAGACGATCCCCGCCGAGTTCGAGGTCACCGGCAAGACCGAGACCGGCATCGTGATGGGCATGCGCCACAAGGAACTTCCGGTCGAGGGTGTGCAGTTCCACCCCGAGTCGGTGCTGACCGACGGTGGCCACCGGATGCTTGCGAACTGGCTCAAGGTCTGCGGCTTCGAGGTTCCCGAGTCGACGGTCGCGACGCTCGAGAACGGCATGCGCACGCTCGCCGCGGCCGCGCGTCTGTAGCAGGCAACGAAAAAGGGGCGGCTTCCTCGCGGAAGCCGCCCCTTTTCACACGTTCAGAGAATCAACTTCCGCCGATGCCCAGCTGGCCGACTGTCACGGTCACCGCGGTGCCCTTGGTGATCGACGTGCCCTTGGCCGGCTGTTGCGTCAGCACCAGGTCGCGCTTCGACGGGTCGGTGACCGTCTCCTTCTGCACGTTGAAGGAAGCGTTCCAGCCCAGCGACTTCAGCTTCTGCTCGGCTTCCTTCTGGGTCATGCCCACCAGGTCCGGCATCTCGAACTGGTTGCCCTTCGAGACCCTCAGCGTGACCGTCGCGCCCTTGTCCGCCTTGCTGTTGGCGACCGGGTTCTGCGAGATGACGGTGCCCTCGGGCTTGGAGCTGTCGATCGGCTCGATGACGACCTTGAAACCGGAACCCTCCAGCGTCTGGCGGGCGTCGTCCTGGTCGTCGTTCACGACGCCGGGCACGTTCACCTTGTCCGGCGCCCTGCCGAGCTGGATGTTGATCGTGCCGCCCTTTTTCAGCTTCAGGCCGACCTCGGGGTTCTGCTGCGCGACCTTGCCGGCCTTGGCCGGGTCGTCGACCTCGATGGACTCGCCCTGCTGCAGCTTGAACCCGTTGGGATCCTTGTCCAGGATCGCCTGGGCCTCCAGCGCGGTCTTGCCCTTCAGGTCGGGGACCGTGCCCTCACCGGGAGGCGCGCCGACGGAGATGGTGACCTGCCCACCCTTCGCCAGCTGGGTGCCCTCCGGCGGGTTGGTGCCGATCACCTTGTTGATCTGGTCGGCGTTGCACTTCGCGGCGGCGCCGTTCGGGCCGGGCTCGCAGGCGATGTCCTCCTGGACGGCCACGAGGCCGGCCTTCTGGATCCTCTCCTTGGCCTCCAGCGGACTCAGGCCCACGATCGACGGGACCGGGACCTTCGCCGTCGCCTCGCTGCCCTGGTCCATCGCGTTCTTGGTGATCCACGCGGCGAGACCGAGGACGGCCACGCACAGGATCACCACCAACGTGACCATGATGGCCTTCTTGCGCTTCGCGCGACGCTCTTCTTCCTCGTCGGCGATCGGGTCGTAGTCGTCGTCCGGCTCCGACTTCAACGCAGCTGGGCGGTGTCTGCCGCCGGACACGACCTGCGTCCGCGCGGGACGCGCCGCCGCCTGCTCGTTCATCACGGCGGTGCGGTCCTCGGCCGTCATCACGGCCGGCGCGGACGGACGCTGACCCGACAGCACGCGCACCAGGTCGCCGCGCATCTCCGCGGCCGACTGGTAGCGGTTCGCCGGGCCCTTCGACATCGCCTTCAGCACGATCGCGTCGAGCTGCGGCGACACCTTCGGGTTCAGCTGCGACGGGGCCTTCGGGTCTTCCCGCACGTGCTGGTACGCGACGGCGACGGGCGAGTCACCGGTGAACGGGGGCTCGCCGGTGAGCAGTTCGAACAGCACACAACCGGCGGCGTAGACGTCGGAACGGGCGTCGACGGACTCGCCGCGCGCCTGCTCCGGTGACAGGTACTGGGCCGTGCCGATGACGGCGGCGGTCTGGGTGACCGCGGCCTGGCCGTCGTGCAGCGCACGGGCGATGCCGAAGTCCATCACCTTCACGGCGCCGGACTTCGTGATCATCACGTTCGCCGGCTTCACGTCGCGGTGGACGATGCCGTGCCGGTGGCTGAAGTCGAGTGCGGCCGAGACGTCGGCCATGACCTCCATCGCGCGCTTGCCCGACAGCGGGCCCTGCGTCTTCACGATGTCGCGCAGCGTTCGTCCGTCGACGAACTCCATCACGATGTACGGCAACGGGCCGTACTCGGTCTGCGTCTCACCTGTGTCGTAGACGGCGACGATCGCCGGGTGGTTCAGGGCGGCGGAGTTCTGCGCCTCACGCCGGAATCGTTCCTGGAACTGGGAGTCACGGGCGAGGTCGGCCCGCAGCACCTTGATCGCCACGTCTCTGCCGAGGCGGACGTCCCGCCCCTTGTGGACCTCGGACATGCCGCCGTACCCGAGAGTCTCACCCAGTTCGTAGCGGTTTGAGAGCAGTCGCGGAGTGCTCATCGGTGCTTCGTCCCGCTCCTCGTCGACGGTGTTCCGAACTCGGTTCTGGTCTTGCTCATGGCGCGCACGTCACCTTCACCTGCGAGCCGACCGGCACCTCGCCTGTCGGCGCGATGGCGGTGACCCGGCACTTCTTCAAGTCGCCCGGCGCTGTGCCCTGCGCGCTCTGCACCTTGGGCTCCAGACCGTGGTCGATCAGATCGATGCTGACCGCGTCACCGGAACGACCGATGTAGTCGTCCT
Organism: Lentzea kristufekii; assembly: GCF_033949925.1. Taxonomy (NCBI): domain Bacteria; kingdom Bacillati; phylum Actinomycetota; class Actinomycetes; order Pseudonocardiales; family Pseudonocardiaceae; genus Lentzea; species Lentzea kristufekii. Next base: position 368,354 of record NZ_JAXAVV010000003.1, read on the forward strand.
CGTTGATCCGCATCGGCTGACTGCCCGGTATCCGATCGGCGGAGTCGGGCTTCGCCTGACCGCTCGCCGGAGCGTTCGGGTTCGCCGTGCTGGACGTCGTCGTCGGCCGGCCACCTTGCCCGGTACCGCCATTCTCCTTGGCGGTCAACTTCCACAGGACTACCACACCGACCACCAGCAGCACGGCCACCAGGAAAGCGACCATAACCCAGACGACGGTCCGGTTTCTCCCCGGCGGTGTCGGCATGGGGGTGAACGTTCCGGTCTGGTGCGCCGGCTGCATCCCGGTCTGGTGCGCCGGTTGCATCGCCGGATGGGTACCGGGACGGCCCTGCGCTCCCGGGTGGTGCTGCATCTGCGGTGGAATCGGCAGTGGCTGCGACGCCTGAGGTGGAGGCGGTGGCGCCTGCACGACCTGCTGCTGCGGAATCACCTGGGGCATCGTGAACCCGGACGGCGTCGGCAGCGGCTGGCCCACCCGCACCGCGCTGACGGCCGCGGCGAACTCTCCGCCGGTCCGGTAGCGCTGCCTCGGGTCCTTCACCAGCGTGGCCTCGATCAACGCCCGCGCACCCGGCGGGACGTCCGGCGGCAACGGCGGCGCGATGTCGCGGATGTGCATCATCGCGACCGTCACCGCGTTGTCCGAGAGGAACGGCCGATGGCCGGCCATGCACTCGTAACCACACACTGCCAACGAGTAGACGTCGCTCGCCGGTTCGGCCTCGCCGCCAAGAGCCTGCTCAGGAGCGATGTAGTGCGCGGTGCCCATCACCATGCCGGACCGCGTCACGGGTGCCGCGTCCACGGCCTTCGCGATGCCGAAGTCGGTGATCTTCACCTTCCCCGACGGCGTGACCATGATGTTGCCGGGCTTCACGTCGCGGTGCACGAGCCCGCGTTCGTGGGCCGCCTGCAACGCGTTCCCGGTCTGCTCCAGCAGGTCGAGCGTCACGTCGGCGGTCAGCCTGCCCCGGGAGATGATCGTCGCGAGCGGTTCGCCCTCGACGAGTTCCATCACCAGGTACGCGGTGTCCTCCGGCCCGTCCGCGATCGACGCGGTCTCGCCGTAGTCGTGCACCGACGCGATGCCGGGGTGGTTGAGCGACGCGGTCATCCGCGCCTCGACGCGGAACCGGTGCAGGAACTCGGGGTCTCCGGAGAGCTCCGCCTTGAGCACCTTCACCGCGACGCGGCGGTCGAGCCTGTCGTCCGCCGCCTCCCAGACCTCTCCCATGCCACCGACCGCTATCCGCCTGGTGAGGCGGTAGCGGTCGGCGAGGAGCTGGCCCGTGGTCAGCATCAGCGACCTGCCAGGTACGCGTTCATCACGGCGCGTCCGATCGGCGCGGCGACCTTGCCACCGGTGGCGCCCAGACCGCGGTCGCCACCGTCCTCCACGATGACCGCGATCGCGATCTCCGGCTTCTGGGCCGGCGCGAACGCGATGTACCAGGCGTGCGGGTTGTTCTTCGTCACGTCGGAACCGTGCTCGGCGGTACCGGTCTTCGACGCCACCTGCACGTTCTGCAGGCGGCCCTCGCCACCGGTGTTGATCTCCGACTGGATCATCATGTCGCGCAGGGCGTTGGCGTTGGCCGTGCTCATCGCGGTCTCGACCTGGTCCGGCTCGGTGTCGTCGATCGACTTCAGGTCCGGGCCGAGGATCTTCGACACCAGGTACGGCTGCATGCGCTTGCCGTTGTTCGCGATCGTCGCCGCGATCACCGCGTTCTCCAGCGGGGTGATCTGGACGTCGCGCTGGCCGATGCCGGTCTGGTAGAGCGCCGCGTCGTCCGGGATCGGGCCGAGCGTCGAGGTCTCGACGGCCAGCGGCACGGTGAGGTCCGGGTCGTTGAAGCCGAACTTCTCGGCCTGGCGGCGCAGCTTGTTCGCGCCGAGCTGGCCCGCCATCTCACCGAACGCCGTGTTGCACGACTTGGCGAGCGCGGTCTCCATCGACACCGTCTCGCCGGGGCCGCACGGGGTGCCGTTGAAGTTCGGCAGCGGGGTCTGGCTGCCGGGCAGCGTGATCGAACCCTTGGCGGTGTACTGCGTGTCCTTGTTCTTGCCGTCCGCCAGTGCCGCGGCGGCGACGACGACCTTCAACGTCGAGCCGGCCGGGTAGAGGGCCTGCGTCGCGCGGTTGACCAGCGGGTCGCCGGCGTCCTTGGAGGTGAGCTGCTTCCACGCCGCGGCCTGCTCGTTCACGTCGTGGCTCGCGAGGAGGTTCGGGTCGTAGGACGGCGTGCTGGCCATCGCGAGGATCTCGCCGGTGTCCGGCTTGATCGCGACGACCGAACCGGTGAAGCCCTTCGCCGTCAGCTGGTCGTACGCGGTCTGCTGCACCTTGGAGTTCAGGGTGAGCTGCACGTTGCCGCCGACCGGGTCACGACCGGTGATCAACGCGGAGACGCGGCGCGTGAACAGCCTGTCGTCCGAGCCGTTGAGGAGGTCGTTCTCGGCACGCTCCATGCCGGAGGTGCCGTACGTGACCGACAGGTAGCCGGTGACGGGGGCGTAGGCCTGGCCGCTGTTGTAGGTGCGCAGGAACCGGAGACGGTCGCTCGTCTCCTTGACGTCCGCGATCACCGTGCCGTCGGCGACGGTGATCAGACCGCGCTTGCGGGCGTACTCGTCGAGCAGCACCCGGCGGTTGTAGGCGTTCTTGCGCCACTCGTCGGCGTTGATCACCTGCACCCACGTGGCGTTGCCCAGCAGGAGCACGATCATCACCATCATGGCCATGCCGACGCGGCGGAGCGGTGTGTTCATTTGGGACGCTCCACCATCACAGTGTGCTGGTCGGCGATAGCCGGTTGTTGCGGTTTCGGCTTCGCGATCCGTTGCGGGGCCCGTGCCGCCGCAGAAATTCGCAGTAGCAACGCGACCAGGATGTAGTTCGCGAGAAGTGACGAACCGCCGTAGGACAGGAACGGCGCGGTGATACCCGTCATCGGGATCAGCTTGGTGACACCGCCGACGACGATGAACACCTGGAAGCAGACCGCGAACGCGAGACCGCCGCCCAGGAGCTTGCCGAAGCTGTCGCGCACCGAGATGGCGCCACGCAGGCCGCGCAACGCGAAGACCATGTAGACCAGCAGCAGCGCCGCGAAGCCGACGAACCCGAGCTCCTCGCCGATCACGGCGGTGATGAAGTCGGTGTTCGCCTCGGGGATCATCTCCGGACGGCCCGCGCCGAGGCCCGCACCGCCGATGCCACCGGTCGCGAGACCGAACAGCGACTGCGAGATCTGGTACCCGCCGCCGATCACGTCGTAGCGGGCGATCGGGTCCTGCCAGTTCGCGACGCGCTGCTGCACGTGGTTGAAGAGCTTCCACGCGATGACAGCGCCGCCGGCGAAGAGGCCGAGACCGAGCACGACCCACGCCGCTCGTTCCGTGGCGATGTAGAGCAGCACGAGCACGATGCCGAAGAACAGCAGCGAGGAACCGAGGTCCTTCTGCAGCACCATGACCGCGACCGTGACGCCCCAGGCCGCGAACAGCGGGCCCAGGTCACGGGCGCGGGGCAGGTCCATGCCGAGGAACCGGCGGCCCGCCACCGTGAACAGGTCCCGCTTCGACACGAGGAACGCGGCGAAGAAGACCATCAGGAGGATCTTGGCGAACTCACCCGGCTGCAGCGACAGCGGTCCGACGCGCAGCCAGATCTTCGCGCCGTTGATCGTCGGCGCGATGAAGCCGGGCAGCACACCGGGAAGCAGCAGCGCGACGAGTCCGACGAGGCCGAACGTGTAGCCGAAGCGCGCGAGCATCCGGTGGTCCGGGAGGAACTTCAGCGTGGCCGCGAACATCAACAAGCCGATGCCGGTCCAGATGACCTGCTTGAACGCCACCGGGTCCCACGTGGAACCGTCCGGGAAGACGGTGCCCTCCAGGGCCAGGTCGATCCGGTGGATGACCACCAGTCCGAGCCCGTTGAGCAGCGCGACGCACGGCAGGATCGCCGGGTCGGCGTAGGGCGCCCACCTGCGCACGGCGAGGTGAGCGCAGGCGAAGAGTGCGAGGTACGCGAGACCGAGGTAGAGGATCCTCAGGCTCAGCGAGCGTTCCTGGTTCAGTTCGACCAGGATCAGCGCCAGCGTCACGAGACCGGCGGCGAACGACAGCATCACCAGTTCGGTGCCGCGTCGCGTCGGCGCCTTCAGCCCCGGCGACGTGTTGGTCGCCACCGACGCGCCTGGTGAACCTTCCCCGGCGGGGACGGGCGAGCCCATCAACTACGGACCCTCCCGGCATTCCACACCCGGCTTTTGCTGGGAGGGGGCGAGCGAAGGCTCGGTGGAACCGGTCTCCGGGTTCGGAGAACCGTTGGCGGGCGGCGTGCTGGACGTGCTGGACGACGGAGTGCTCGGCGTCGTCGAGGGCGTCGTGCTGGACGACGTCGACGACGTGTCCTTGCACAGCGGCAGCATGTGCTCGGTGCGCAGCAACCGGACCGCGGCGCGGGCGCCGTCGAGTCCGTTGTCGCTGCGGATGCCCGCGGTGATGGTCTTCCGGCCGGCTTCCTGCAGGTCGTTCAACGTGATCGGGGTGCAGCCCGTGGAGCCGGGCGGGCACGAGTCCTCGACCTTGGACGACAGCTTGAAGCCGAGCACCGTGCCGTTCAGGCCGCGGAAGATCGCGACCTGGCCGTCCTCGGTGGCACCGACGTAGAACTGGGTGTTGAGCCACAGCTTGCCGCCGACCGCCACGACACCGGTCAGCAGGAGCAGCACGAAGATGATCGCGAACGCCTTGATGGCGTTGCGCTTCTTGCGCTTGGGGTCCTGCGGAGGTGGTGGCGGTGCGTCCATCCGCTGCGGCATCGGCGGGCGCTGCTGCGTGAGCGCGCTCGCCCGTGAGGCCGCGGAGTCCGGCGGGGTGTTGTGGTCCTCGCTGCCGTCGCCGGCCGCGCCACCGAGGATCGGGTAGTCGTCGCCGAAGTCGACGTCCTCGACGTCCGCCACGATCACCGTGACGTTGTCGGGGCCGCCGCCCTTGAGCGCGAGCTCGATCATCCGGTCCGCGCAGGCCTGCGGGTCGGGGATGCGGATCGCCTCGTCGAGCGTCTCCATGCTCACGACGCCGGACAGGCCGTCCGAGCAGAGCAGGAACCGGTCGCCGACGCGCGCTTCGCGCACCGTGAGGCTGGGCTCGAAGTCGTGCCCGGTGAGAGCGCGCAGCAGCAACGAGCGTTGCGGGTGCGTGGCGGCCTCGTCCGGGGTGATCCGGCCCTCGTCGATCAACGACTGGACGAACGTGTCGTCGTGCGTGATCTGCGCGAAGGAGCCCTCCCTCAGGAGGTACGCGCGCGAGTCGCCGATGTGCACGAGCCCGAGGCGGTTGCCCGCGAACAGGATGGCCGTGAGCGTGGTGCCCATGCCCTCCAGGTCCGGGTCGCTCGTCACGAGCTCGGAGATGGCGCCGTTGCCACTCGCGACCGCGTCGCGCAGCTTGCCGAGGAGGTCGTCGCCCGGCTCGTCGTCGTCGACGTGGGCCAGCGAGGCGATGACCACCTTGCTCGCGACCTCACCGGCGGCGTGGCCACCCATGCCGTCGGCTACTGCGAGCAGGCGGGGGCCCGCGTACACGGAGTCCTGGTTGTTGGCACGAACCAGGCCCCTGTCGCTTCGGGCCGCGTATCGAAGAACCAAGGTCATGAGCGCAGCTCGATCACCGTTTTGCCAATGCGGATCGGGGTGCCGAGAGGTACGCGCAGGGGTGCGGTGACCTTGGCTCGGTCTAGGTAGGTGCCGTTCGTGGAGCCGAGGTCCTCCACGTACCAGTCGGTACCGCGCATGGACAGCCGCGCGTGCCTGGTCGACGCGAAGTCGTCGTCCAGGACGAGGGTGGAGTCGTCAGCGCGGCCGATCAGGATCGGCCTGCCGTCGAGCGAGATGCGGGTGCCCGTGAGCGCCCCGTGGGTGACCACGAGTTGCCGAGGCGCCTTGCTTCCCCTCGCCGGCTTCTCGGACCTCCGGAATCCGGGCAGACCTGACGCCCGGAGCCCTGAGGCTGCGTAAAGATCAGAGCGGACCACACGTAGGGCGGCCAGCACAAAGAGCCAGAGGAGCACGAGAAAGCCCGCTCTGGTCAGCTGCATCACCAGCTCTTGCACCGGTTGTAACCGCTCCTGCCTTGAGTTGCATACCCGACGCTCGATCGACCTCAGCCCGCGGTGCGGAAGACCAGTGACGAGTGACCGATGCGGACGACGTCGCCCTCCGCGAGCTGCCAAGTCTGCACTGGCGTGCCGTTCACCGTGGTGCCGTTTGTCGAACCGAGATCAGCGAGCATCGCATTCTGCCCGTCCCAGGAGATTTCCAGGTGGCGCCTGGAGACTCCGGTGTCCGGGAGGCGGAAGTCGGCTTCCTGCCCACGACCTACGACGTTTCCACCCTGCTTCAGGTTGTACGTCCGGTTGGATCCGTCGTCGAGGTGCAGCGTCGCGTTGAGCTGACGGTTCGCGCCCTGGGTCGCCGGCGGGGCGTATCCGCCCTGGTTGTAGCCCTGGTCGTAGCCGCCAGGCTGGCCGTAGCCCTGCTGCTGGCCGTAACCCTGGTCATAGCCGCCTGCGGGCTGCTGGCCGTAGCCCTGGTCGTAGCCGCCGGCCGGCTGGGCGCCGCCGTAACCCTGGTCGTAGCCCTGCTGCTGGCCGTAGCCCTGCTGCTGGCCATAACCCTGGTCCTGGCCGTAGCCCTGCTGCTGGCCACCGCCGTAGCCCTGGTCGTAGCCCTGCGGCTGGCCGTAGCCCTGGTCGTAGCCGCCGGCCGGCTGAGCGCCGCCGTAGCCCTGGTCGTAGCCCGGCTGCTGGCCGTAGCCCTGCTGGCCGTAGGCCGGGTCCTGTCCTTGCTGGCCATAACCCGGCTGCTGGCCATAACCCTGCTGGTCATAGCCCTGCTGCTGGTCGTAGCCCTGCTGGCCGTAGCCGCCCTGACCATAAGGGTCCTGGCCGGGCTGGCCCTGTCCTTGTCCGTAGCCGGGTGGCTGGCTCATGGATCGGTCTCCTGCGGTGCGAGGTGGTGCTGACCGTCGGCTGGCCGCTTTCACGTCGGGGTCGACGGACGAGCTGGTTCGGAACTGTCCGGTGTGCAGCGCCTCGGAGCGCTCCAGGGAGACTACGACGTCACCATAGGTATCCCATCCGGACTCGGCCAGGTGCTCTCGCAGGCCCTCTGCGAGAAGCTGTGTGATGCGTAGTTCATCCTGCTCGTCGCCCGCAAGACGTTCGTGGTCCTGAGGCCCGAGCAGCACCTTGTAGTGGTTGGGGGCTAGCAGTCTGCCACCCGCGAGCTCGCGGATGTTGCTGTCACCCTCCCGATGCAGTGCCTGTGCCACCTCTTGGGGCACGACGCTGCCGCCGAACACGCGCGCGAAGGTGTTGCCGACGAGACCTTCGAGCTTGCGCTCGAAGCGTTGCAGGCCCATGTCGACTCCTTCCGTTCGGTCCGCTCGGCCCGGGCTCCTGTACCGATCGTATCCGGGTGCGACCAGCCCTACAGGGGGCGATTAGGAACCTGGTTTGGACGCGTGCTAGTGTTTCCAACGTCTCCAGGGGCAAGTGGCGGAATGGCAGACGCGCACGGTTCAGGTCCGTGTGTCCGAAAGGACGTGGGGGTTCAACTCCCCCCTTGCCCATCGAAAGACAGATGGAACCCCCCTCGCGGAATCGCGAGGGGGGTTCTTTCGTTGATCGGCAGTATCGGATTCCTTGATCCAACAGGTGATGTCTGTCACTCGTTCGGGGGGCGCCATGTGGGCGATAGCGGCTGCCGACTTCGGCTCGGAACTCGAGCTCGTCGAGGTTCCCAGGCCCACGCCAGAGCCAGGTCAGCTCCTGGTCCGGCTGCTCGCGGCGAGTGTCAACCCGTTCGACCGCAAAGTGGTGAACGGGATGCTCCGCGATTCCGCCCCCCATCAGTTCCCGCTGGTTCCCGGAACTGATGGTGCGGGTGAGGTGGAAGGTTCCGGAGAGAGGATTTTCGGCACCTTCTTCCGCCGTCCCGTCGGCGGCGGAACATACGCCGAGTACGTCACAGTTCCGGCCACGAACGCGTTGGCGCCGTTGCCGCAAGACCTGGATCCCGCCGTTGCCGCCGCATTGCCGACCGCGGGTATGACCGCTTTGCAGTTGGTCGAGTCACTCGGCACCGCACAATCCGTGCTGATCGTCGGTGCGTCCGGCGGCGTCGGGTCGTTCGCCGTCCAGATCGCGCGCGCGGCCGGCAAGCGCGTCATCCCGATCGGCCGTGGCGACTCCCTGGCCGAGGCCGACGCGCTCATCGACCTCGTGAGCGCCGACCGTTCGTCGTTCGAGGCGAACGCGCGCTACGCCCCGCTGGCCTTCAACACCAACTACGTTTCCGCTGATCCCGCGCAGAACTTCGGCTTGAAGGGGTCACGGGAACTGTTGGTGCGACTGGCGTCCATGGTGCAGTCGGGTGATCTGGAAGTGCCGATCGGCCGACGCGTGCCGTTGCGCGAGGCGACTGACGTTTTCGCAGGTCACGGGCCTGGCAAGACCGTGATCATCATGTAGGTGGTCGTTCTGGCACGGTGAACGGTCGGCGGGCGGTGACCGGCGCCGCTGACCGGCTTTTTGCCCTCACGCCTGGCGCACACACCCTGAGCAGCTCTTTTGGTGCGTCCATCCGGATTAACGTCACCCAGACGGCAGCACAGCAGGACCGAATTCCCCTCGCCACTCCTCGACCGGTCACCGACCGGTCGGCGCCGTCGATCGCAGGGGGTCCTGTGACCTGGGGGCGGGCCGCGCGCTTCCTGCTAATTCTTATGCAGAGCACGAGTCGAAACGCGGCGGATCTCCCGCCGCGGGTGACGAGGAGGCACTGGCGTGAGCAGCACCCCAGCAAGGATCGCGGCGCTCGACAGCTCGAACGGTCTGTCGACCACCCCGGTCCCGGTTCCGGAACTGCCCGCGTCCGTCGAGGAGTTGGCAGCCGCTGCGGCGATCCGCCTCGGCTGGCACGGCGTGGTTCTCCCCGAAATGGTCCTGATGGGCCGCAAGGTCGTCGTCGTGGCCGAGCTCCTGGCCGACGCCCACGCCGAGCGCGTGTGCGTGGGCGCGGGCCCCGAGGCCGACAAGACCACCGTCTCCACGTGGGTGTGGCCGGAGATGGAAGGCCGCGTTCCCCCCGCCGCGGTGCGGATCGTCGGCGTCCTGGCGGTCGCCCGTCACTGGAGGACGGCGCTGGCTTCCTCCGTTCCCTTCGCCCGCTACGGCAACGCCGCGGTCGTCCTGCCCGAGTCGGTCGCCTTCTCGCACGACTACCTCGCGAACTGCCTGCCGCGCGTGCGCCGCTACGGCGTCTCCGTGCTGCTGGCCGACGACGAGAAGGACCTCTCGGTCGACGTGTCCGGCCGCCAGGAGAACGTGCCCTCCGAGGACACCGCCATCACCCGCTGGGTCAACGAACTGGTCTACGAGCAGGTGCTCGCCACCGCTTCCTGATCTACGGTCGGGCCATGCGAGTAGTCATAGCCGGCGGACACGGGCAGATCGCGCTGCTTCTCGAGCAGCTGCTGGCCACCCGAGGAGACGCCGCCACAGCACTGGTCCGCAACCCCGATCACTTCGCCGATGTGCAGGAAGCCGGAGCCGTTCCGGTGTTGTGCGACCTGGAGTCCGCTGATCTGGACTCGGTCGCCGCGTATTTGAACGGCGCTGACGCGGCCGTGTTCGCCGCTGGTGCCGGTGCCGGATCTGGTGCCGCCCGCAAGGACACCGTGGACTACGGGGCCGCTGCGCTCTTCGCCTCCGCCTGCGTCGAGGCCGGGGTGCGGCGGTTCCTGCAGGTGTCCACCGTCGGGATCGAGTCCGCTGACTCGCCGTCGGTGGATCCCGAGTTCGCGGTGTACCTGAAGGCCAAGAAGCTGGCCGAGGAAGACCTGAAGCCGCGTGATCTCGACTGGACGATCCTGCGGCCAGGGCCTCTGGTGAACGACGAGCCGACCGGGTTGGTCACGTTGGCCGAACCCCGGTTGCCGCGGGCGTCCGTCACCCGCGCGGACGTCGCCGCCGTGCTGGCCGAACTGCTCAACGCTCCCAACACGATCGGCAAGACGCTGGAGCTGGTGAACGGCGAGACGCCGGTCGCCGACGCCGTTCGCGTGATCCTCTAGCCGAGCACGCGGTCCAGATAGGGGTTCGTGAACGTCCTGCCTGGATCGACCTCGTCGCGCACCCGCAGGAAGTCGTCGAAGTGCGGGTACAGCGGGCGGAGCTCCGTCGCGGTCAGGTCGTGCATCTTGCCCCAGTGCGGGCGGCCGCCGACCGACGCCGCGATGCTCGCGTACGCGTCGAAGAAAGCCTTGTACTGCATGCCGAGTGCTTGGTGCATCGAGATGTACGCGGTGTCGCGGCCGTTCGCCGTGGACAGCCAGATGTCGTCGGCCTGGGCGACGCGCACCTCGCACGGGACGATCAGGTGGTCGCGCTCTCCCAGCTTGGCGGCCACGGCGCGGAGCTCGCCGATCACGTCCATCAGGGTCTCGCGGGGGATCGAGAACTCGGTCTCCACGAACCTCACGCGCCTGGGCGTCACGAAGACGTTGTGCGAGTAGTCCGAATAGGACCGCTCGGAGATCAGCGAGCCGCAGAGTTCGTTGAGGCGCCTGGTGTAGCGGGGGAAGGTCTTGGCGACCTTGGTGACCGCGCCGAACGCGGCGTTCTCCATGACCTCGTACTCCCAGGCCTGGCGGAGCTTGGAGAGCGGGCGTGCCGGCTCGGTGATCCTGTTGTTGCGCTTGAGGATCACGCGGTCGGAGTGGGTGAACCAGTGGAACTCGACGTGGTCCTCGACGGCGCAGAGGTCGTCGAACTGCTCCAGCACGGCGTCGAGCCGGCCGGGGGACTCCTGGGCCTGCAGCACGAAGGACGGGACGCAGCGCAGGGTCAGGGTGCTGATGATGCCGAGTGCGCCCAGGCCCACGCGGGCCGCGTTGAAGAGGTCCGGGCGTTCGGTCCGGGAGCAGGTGACCACGGAGCCGTCGGCGAGGACCAGTTCCAGCGCTTCGATGGCGGTGGCCAGGACGCCCAGCTTTCCGCCGGTGCCGTGGGTCGAGGTGGAGACCGCGCCGGCGACGGTCTGGGCGTCGATGTCGCCCAGGTTCGGCATCGCCAGGCCCAGGCGGTGCAGGTCCGCGTTGAAGACGCGCAGGGGAGTGCCGGAGCGGACGGTCACCAGTCCGGTCTCCGCGTCCGCGCGTACGATCCCGGTCCATCGGTCCAGGTCGAGTGCGGTTTCCGGGGCTACGGCGATGTCGTTGAACGAGTGGCCGCTGCCTCGTGCCCGGACGCGGCCGCCGGAGAGGACTGCTGCGGCGATCTCATCAGTGCTGGACGGGTGGACGACGCGCGCAGGCGTGCACGAAGCCGTTTTAGCCCAGTTCGTCCACACGCGAACCTCCACGAGAGAGTGTGACCTGCGAGTAACGTAAGTGAAAGCTCTTCACGTTTCAAGGGTTCAGGACGTACCGTCAGCACATGCGCAGAACTCGACTCGATGCCGCGACGAAGGACCTGGATCCTCCGTTCGCGATCGTCGACCTGGATGCCTTCGACCACAACGCGGCGGACCTCGCCCGTCGCGCTGCCGGTCATCCGATCCGGGTCGCGAGCAAGTCGATCCGGGTGCGCGAACTGGTGAGCCGGGCGCTCGAACGGCCCGGTTACGCCGGCGTCATGTGCTACTCGCTGGCCGAGGCGTTGTGGTTGTCGGAGCAGAACGTCAGCGAGGACCTGCTCGTCGCCTACCCGACCGCGGACCGCGCGTCGTTGCAGAAGCTCGCGGCCAACGAGACCGCACGTCAGCGCGTCACGATCATGGTCGACTCCACCGAGCACCTCGACTTCGTGGACGCGGCGATCGGTCCGCACGCCGACATCCGGGTCTGCCTGGAGCTCGACGTCTCGTGGCGGCCGTTGCCCGGTGTGCACATCGGACCGCGCCGTTCGTCGATCCACACGCCGCAGCAGGCCAGGGCGCTCGCCGCCAAGATCGTGCAACGGCAGGGCTTCACGCTGGTCGGCGTCATGGCCTACGAGGGGCAGATCGCCGGTCTGGGGGACAACCCGCCCGGTCAGCCGCTTCGCGCGATCGGGATCCGGCTCATCCAGAGCAAGTCCGGACCTGAGCTGATCCAGCGCCGCACGGCCGTGGTCACCGCGGTCCGCCAGGTCGCCGACCTGGAGTTCGTCAACGGTGGCGGCACCGGGAGCCTGGAGCTCACCGGGTCCGACCCGTCGGTCACCGAGCTCGCGGCGGGGTCCGGGCTCTTCGGGCCGACGCTGTTCGACGGCTACCAGGCGTTCAAGCCGGAACCGGCGGCGCTGTTCGCGTTGTCCGTGGTGCGCAAGCCGACCAAGCGGGTGGCCACGCTGTTCGCCGGCGGCTACATCGCGTCCGGCACGCCGACGCCCGACCGCCAGCCGTCGCCGTACCTGCCGGCCGGGCTGAAGACGCTCGGCCTCGAGGGAGCAGGCGAGGTGCAGACGCCGGTCACCGGCAAGGCGGCGGAGCAGCTGAAGATCGGCGACCGCGTCTGGATGCGGCACGCCAAGGCCGGCGAGCTGTTCGAGCGGTTCGACGAGGTGCACCTGGTGCACGGTGACCGCATCGAGCGCACCGTGCCCACGTACCGCGGCGAGCGCCGGAACTTCGGTTAGACCGGCAGGCGTGACGACAGGTAGCCCCTGACCAGGGCCCTGGCCTCGGTCAGGATCGCCTGGTCGCCCGTCGGGTTCTTGCGGAACGCCATCTTCATCACGGCGTCGGCGGCTTCGACGGCGATCGCGATCGGCAGCTGGACCTCGACCATCGGGATGCCGAACTTGCCCGAGATCAGCTCCGAGATCTTGTCGGAGATGACGGCGTTGTTGTCGCGGCGGTCGTCCAGCAGGCGCATGTCCACGACGTCACCGAAGTGCAGCTTCCCGAACGCGGGGATCTCGCGGTGCATCGTCACGTAGACGTCGAACACCGTGTCCACGGCGTCCCACCAGTGCTCGAGTGTCGCCTGCTCGAGCCGTTCGGTGATGCCGAGGGAGAACTTGTCGACGTTGCGCAGCGTCAGCGCCTGCACGACGGCTCTTTTGTCGGGGAAGAACTGGTAGAGCGAACCGACCGCGACGCCCGCTCTCTCCGCGATCAACGTCGTGGTGACGCCGTCGTAGCCCACCTCGTCGATCAGGGTGGCGCAGGCTTCGAGCATTCGCTCGACTCTTTTGGCGCTGCGCTGCTGGACGGGCTGACGGCGAAGCGGGGTGGTGCTCGTCACGGCGACTCCCAGTAGTTCGGGTACTTCACATCTTGCCTGTTGCACGGCTCTTTCACTTCCCTGAACCTGTCAACACGCCTACGATCCGAACAAGTTTCACATTTGGAGGATCGATGAGCGACTTCCTTTGGGGAGTGTCGACGTCCGCGTTCCAGATCGAGGGCGCGTTCAGCGCTGGCGGCCGAGGCCCCTCTGTGTGGGACGAGTTCTCTCCTGTACACGAGAACCAGAACGCTTCCGTTGCGTGCGACCACTACCACCGGTGGCGCGAGGACGTTGCGCTCATGACGCAACTCGGCGTGAACGCGTATCGGTTCTCGATCGCGTGGCCGCGCATCCAGCCGTCCGGCAAAGGACCAGTCAACGCCGAGGGACTCGACTTCTACGACCGCCTGGTCGACGCGCTCGTCGACGTCGGTATCGCCCCCGTGGTGACGTTGTACCACTGGGACACACCGCTCGAACTGGAAGCCGAGGGCGCCTGGCTGAACCGGGACATCGCCGACCGGTTCGCCGACTACACGGCGCTGGTCGCGGACCGGCTCGCCGACCGCGTGAAGATGTGGATCCCGATCAACGAACCCGCGATGGTGATGTTGCAGGGCTATGCGATCGGTGAGCACGCGCCCGGCAAGACGTTGCTCTTCGACGCGTTGCCGACCGCCCACCACCTGAACCTCGCTCACGGCCGTGCGGTCGAAGTGCTCCGTTCGTACAACGCGCAGGCCGTTGGCACGGCGAACAACCACACTCCCGCGTGGCCGGTTGGGCCGAATGACGTAGCAGCCGCCGAGGCCTACAGCGAAATTCACAACTGGATCTACGCGGACCCCATGTTGTCGGGCCGATATCCGGACGCAGTCGCCGAGCTTCTGCCTATCGCCGATGGTGACCTGGCCACGATCCACCAGCCGCTCGACTTCTACGGCGTGAACTACTACAACCCGACGCGGCTCAAGGCGCCGTCGGAGGGCAACCCGCTGCCGTTCGAACTGGTGGAGATCGACGAGTACGAGCGCACCGGCTTCGGCTGGCCGATCGTGCCGGCCGGGCTGACCGAGATGATCAACGCGCTGCGCGAGCGGCATCCGGACCTGCCGCCGGTGTACGTCACGGAAAGCGGTTGCAGCTTCCCCGACGAGATCAACGACGCCGAGCGGATCTCTTATCTGGACGGACACCTCAAGGCCGCGCAGGCAGCGGACGTCGCCGGGTACTTCGTGTGGTCGCTGCTCGACAACTTCGAGTGGGAGGCCGGGTACTCGCAGCGCTTCGGCCTGGTCCAGGTCGACTACGAGACGCAGACCCGCACGCCGCGCGACTCGTTCCACTGGTACAGAAAGGTGATCAGCGGTGAGTGAAGCCCTCGCTGAGCCGGTGGTGCGGGTTCGCCGCGGCTGGATGGCCTGGCTGTTCTGCGCGAACCTCGGGTTGTGGCTGGCGGTCTACGCACCGATCCAGGTGTTGTTGCCGCAACAGGCCGAGATGCTGGACAAGGCCGACAAGGAGCTGGTGTTCGGCATCGTCACCGGGTTCGGCGGCCTGGTGTCGTTGCTCGTCGTGCCGTTGATCGGGTTCCTGTCCGACCGCACGACCTCGCGGTTCGGCCGTCGCCACCCGTGGACGCTGGCCGGCGCCGTCATCGGTGCTCTCGGGCTCGCCGTGCTGGCCAACGCGCCGTCGGTCGTCGTGATGACCATCGGCTGGTGCCTCGTGCAGGCCGGTATCGGCGGCATGCTCGCCGCGCTGACCTCGGCCGTGCCGGACCGGGTGCCCGTCGAGCAACGCGCCCAGGTCGGCGGGCTGATCGGGATCAGCCAGATGCTCGGCACGGTGCTGGGCGCGGTCGTGGTGACCTTGCTGGTCAGCGGACTGACCGCGGGTTACCTGGCGTGCGCGGTCATCGTGCTGGTCGGCGCGATCTTCTTCGTCCTGCGCACGCCGGACACGCAGCTCGTCGTGAAGCCGGTCAGGCCGACGTTCTGGATCTCGCCCAAGCAGAACCCCGACTTCGCGTGGGCGTGGGGTGGTCACCTGATGATCAACCTCGGCAACGCGTTCGGGACGCTCTACCTCCTCTACTTCCTCGGCGACGTGGTCCACCACGAGTCACCCGAGGACGGGCTGCTGGTGCTCATGGCGCTCTACGGGGTGGCGCTCGCCGCAGGAGCGGTGCTGTTCGGCGCACGGAGTGATCGTTCCGGGCGTCGCAAGCCGTATGTGTACGGTGCCTCGGCCGTGATGGCGCTGGCGGCGTTGATCCTGGTCATCTGGCCGACCTGGACCGCCGTCCTGATCGCCTCCCCGCTGCTCGGCGTCGGTTTCGGCACGTACTGGGCCGTCGCGATCGCGCTGCTCACGCAGGTGCTGCCGACCGCGTCCGATCGGGCCAAGGACCTGGGCGTGCTCAACGTGGCCAACGCGTTGCCGCAGGTCATCGCCCCCTTGCTGACGGCGTTGATCCTGGCCAACCTGGGTGGTTACCGCGGTCTGTTCGCGGTCTCCGCGCTGGCGACGACGCTGGCGGCGGTGTTGATGAGTCGAGTGCGATCGGTGGTCTGATGCAGGTCGAGGGCAAGAAGGTTCTGGTCACGGGAGCGTCCCAGGGAATCGGCGCCGAGGCCGCGTTCCGGTTCGCGGCCCACGGCGCGCACGTCCACCTTGTGGCCCGGAGCGCCGAACTGCTCGATCTGCAGGTCGAACGGATCAAGGAGTTCGGCGGCTCGGCGACCGCTCATCAGGCGGATCTCGCGGACGCCGGGCAGATCCGCGCACTCGCCGAGGACGTGCCGGCCCCTGACGTGCTGGTCAACAACGCGGGTGTCGGGCGCTGGCTGTTCCTCGACGACACGTCGTCCGACGAGCTGGTCACGATGACCGCTGTGCCTTACATGGCGGCGTTGTTGCTGACCAGGGAGTACCTGGGCGCCATGCGGTCGCGCGGTTCCGGCTGGATCGTCAACGTGAACTCGCCGGTGTCGCGGCTGCCGATTCCCGGCTGCGCGGGTTACCAGTCGTCGCGGTGGGCTTTGCGCGGACTGACCGCGTCGTTGCGCCTCGACCTGCGGGGAACCGGTGTCGGTGTCAGCGAAGTGGTGCCCGGCAAGGTCTCCAGCGAGTACTTCAACAACAACCCCGGCGCGGAGGAAAGGATCCCGGCGATCGCGCGGATGATCCCGACGGTCACGCCGCAGCAGTGCGCGAAAGCGATCGTGGACGCCGTGGAGAAGGAACGCGCCGAGCACCTGTTCCCCTGGCAGCTCAAGGCGTTCGAGATCTCCGGCCGGCTGTTCCCCGGCCTGACCTCGTACCTGACGTGGAAGACCGGCACCCACAGGTAGAAGACGTGAAAACGGCCCTCACCTGCGCGGGAGGTGCAGGCGAGGGCCGTGGTTGGTGACCGCGGACCGGCGACGGTCGGGGAGGGAAGGTGCACGTCACCGGCCCGCGGGAATCTGTGGAGTTGTAAAGCTGACCGGGGCCCGCGATGTCGCGGTCGGGGGTTCGCACATCGCGGGCCACCGGTCAGTAGGCGGTTTGCAGACCTGGTCGTGTCGGGGGGACGCCAGGTCAGTCGCAAACGCCCGTTAGTGGGCTCGAGCCACCGCGCGGCGGGACCGGGTGACAGGAGGAGTCACCGGGGCCTCGCGCAGATGGCGAGCCGGGCGCGGGGCGAGTCCGCCCGCGACCAGGTGTTCGTACGCGGCGCGCCACACCGAGCAAGGTGACTTCTGCTGGCGCCAACGGCCGGAACATTCAGGGCAGTTGCCCTTCTCGTCCGGCTCGTGCGCTGCCAGCAGAGCACGCCATCCCTCGGTCAGCCGAGGGAGCTCGGATCGAGCCACCGACAGGAGGGACGGGGCGTCAGCGCGGCTCGCCAGCTCTGTGAGCAGGTCGAGGCGTTCCCACACAGCGTTGCGAAGAACCTGTCCGAGGATCGCGTCCATCGAAACGTCACCGTCACCTTTCCGCCTGGTCGGCGGCTTCGCGTAGCGCAGCCCTGAGCTGTACGAGCTGGTCGTGGGACAAGACTGCCGTCTCCCCGGGAGGGCCTACCAGGACCACTTGGCCCTGAACGACCTTCACGGTGAGCTGGCGGTCCCGGTCGACCACGTCGCCGCAGCTGATCTGCCACGTCCGACGTTGCCCGGTCATGCCGCGCCATGTGGAGTCGGTGTCACCCGTCTCCACAATGGAGGTGGAGCCTGAGGAGGAGCTGTCCACTATTAGGTCGTTCCTCTCCGTGCTCACTCGCTTACCGGAGTCCAGATTGCGATGATTCATGCCGGAACGGGACGTCACAGCGCCCACCGGTGGAAGTCTTACGGTGAGCGGTAAGCGGTGTTCGGTAGAGCCGATCAGCTCCGCCGAAGAGGACTTCTCGGGCTCGGGGACCTGCCCCTAGTCTGCCGATGACGCCCAACGGACTGTGAGGGTGCGCGATGAACACCATGAGTTCCCAGGGCTCTCCGATCCCCACCGAGGTGTGGGACCACCAGGAGATGCGGGACGCACTGGCCCGACGAGAGATCAGCTCGGTCTACCGGCTGCTCCGAAGGCACGGCGTGTCCCAGCGCCAGATCGCGGCGCTCACCGGGCAATCGCAGTCCGAGGTCTCGGAGATCCTCAAGGGACGCCAGGTGATGGCGTACGACGTCCTGACGAGGATCGCCGTCGGCTTGGGTGTCCCACGTGGATACATGGGTCTCGCCTATGACGAGACAACGGCAGTACGGGTGGCCGCGACCGCGGACTCACCCCATCCTGAGGAGGACGAGTCGGTGAAGCGTCGGAAGTTCCTCGCGCACGCCGCCGCCGTGACAGTGGGCGCGGCCGTGTTCGGAGCGGACTCCGGGTCGTGGGTTTCACACCCCACACAGACTCCGGCTCCGGGACGCATCGGCATGACCGATGTGCGCCAGGTCGAAGCGGCGACGCGGGCTCTGCGTGCCCTGGACTACCAGTACGGCGGCGGTTCCTGCCGCGACGCGGTGGTCGCCCAGCTGTCCTGGGGACAGCAGATGCTCGGTGCCAGCTCCACGGACATCGTTCGCCAGCGACTCTTCGTCGCACTGGCGGACCTGCACAACCTCGCCGGCTGGACGTCGTTCGACACGGGCCTGATGGACTCCGCCCGCAACCACTTCGGTCAGGCGCTCGACCTCGCCAAGCAGGGCGAGAACGAGGCGCTGATGGCGAACATCCTGTACCGCATGGGCCGCGTCTACTTGCACCAGAACGCCCCCGACGACGCGCTGAAGGTGTTCCAGCTGGGCCAGCTGGCCGCGCAGAACTCCGGTTCCGAACTGGCCGTGGGCATCCTGTGCGCCAACGAGGCCTGGGCCTACGCGAAGATGGGTTCCGACGAGCAGGCGCTCAAGCTGCTCGGCCGCGCCCGTGACGAGTTCTCCCGTTCGAACATCGCCGAGGCGCCCGCGTGGGCCCGGTTCTTCAACGAGATCGACCTCTCGTCCATGATCGGCACGGTGCACACGGAGCTCGCTCAGACGGTGGACCCCAAGTACACGAGGACCGCGATTCCCGCGCTGTCCAAGGCGATCAACAACTTCGGCGACGAGTACGCGCGCAGCCGTTCGTTCAACCTGACCTCGATGGCGATCAACCACCTGCTCGAGGGCGACATCGACCACGGCGCCAAGATCGGCCGCCAGGCCGTCGACCTGTCGGAGAGCCTCAAGTCGGTCCGCACCAAGCAGCGCATGGAGCCGCTTCGCCAGGAAGCCGACAAGCGCCGCAACAACCCCGAGGCCCGCGAGCTCGCGGACCGCGTCGCCCGGTTCACCGGAGCCGAGTCGGCCGCCTAGATCTCATCTCGTTTGGGTCCTATAGCACCACTTTTGAATGGTGTGGGACACGAACCGGTAACGCCAGGACCTTCGCACACGAATGCAGCATCGACGGGCGAGAAATCCACGCCTAAGGTGCGGCAGGTCGGGGCGAAGGACGAGGTGCGGCGCGTGAGCCTTACTCGGAGGTGGCGTTCCAAGAGAGCGCTGCGGTCCGCGCAGTTGCTCGACGAGGTGGTGGACACCCAGCTACCACTGCTGGCGGGCTTCGACGAGGAGCGCCGGCGACGGTCCGCCGACTACCTCGCTGAACTCGTGGCGCTGGCACAGGACTACCGCTACTACGCCAACGGCTGGATCGACAGCCGTGAGCTGGACCGCCGCGGTCAGCGGACGATGAACCGGCTGGCGCGGATGCGCGAAGAATCTTCGGCCCGACTGATCACCGACTAGTCCGTTCGCGCACAGCTCGTCGCTCCGATCGGACCACTCGTCGAGCGTGGTCGAAGTCGTGGATGTTTCACGTTGAACATTCGGCCCGTTCTCACCAGGGCACGGTCCCGGCGTGGTCGAACAGACCGCCGGTCGGACCGTCGTCGGGCAGCGTGGCCAGCCTGATCGCGATCCTCGCGCCGTCCTCCGGCGTCTCGTGTCCCTGGAAACCGTTGAACTCGGTGGCGACGTAGCCGGGACAGGCACCGTTGATCTTGATGCCGGTGAGTTCCTTGGCGTACTGGACCGTGATGGCGTTCAGGAACGTCTTCGACGGCGTGTAGACCCCGTTGACGTCACCCAGCTCCACGCCCGGTGTGGTCTGCAGGGTCAGTGACGAGAGATGGCTCGACTGGTTGACGATGCGCGGCCGCACCGACCGTCCCAGCAGCGGCACCATCGCGTTGGTGACCCTGACAACGCCGATCACGTTGGTCTCCAGCACCTGCCTCAGGCTCTCCGCCGTCGTGGCCGAGGGTGCCATGGGCCACGGCCCCGCGATCCCCGCGTTGTTCACCAGCACGTCGAGGCGGCCGAACCGCTCGTCGAGCAGTGACACGGCGGAAGCCACGCTCTCGTCGTCGGTCACGTCCAACGGCACAGCGAACGCATCGACGCCGTTCGCGCGTAGTTTCGCCACTGCTTCCTCGCCGCGTTCGTGGTCCCGCGACCCGACTCCGACGCTGATCCCCAGTGCGCCGAGGCCTGCCGCGATCTCGTATCCGATGCCCTTGTTCGCGCCGGTGACCAGCGCAATCGTCTGTTCGCTCATGCACTTGATCGTGGTCCGGAACGCCGTCAGGACCAACACCACTTCGGTGCGGCAGCGATACCCGGCCGGTATGGATACCGTGGCGGCGTGGAGACGAGAGAGCTCCGGTACTTCGTCGCGGTCGCCGAGGAACTGAACTTCGGCCGTGCCGCCGAACGCCTCGGCATCGCCCAGCCACCGCTCTCGCGGGCGATCGCCCAGCTGGAACACCGGCTCGGCGTCGCACTGCTGATCCGCACCAGCCGCAAGGTCTCGCTCACCGGCGCCGGCGAGGTGCTGCTGGCGGAGGGCAGGGCGATCCTCGGTGCGGTGGCGGCGGCCGAACGGCGAACCCGTGCCGCTGCCGCCGACCGGCCGTCGCTCGTCGTGGCCGCCAAGGCCGGCAGTTCCGGTGAGGTGCTGGCGAAGCTGCTCGACGCGTACGCCGTCGAGCCCGGCGCCGTGCCCGTCGACGTCCTGCTGTGCGAGTCGAACACCCACGTCCCGCTGCTCGACGGACGGGCCGACGTGGCGCTGCTGCACGAGCCGTACGACCCGACGACAGGCCTCGACGTGGAGGTCCTGAGCACCGAGGGCCAGGTCGCGGTCGTGCAGGCCGCGCACCCGCTGGCCGGCAGGTCCCAGCTGCGCGTGGCCGACGTCAGCGACCTGCCGGACCTCGCGCGCTGGCCCCGCCGGGACGGCACGTACCCGGACGGCTCCGGGGTCGAGGTGCGCAACCTGACCCAGCTGTTCCAGCTGATCGAGCTCGGCCGGGCCGTCGCCGTCCTGCCGGAAGTCGTCCGCACCGGGCTGGCCGAGGGGCTGGTCGCGATTCCGGTCGTCGACGCACCTCAGGTCACGACGGTGATCGCGTGGCCTCCGCACAGCCGCTCGCGTGCACTCGCCGACCTGGTCAGGGTCGCGACGGGCTTCAGCTGACCGGAGCGCGGCTCAGGACGACGGCGAGCCCGAAGGCGACGCCCATGATCGTCACTTCCAGGATCGCCCACTGGACGATCGCGGTGACCTTGTGCTGGGAGATCTTCGGCAGCAGCCGCCACCGGATGTGGGCGCCGAGCACCGCGATCAGCACGGCGCAGACGGCCTTGCCCAGGAACAGCAACCCGTAGCCGGTGGTGAACAGCGACTGCGGGAACGGCACGACCGGGTTGAGGATCAGCTCCAGCAGCCCGTTGAACAGGCCCGTGACCGCGACGACGACCAGGCTGACGGTCGCGACCTTCGAGAACTTCGGCAGCGCGATCGCCAGGAGCCCCTTGCGGTAGGCGACCAGCGCCATCAACGCGCCGAGCCCGCCCGTCCACGCCGCGGCGCCCAGCACGTGCAGCTCCATGGAGACCATCGAGTAGTCGTGGTACTTCCAGTTGGAGGCGTGGCCGGTGACCGGGATCGGCAGCAGCCCGAACATCGAGATGAGAATCCGCAGCTCAGCGGGTACGGACTCGCCGCTGCGCACCGCCATCACGCCGACGACCAGGTAGACGAACGCGCAGGCCGCGCTGAACAGCAGGCCTTTGCCGGCGCCGACGTTCGCGATGTAGTCGATCGCGTTGCCGATGCTGACGTCACTGCCCGGCCGCAGCTCGGCGGCCTGCAGGACGATCGCGATCAGGGCGGTGATCACCCAGACGGCGGCGGCGACGACCGCGACCGGCCGGGCGATGCGCATGACGGGTTCGGTGTGCGTGGGCCGGTCGAAGCCGAGCAGCTTCGGCAGGATCGACAGCCCGACGACGATCGTCGCCGAGACGTCGAGCAGCACCCGTGTGATCGGCAGGCCGTACCGGACCGCCGCCCCGGCGTCGACGACCCCGGCGACCACGACGGGTGGTGCCAGCACGAGGCCGAGCGCGATGCCTCCGAGTGCGCCGAACACGAGTCCGGCGAGCACGCGGTAGTGGGTGGGGGCGGCGGTCCGGACGTCGCTCATGCCTTCGCGCCTCCGCCGCGCAGGGCGAAGAACACGCCACCGCCGAGCAGGACCACGGCGCCGGCGATCCAGACCCAGATGGGCAGACCGTCGCTCGAACCCGAGTCACCGGACGCGGCGTTGTTCGCCGGCGCGGTGGGCGTGCCCGTGCCGTCCTTGGTGAGCGTGAACGTCAGCTCACCGGAGACGGGGTGCCCGTCCGCGGACAGGATGCGGTAGCCGATCTTGTACTCACCGGCCTTGCCCAGGGCGTTGACCTTCGCGGAGACCGTGGTGTCCTTGATCGTCGGGTCGCCCGCGACCTCGTAGTGGCCGCCGTTCGAGTCGACCACCGAGATCGTGTTGATCCCCTGGCCGCCCTGCACGTCCTGGTCGAACGTCAGCGTGACCGTCGAGGGACCGGCCTCCAGCGATGACTTGTCCTTCGGGTCGCTGGCGATCAGTGCGTTGTGCGCCGCCGCGGGGGCGGCCGTGACGAGCACGGCCGCACCAGCGAACAGGAACGCGATCAGAGCGCGCTTCATGCCTTGCGCCTCGAACGCAGGATCGCACCGACACCGAAGCCCAGGCCGAGCGCGCCGACGGCTAGACCGGCGCCACCGAGGTAGCGGGCGGTCTTGTCGGAACCGGCAGCGGACGCCTCGTGCGTGTCGGTGCCGTTGGCGGCCGGGGTCGTGCCGTGGCCACCGTGGCCGTCGTCGCCGGCCTTCTTCGGGGCCAGCTTCAGCGCGGGCGCCGGGTGCTCCGGCTCCTTGCCGTCGGCGCCGGGAGCCTGGCTCCAGTCCACGACCTCGCCGTTCTCGTAGGTCTGCTTGGTCGGCAGCAGCAGGGTGTCCTTCTCCGGGAGGGTGCCGAGGGCGACGTAGAACTCCTGGTACTCGTTGACCCCGATCTTCGTGCCGGGTTCCGCGGTCCAGGTGATCGAGGTGAACGCCTCGGTGACCTCCTTGCCGGCGATCGTCACGGGCTTGTCGAGCTTGCCCTTGACGACCTCGGCCTTCCAGCCGGTCAGCGGCTTGGTGCGCACCGACGTGAGCGGCGTGTCCTGCGGCAGCGTCACCTCGATCTTGGTGGTGCCGGCGTTGTCGCGCTCGTTCGGGACGCGGAACGCGAACGTCGCGCGGCCGCCCTGGGTGAACTCCGCGGGCTGGGCGCTGACGTGCGCCGACGCGATGGTCGGGGTGCCGAGGACGGCGATTCCGGCAACGGCGAGGACGGCGAGCGTGCGCACGCCAAATCGATTTGTCGACATGAAGTTGTGGCTCCTGATGCCAAAGGGATCTGCAGAGGGATGCGGATGATCAGGAGTCACAGGGCGGGCCGCGCCGCCCGTTCGCACGCGACAGTTCCAGGTGGTGCGCGTTCTGGACGTACGGCGTGCTGGTGAACGTCCGCACCGGCGTCGTGACCGGCAGCGGCGTGAGCCTGCGGGGGATCAGGCGGGTGACGGCGGCGATCAGCCTGAACAGGGCGTTCTCGGCGTGGAACAGCAGGATGCCGGTCAGCGTCGCGGCGACGAGGTGCGCCACGAACATCCGGCCGGTGAGCGTGTTGTTGTGCTCGTGGTTGACCCAGGTCAGCAGCAGGTGCTGCGCGAGCTGGGCCGTGCCGAGGCCGGCGATGACCGAGAGCCTGCCGGTGCGCTTGTCGGCCAGTGACGCCGCCGCGAACGCGATCAGCACCACCAGCGGCAACGCGTGGATGAACTCGGAGAGCTCGCCGCCGCCCAGCCCGTGGGCGGTGATCGTGAGCGCGGCGGACGTCAACGCGAGCGCGCCACCCCGAAGGGTGCGCAACTCACTCGTCCGTGTGCTCACGAGGCTTGAGGGTAATCGGAGGAGTTTGGACAGGTCCATGACCGGGTACCACGGGCCGCATGACCGTTCAATGCGACAGGCCGGGCCGTACCGACCGGGTTGTGTTCGGCGTTGCCGCAGGTCTCACGCTTGCGTTCGTGACCTGGGGAATCGTAGGAACAGACTCGTTGGCCGCCGCCTCGAAGGCCGCGCTCGGCTGGATCATCCAGAACCTGGGATGGGCTTTCGTGATCTCGGCCTCCGGGTTCGTGGTCTTCGCCCTGTGGCTCGCGTTCAGCCGGTACGGGAAGATCCCGCTCGGCCAGGACGACGAGAAACCCGAGTTCAAGACCGTGTCCTGGGTCGCGATGATGTTCAGCGCCGGCATGGGCATCGGCCTCATGTTCTACGGCGTCAACGAGCCGCTGACCCACTTCGTCAAACCGCCGCCCGGCACCGAGGGTGATCCCCTCGAAACCGCGATGGCCACCACGCTGTTCCACTGGACGCTGCACCCGTGGGCGATCTACGCCATCGTCGGCATCGCCATCGCGTACAGCAGCTTCCGCCGCGGCAGGTCCTCGCTGATCAGCTCGGCGTTCACGCCACTCCTGGGCCGTCGTGCCGCGTCGGGCTGGGGCCGCGCCATCGACGTGATGGCCATCTTCGCGACCCTGTTCGGCTCGGCCGCCTCCCTCGGCCTCGGCGCCCTGCAGATCGGGAGCGGGCTGGAGGCCGCCGGTTGGGCCGGTGGCGTCGGCAAGGGCGTGCTGGTCGCGATCATCGCGATCCTGACCGTGGCCTTCGTCGCGTCCGCCGTCTCGGGTGTCGCGAAGGGCATCCAGTGGCTGTCGAACATCAACATGGTGCTGGCCGTCGTGCTGGCGCTGTTCCTGTTCGTGGTCGGCCCGACGGTCTTCATCCTGAACCTGGTGCCGACCGCGCTGGGCGACTACTTCCGCGAGCTCGCGAACATGGCAGGCCGGACCGCCGCCTCCGGTGGCGACGCGACCGAGACGTGGATGTCCGGGTGGACGATCTTCTACTGGGCGTGGTGGATCTCGTGGACGCCGTTCGTCGGCATGTTCATCGCGCGGATCTCGCGTGGCCGCACGATCAAGCAGTTCGTGGCCGGCGTGATCATGGTGCCGTCCGCGGTGTCTCTGGTGTGGTTCGCGATCCTGGGCGGCACTGCGATCTTCGAGCAGCGCAACGGCGTGGATCTCGCCGGTCAGTCGACGCCCGAGTCGCAGCTCTTCTCTCTGCTCGAACAGTTCCCGCTCGCGGGAATCGCCGGGGTGATCGTCATGGTCCTGGTGGCGATCTTTTTCGTGTCGGGTGCCGACGCCGCGTCCATCGTGATGGGAACGCTCTCGCAGGAGGGCACCATCCGGCCCAAGAAGCCGGTGGTGATCTTCTGGGGTGTGCTGACCGGTGCCGTCGCGGCGGTCATGCTGCTGGTCGGCGGGTCGAACGCGCTGACAGGGCTGCAGAACCTGACGATCATCGCGGCGCTGCCGTTCATGGTCGTCATGGTCGGGCTGTGCGTCTCGCTGGCCAAGGACCTGCGCTCCGACCCGATGATCAGGCGTGAGGAGCGCGTCGCCGAGGTGATGGAGGAGGTCACCGCGCACCTCGACCCCGGTCAGGTGGTCGAGGAGGCGGCGGTCAAGGCCGTGGCCGAGGTGACCGGCAAGACGCCGGAGGTCACCGCACGTTCAGGCGCCTGAGCAACTCCTGCTCCAGGACCTCCAGATCAGTCCCGACGGCCCGGTGCGCTGCTTTGCGCCGGGCCGTCGGCATGCGTTCGGACGCGCGGACGGCGGCGAGCAACTGCGTCAGCCGGGCCTCGGTCTTCGAAACCCAATCGGAATCTGTCGCACGCAATGTCTCCAGCGACTCCGAAAAGCCGACAATTCGCGCGTGCAGCCGGGCGCCGTATCCGGAGTACTTGCCGATGTCCGCGACGTCGATGCCGAGCCTGCGCGCCCGGTACCGGTCGTACTGCTCGCTCAAAACCCCAGCTCCGCGGGCGATCACCGGAGCCAGCACCGGAATGAGCGCGGGCGCCACCACCTTCGCGACACCGACCAGGTTCTTGGCTCGGCCGGGCGTGAAGCCGGCCTTCGCTTTGCGCGCCATTCGGGTACACCTCCTCCGTCACGTGAAACTTACTGCCCAGGTTGCCGACACATCTCCCCGACGCGCGACATACCCTGCATCCTGTGACTTCCCAGGTGCAGCTAGACGCCGGCGTGGTCACTCGTTGTCGGCGGCGGGTGCACCTCGAAAACGATCCGGAAATGCGCGACGCTCCCAAGGCGGCGCCGGATCCGGCTTCGGAACAACGGAAAGCGGACGCGGCGAACCACCGTCGCGCGGTGGCGGACGCGCTCGGCCGGATCGTCGGCTCGAACCTCTTCGAGGTGCCGAGCGGACCCGACGTGCGCAGCGCGGACCGCGAACGCGTGACGCTCGCCGCGATGGAGATGGGCGCGCAGTACATCTGGGGCGCCGCGCTGCCCCGTGACCCGCGCGGCGGCCGTCGAGGTGGAATCGACCTGCTGGTCAAGGATTCCACCGGCTACGTGCCGGTGCTGGTGGTCCGGCACAAGATCACCGATCCCGGCCAGGGCGCTCGCACGAGCCCGTTGACGATGCCGTTGCCCGACGGCAGCCGCACGGACCCGCACCGCAAGGTCCGTCCCCAGCCCCGTGACCAGCTGCGGCTGGCCCACGCGCAACGGCAGCTGCAGGCCGCCGGCTACGCGCGCAACGGGCGCGCCACCGGTGGTGTGATCGGCATGGACGCCGACGTCGTGCTGTGGCACGACCTCGAGGCGCCGACGTGGCCCGGCGGCCGCAACGCGCTGGCCGAGTACGACGCCCGGTTCAGCGATCGGCTGGCCGTGGCGCTGGCGGCCGCGAACGAGAACGACCCGCTGGCCCGCCCGTCGCGGATCGTCGACTGCAAGACGTGCCCGTGGTGGCCGACGTGCGACCGCGACCTGAAGCAGGGCAGGGACGTCAGCCTCGTCGTGCGCGGCGAGGACGCGGTGGCGCTGCGCAAGATCGGCCTGTCCACTGTGGACAAGCTGGCCGAGCTCGACCCGTCGGCGGAAGGCCCGGTCCAGCTCGTCGGCATGCCGTTCGGCGACGCCGTGGTGCTGGCGCGGGCGTGGCTGCGCGACCTGACGCTGGTGCGCCGGGTGCCCGAGATGAACGTGCCGCGCGCGGACGTCGAGGTCGACGTCGACATGGAGAGCTTCGGCGACCTCGGCGCGTACATGTGGGGCTGCCTGCTGTCCGGAAAGGACATCGACGAGGAGCACGGCTACCGCGCGTTCGTGACGTGGGACGCGCTGCCGTGCGACGACGAGGCCCGTTCGTTCGCCGAGTTCTGGACCTGGCTGACCGGGATCCGGTTGCGGGCCAAGGCGCGCGGGCTGTCGTTCCGCGCCTACTGCTACAACGAGCTGGCGGAGAACCGCTGGCTGCTGGCGTCGGCGGAACGGTTCGCCGGCAAGCCGGGAATCCCGACGGTCGCGCAGATCAAGGAGTTCATCGGGTCCGACTCGTGGGTGGACCTGTTCGGGATCGTCCGCGAGCAGTTCCTGTGCGCGCACGGCAAGGGCCTGAAGGTCATCGCGCCGGCCGCCGGGTTCTCGTGGCGTGATCCCGAGGCCGGTGGCGAGAACTCCATGCGCTGGTACCGGTCCGCGGTCGGGATGAACGGCGACGAGCTCGACGTCGATCAGCGACAGCGGTTGCTCTGGTACAACGAGGACGACGTCCGGGCCACCCACCGCCTGCGCGAGTGGATGACCTCGGACGCGATGACCCGCTTGCCCTTTGCCGGAGACCTCTAGCGCGGCGATCGCAATCGTCACCGCGTTTGCCGGCGATCAGCAGGGCACCTCACGACACCGCCCCCCCCGCCCCCCATATGCCCGATATGAGGGGCGGGGGGCGGCGCCGTGATGCACCCGTCTGACCGGCGGCAAACGCGGCAACGGTTAGCGATCGCCGCGCTAGCGCGGCGCCATGCGCAGAGCGCCGTCCATGCGGATGACCTCTGCGTTCAGGTAGTCGTGCTCGATGATCGAGAGCGCGAGCTGCGCGTACTCCGACGGCTGGGCCAGGCGCTTCGGGAACGGGATGCCGGCGGCGAGACCCGCGCGGAACTCGTCGGAGACCGTGGCGAGCATCGGGGTGTCGACGATGCCGGGCGCGATGGTCAGCACGCGGATGCCGACGTTGCTCAGGTCGCGGGCGGCCGGGAGGGTCATGCCGACGACGCCGCCCTTGGACGAGGCGTAGGCGACCTGGCCGATCTGGCCGTCGAACGCGGCGATCGACGCGGTGTTGATGATGACGCCGCGCGCGCCGTGCTCGAGCTCCTCGGTCTTGCCCATGGCCGCGGCGGCCAGGCGCAGGACGTTGAACGTGCCGATCAGGTTGACCTCGATGATCTTGCGGTAGAGGTCGAGGTCGTGCGGGCCGGTCTTGCCGACGGTGCGGGACGACGGGCCGATGCCCGCGCAGTTCACCGTGATGCGCAGCGGGGCGCCGGAGCCCGCGGCGGTGTCGACGGCGGCCTGGACCTCTTCGCCCGAGGTCACGTCGGCGGCCAGGTAGGTGACGTTCTCGATCGCGTCGGCGTTCGCGATGGCGCTGGGCAGGTCGAGAGCGAACACCTGCGCTCCACGCGCCGCCAGCGCGCGTGCCGTCGCGCCGCCGAGGCCGGACGCGCCACCGGTGACGATGGCCGCGGTACCCGAGATCTCCATGCCTTCATCCTCCTCGAAGCGAACTGCTCGCGAGGAGGTTAACGCTCGTTACCTGGAACTCAACGGTCGGTCCAGTGGAGCAGGGCCACCAACGGCACCGCTGCCACGAGCGCGAGGCCGATGAAGATCGTCGCGATTCCCAGAATTCCCATGTGTAGAACTGTGCCGTTCGACGGTGTTCGAAACATCGTCCGCGTCGGTAGACCTCTGGTAGGAGATCTGTCACGGTCCGCTACGACCAAAGTCGTACGGGGATCAGGGTCTGCTCCGTTCGGGCCTGGGGTGTAGGTCACTTGGAGTCACGCAAAATAGTTAGCCTCGCGTACCTTTATGGGGTGTTCACCACGCGCCCGGAACTCGTCGGCACCTTCGGCATGGTCGCATCGACCCACTGGCTGGCCTCCGCGTCGGCCATGGCGGTGCTGGAGGACGGCGGCAACGCCTTCGACGCCGCCGTGACCGCGGGATTCGTCCTGCAGGTCGTGGAACCGCACCTCAACGGCCCCGGCGGCGAGGTGCCGATCATCTTCTCGGCCGCCGGCGCGGCCCCTCAGGTGCTCTGCGGGCAGGGCGTGGCGCCGGCCGGAGCGTCGATCGAGCACTACACCGATCTGGGGCTGTCGCTGATCCCGGGCAGTGGACTGCTGGCCGCGACCGTGCCGGGCGCGTGGGACGGGTGGCTCACCCTTCTGCGTGACCACGGCACCAAGACTTTGCGTGAGGTGCTCGACCGGGCGATCGGCTACGCCCGTGACGGCTTCCCTCTCGTCGAACGTGCCGCCCACACGATCGGAATGGTCTCGGACCTCTTCCGCGACCACTGGCCGACGTCCGCCGCGCAGTGGATGCCCGACGGCGTCCTGCCGGCTCCCGGCGGCCGGTTCCGCAACCCCAGGCTCGCCGACACCTGGGAGTGGCTGCTGGCCGCCGCCGAGGCCGCCGGTGCCGATCGCGAGGCGCAGATCGAGGCCGCGCGCCGGGCGTGGTCGCAGGGGTTCGTCGCCGCGCAGATCGACGAGTTCTGCCGTTCGGAGTTCCGCGACGACTCCGGGCGTGACCACGCGGGTGTGCTCACCGGTGCCGACATGGCGTCGTGGGAGGCCTCCTACGAGGACGCGCTCGTCGCGGACTTCGGCGAGTGGTCGCTGGTGAAGGCCGGCGCGTGGACGCAGGGACCCGTGCTGGCGCAGCAGCTCCGGTTGCTGGAGGGCTACGACCTGTCCTATGTGGACGGCAAGCCCACGGCCGAGACCGTGCACCTCGCCGTCGAGGCCGCGAAGCTGGCGTTCGCCGACCGCGAGGCCTGGTACGGCGACGTTCCGGACGTGCCGCTGGAGACGCTGCTGTCACGCTCGTACGCCTCAGAACGCCGTGCGCTGATCTCGTCCACGGCTTCGTTCGAACTCCGGCCCGGCTCACCCGACGGCCGGGAACCGTTGCTGCCCGACCACATCATCAGCGGGACGTCGACCCTGCTGGCCGACCCGACGGGCGCGATCGGCGAGCCGACCGTGGAACGCTCCGGCGTGACGCGCGGCGACACCGTGCACGTGGACGTCGTGGACCGCTGGGGCAACATGGTCTCCGCGACGCCGTCCGGCGGCTGGCTGCAGTCGTCGCCGACGATTCCGTCGCTCGGCTTCTGCCTGGGCAGCCGCGCCCAGATGTTCTGGCTGGACAAGGGTCTGCCGAACTCACTGGCTCCCGGCAAGCGTCCGCGGATCACCCTGTCGCCGTCGATGGCGCTGCGCGACGGCCGCCCGGCACTCGCGTTCGGCACTCCCGGCGGCGACCAGCAGGACCAGTGGCAGCTCGGTTTCTGGCTGGCGCTCCAGGCGGGCCTGAACCTCCAGGAGGCGATCGACTCGCCGATGTGGCACTCGAACGCGTTCCCGAGCTCGTTCTACCCGCGAGCCTGGACGCCGGGCGAACTCGTCATCGAGTCCCGCGCCGGCGCGGACGTCCTGGATGCGTTGCGATCGCGTGGCCACCAGGTCGTGGACGCCGGCGAGTGGACCCTGGGCCGCATGTCCGCCGTGGCGAGGGACGCCTCCGACGGACTCCTGCGCGCCGGCGCGAATCCACGCGGCGCCCAGGGCTATGCGGCAGGCCGGTAGTTCTAGCCGCCGATGATCTTGGTGCCGTCGTGGATCATCTCCACGTTGCCACCGAAGTTGTGCAGCGTGCTGACACCGGCGCTGTCGCCGAGCTCGCTGACCTTGCCGATCGGGTCGACGTCCGGCAGCTGCGGCGCGGCGCTCGCGGTGCCGGCCATCGCGGCGATCGCACCAGCGGCGATGCCGGCGGAGGCGACGATCTTCTTGATGCTCAAGGCTTTCCGCTCCGAGAAAAGTGGGACGGCGCCCGATTCGAGGGGGAGGGAATCGGGCGCCGCCCCGGCCAGGAAGGTCTGGTCAGATCAGATGTCGACGGACGCGGCGCCGGTCGGCACACCGTTCGGCTCGTTCAGGCCGAGCAGCGTGGAGGCCGGCAGACCGGTGGCACCGGCGTCGACGTTCTCGACCAGCGCGTTGGCGTCGAGGTCCTGCGCGTTGATGGCCTGGATCTTGCCGGTCGCGTCGGCGGTGTTCACGGACGCGAGGTCGCTGACGCTGGCGATGTCGCCCAGCTGGCCACCGAGGTCGGGCGCGGTGTGAACGGCGGCGGACCCGGTGTCCGCGTTGGCGATACCACCCAGGCCGAGCATGACGGTAGCGCTGCCGAGGGCAACAGCGGCCCCCGCGACGGTCTTCCTGAGGTTCATAGGCGCGAACGTGTCGTGTTCGGACCCTCTACATCAAGCTGCGTAACTCAGGCGAGGGAAGTTCTTCATCCTTTAGGGGGCGCCAGCGCACAGTGGTCGTGCAAACCCGATCCGCGCCCCGCCACACGGATATCGCGTAGAGCCCCGGTTTCGTTCCGGCCCTGGACATGAAGTCGCACGCGCACTCCAGCGTGTACCGGCGCCGCCAGTCGCCGCCTTTTCTTATGTACCAACCGTGGTCGACGACCTCTTCGGTGTGCTCGAGCACCATTGCGCCGTCCGGGAGGCGGCGGTGGTACTCGATGCGGTGGAAGTGGTCCATGACCAGGACGTTCCTCACCGCACTCGACGAGTGAGAATCTCAAATTCCGGATCTTGCCCGTAACGTTTGGACCGTGGCTGAACCCACGTTCCGGCAGAGACGCCTCGGCGAGGCGCTCAAGCTGCTGCGCGAGCGAGCCGGGTTGAGTCAGCGCGAGGCTTCCGACCGGATCGACTACAACGTTCCGAAGCTCAGTCGCATTGAGAACGGCCAGGTGCCGGACATCCACGCTCCGCGCACGATGCTCGATGTCTACGGCGTGATCGGCGACGAGTCGGAGCCCTACCTGGAGATGTGGAAACTGGCCAAGGAGAAGGGCTGGTGGAAGCAGTACCGCCTGGAGGATCAGGGTTACATCAGTTTGGAACACGACGCCTCGGCGGTTCGGGAGTTCCAGCCGAACTACATCCCGGGGATGATTCAGAGCAAGGGGTACATGCGGACGCTGTTCGCCGGGTCGCGCGCTCAGCGGTCGAAGAAGTGGATCGATGACCAGATCGCCATACGCGAGCGGCGGCAGAAGCGTCTTGTCGGTGACAAACGGATCTCCTACCACGCGATCATCACCGAGGCGGCGCTCCGCTATGCGGACCGCGATCAACTTCTCCACATCAACCAGGCCGGCCTGCTACCGAACGTCACGATTCAGGTCGTATTGGACACAGCAGGACTGCATGACGGACACAACGGCGGCTTCAACCTGCTGGACTTCCCGTACAGCGGAGACCCGAAGATCCTCTACGTCGAGCACGTCGGCGGATCGCTTCACATCGACGATCCAGCACGCGTGAAGGCCACTATCCTCAACTTCAGGCACCTCTCGAAGCTGGCGTTGACTCACGAGGAGTCCGCAGCGTGGATCGAGAGGCTGGCTGCCGAGAGGTAGGGGTCGAAGTGTCTGTTGTGTGGCGCAAGAGCAGCCGCAGCAACAACGGCGGAAACGGAAGCTGCGTCGAGATTGCTCTGACCGGCTCAGTCGCGCGCGTGCGCGACTCCAAGAACCAGACGAGTCCTGAAGTCACCGCGCCCCATTGGGCAGCGTTCATCAGCGCTGTGAAGCGCGGCGACCTGGAAGAGAACTGACGGGCCGGCCTAGGCGATGGCCCCCGGCGGCAGCTTCAGCTTGAACGGCAGCGTCGTCACGACGGCCAGGTCCGAGGCCGTCGCCTTCATCAGCGAGGGAGCGTTGCGCGAGCCGGGTTCAGGCAGGTCCAGCAGCCTGTCCACGGCCTCGATCAGCGGGCCCTCGTAGATCCACACGGCCTGTGCCGGGCGAGCCGAGTCGCGAACCGCGGGAAGACGTCCCGCGCGCGCCTCGGTCTCCGACCAGAACAGGATCGAGTCGATGAAGCCTCTGCGCTGCTTGAACGCCATGATGCGGTCGAGCTGCCCGGCGTCGTCCCTCAGGTGGAGGAACTGAAAGCCACTCTCGCGCAGCTCGATGACCTTGTTCAGTGCGTGGTCCATGGCGCACCTACCCCTGTGAGGTCCCCTTCGGGTGACTGATCAGTCATACGACCCAAAAGGATCGTACGGTAAGGCAACGTTCTGCCGTAAGACGTACTCCGAACGAGTATCTCAATTGGCAGACGCTTGTGGCGCAGGGTAATCGTTGGCCTTCTTGGTAGAGGAAACGGCCTGGAGCACCGCTACGGTTCGCACCAAGAACGCCAAACCAGCCAATGTGACTAATGTCACGGTGATCAACATGTGTCGCCTCCGAGTGGCTCCTACACCCGTATTAGACGTGTAGCACGCGTTGTGGGTTGCACCTTTGCCGACTCGCCGTTCTGCGCGAGGTCAGGCCAGTAGAGTCAGGACGGTGCGTGAAGAAACCGCCGTCGGGGGAGCACTCGGCCTGCTGTGCAGCACCGAGCTGGACGGGCTCGGCGACCAGCTGCCCGTGCGCGTCCTCGAACGGGAGCTGCGTGACCGGCTGGGTGACTGGCGCATCACCGCGCTCGCGCGCAGGGAGCATTCGCATCGCGCCGACGGCGGGCTGGGGGCGACACCGGTCAGTTCGGTGGGCCCCGACGACTTCCACCTGATCGTCGTGTCGCTGTCCGAGCCGCTCGACATCTCCGAACTGCCCGGTCGCGCGGTCGGGGTCGCCGTCAAGTCGGGGGGCCGGACCGGCATCGAGGTGCTCTCGACCCGGGACGAGGGTCCCGACGTCGTGCCGAACCTCGGGGTGCTCGCCGACCGGCTGGTCGAGCCCGAGGTCCTCACCGCTCGCGTGCAGCACCTCCAGCAGCTCGGCAGACTGCCTGAGCACCGGTACCTGGTCCTGCACGTCACCGCGACCACGCCGCTCGCCCGGCTCAGGCCCGCCGTCGCCAAGGCCGCCGAACTGCTCGCCATCGACCACGTCGTGGTGCTGCCGACCGGCGTCGAGCCGGAGGAGTCCAGCTGGCCGGCGATGCCGCACGACGCCGTCGTCGAGGACCGGCTGGCCGTGATCGCGAACGCGGCCGCGGTGGTGGCCTGCGACGAACACGTGGCGGCGGCCGCGCAAGCGTTTGGCCGGACGTGGGTGCTGTTCGACCCGAAGGGCGCAGACCGGCAGGCCGTCGAGCAGTTCGGCAGTCCCGACCAGATCGTCACCACCCCGAGCAGGCTGGTCACGGCCATGCGGCGGGCGCTCAAGGTCGAGCGGTCCGCCAAGGCGGTCCGGCTGCTGGACGAGCACCTCAACGCCGTGGCCCGGCTGGCCGAGGAGGCGTTCGCCAAGACCGGTGCCGTCGAGCCGCGCATCGCGTTGCTCGCCGCGGAGAACCGGGCGCTGCGCAAGGCGCACCGGCAGCTGCACGCGCGGCTGATCGCCGAACGGGAGGCGCTCGTCGAGCACATGCTCCTGCGCAGCGGCGACATCGGGCCCGACCTGGCCACGGAGCGACGGCTGCACGCCGACCTGGCCGAGCGGCACCGCGACGTGCTCGCCGCGCTGGCCGCGGAACGGGCCGAGCTGGCGGCGATGCGCTCCACCAAGCTCTACCGGTGGTCACGGCTGCCGCGCGTCGTCTACGGAAAGCTGCGCGGCCGGTGAACCCCCGCGTCACGTTCGTCCTGGTCACCTACGGCGGCGGGCCGATGGCCGCACGCTGCCTGGAGGTCCTCGCCGAGCACACCGACGAGCCCTACGAGGTCGTGGTCGTCGACAGCGCGTCGCCCGACGGCACCGGGCAGTGGCTGCAGGAGAACCTCGAATCAGCCACGGTGATCCGGCTCAGCCAGAACCTCGGGTTCGGCGCCGGGTGCAACGTGGGCGTCGAGCACGCGGGCACCGAGTTCGTCTGCTTCCTCAACGCCGACGTCGAGGTGACCGAGGGCTGGCTGCCGCCGCTGCTCGAGTTCCTCGACGGCAAGCCTGAGGCCGCCGCGGTCGCACCGCTGATGGTCTTCCCGGACGGACGGGTTCAGGAGGCGGGCAGTCTCCTCGGCGGTGACGCGTACAGCAGGGGCTGGGGCGACGGGCAGTACGACGTCGACTCGTTCTACCCCCGCGTCGTCGACTACGCCTCCGCCGCGTGCCTGGTCATGCGGCGCAAGGCGTTCTACGAGGTCGGCGGGTTCTCGCCGGAGTACCACATCGCCTACTACGAGGACACCGATCTGCAGTTCATGCTGCGCCGGCACGGCTGGCAGGTGTGGGTCCAGCCCGCGTCACGGGTGCTGCACGTCCGGCACGGCACGAGTTCGACGGCCACGGCCGAACGCCTCTCCGACATCAACCGCGAGGTGTTCCGCCGTCGTCACGCCGACGACCTGGCGACCCGCCCGCCGTCGCTGGGCATCCACGAGCACACCCACCGGCTCTGGTGGCTGCGCGACCGCCCCACGACCGCGCGGATCCTGGTGGTCGCCGGCGAGGAGGAGCCCGACGCGGCCCTGCTCACCGAGCTCAGGGACCGTGACCACGAGGCCGCCGTCACGCTGTTCGTGCCGGAGGAACCCGAGCACGACTGGCGGCCGGAGGGCATCGAGGTCGTGTCCGGCGCCGAACCCGAGCCGTGGAGCCGTGAGCGCGTCGGTCTCTACGACGTCGTCATCGCGCTCGGCCCCGGCACGGCCGCGGTGGAGATCACCGAGTGGCAGCCGCAGGCCGTCCGGGTGCTGCGCCTGGACGTCCTGCCGCACGTTTCCTGGGAGAAGAAGTACGCACGGGACCGCAAGCGCGAGGACGCGATCCGGGCCGGTGTCGAACGTGCGCGGCTCGCGAGCGCCGAGGAGTGGGCGCAGACCGTCGTGCGTGCGGACGACGGTCTGGACGACGTGCTCGTCGACTGCGGTCTGGCGCCTGCGAAGTCCCGTTAGCGCTGGGCGCGCCGCAACAAGGCGGCCGCGAGCAGCCTCCGTTCGGCACCTGCCGTGTCCGGGCGGTCGCCTTCGAGTGCCAGGCGCACCAACGGCCACAGCCTGCGTTCGGCCGTGGTCAGCCGCGAGATCTGCTGGACCGCCTCCGGCGACATGAGGTCGTGGTTGCGCATCAGCAGCACCGTCGCGAACTGCGCGATCCGGCGGGTCTCGTGCTCGACGATGTGGTCGAGCTCGGGTTGCTTGTGCGCCAACGAGTCCTGGTCGAGGCCGAGCGCGTACCTGGCCAGTCCCTTGAGCCCGGGCAGGCCGTCGGCGAGGCGGGGCACCTGCCAGCCGGTGACGTTCGCGCCGTGCTGGCGGTAGGAGTGCAGCGCCCGGTCGACGAACGCGATCCGGCCGATCGACAGCGCGCAGGCGGCGAGCCACTGGTCGTGGTACGACGCCGGGGTGCTCGGCGGCAGCGGCAACATGCGTTCGGCCAGCACGTCCGCGCGCACCATGCTCGCGGCGCCCGTCACCGTGTTGAGCAGCAACAACTGCTCCAGGTCGGTGTTCTGGCGCGACCTGCCGGTCCACACGCTCTCGGCGATCACCCTGTCGTTGTCGTCGACCAGCCGCATGTCGGCGTACGCCAGCTGCACCGACGGGTCGGCGAACTCGGCGAGCAACGTCTCGATCTTGTCGGCGTCCCACAGGTCGTCCTGGTCGGACAGCGCGACGAACTCCGCGTCCGCCGGCACGATCTGCAGCGCGCGCTCGAAGTTGCCGTAGAAGCCCGCGTTCCGGTCGTGCTCGACCACGACGAACCGGGGGTCGTCGCCCACCACGTCGTGCAACGTGGCCCGGCCGGCCTCGTCCGAGTTGTCGTCGCTGATGACGCATACCCAGTTCTGGTGGGTCTGCGCGCGGATCGTGTCGAGCTGGGCGGCGAAGTGGTGCCGCGGCGGGTTGTAGGTGGCGAGGCAGATCGCGACCTTCGGCCCGGTGGCGGGCCAGACCGCCTCGACGCGCTCCACCGTCGACTGTGGACGGGCGCGCAACGGTGGCAGGTCGCCGCGGAAGACCGTGCCGTCCGCCAGCGTCACCAGGAGTTCGAGCGCGATGGAACCCGGTGACGTGCGTGCGCGCACCGGCACGCGCAGCCGGATCCCGTTACCGGGATGGCCGGTCGTGCCGGGCCAGGTCCTGCCGTCGGCGCGGACGGCGACGGCGTGCACGGGCAGGTCCTCGTGCACGGCCGTGCCTTCGAGTTCGACGACCTGGCCGCGGCCGACCACGACCTCGTCCGCGGGCACCGCGACCTCGTAGCGCATCCGTTCGGCGCGCTGGTGCTTGCTCACCTCGCGGACCCGGCCACCGACCAGCGGTGCGATCGGGCCCAGCCGGCGCAGCACCGCGTCGGTCTCCTCGCCGCCCCTGCCGAGCAGGAGGTCACGCGTGCCGCGCACCGCACGGGCGGCGGGCCAGACGTAGTCGCGTCCGATGTGGACGATGGACGACGAGTCCAGCTTGTCCAGGCGTGCCCGCAGTTCCGCGTTCTCCTGGGCGAGCCGCTCGGCCAGCGCCGTCTGCTCGGAGAGTCGCGCGTCGGTGTCGGCGAGTTCCATCAACGAGTTGCCGACCAGGTCGTCCAGCCGGCCGATCTCCTCGCGCAACGCGGCGGCGGCCGAGTTCGACTGCTCGTGCAGCTTCTCCAGTTCCTCGCCGCGTTCGTGCAGCTGCTCGGTCAGTTCGACCGCTCGCGCGTTCAGCTCCGCTGCCTGTGCGTGCAGGTGCGGCACCGAGGCTGCGGCGTCCTGCAGTTCGGTGAGCGCGGGTCCTTCCCAGAGCCTCGGCCTGCCGGGCACGTCGAGTTCGCTGCGCAACGCGGCGAGCACCTCGTCTGCCGGTGTGCCGCTGACCAGTTCCTGCAACGTCGCCTCGGCCGGAAGCAGGTCGTCCCACCTCGGGGCGGGCAGCGCGGCGAGCGCGGTCAGCTCCTCGGTGAGCCGGCGGATCGACCACTCCGCGGGCCACGGGTGCGCGGCGCCGCTGCGGTGGACCTCGCGGGCGAACTCCAGCAGCGCCCGCACGAGCGCCAGCTCGGAGTCCACTCCGGACTCGGCCTGCCATTCGAGG
The DNA here is from genome assembly GCF_033949925.1 of Lentzea kristufekii. NCBI lineage: Bacteria > Bacillati > Actinomycetota > Actinomycetes > Pseudonocardiales > Pseudonocardiaceae > Lentzea > Lentzea kristufekii. Next base: position 406,773 of record NZ_JAXAVV010000003.1, read on the forward strand.
TCGATCCGGTGGTACGTCCCGTGGTCCGCGACGATGAAGTTGCCTGGGTGCACGTCGAGGCAGTCCGGCGGCAGCACCGCGACGCCCTCGCGGCCGGGCAGGAACGGGTGGCGCACGTCCGCGCCGGTGGCAGGTCGCGCGTCCACCGTGCAGTACTGGCGCCACCGCTCCAGGAGGTCGCGCAGACCGGTGAGGTCGTTGTCCGCCAAGGCGTCGAGCAGCAGGCTGTCCAGGGCGACACCCGGTAGCACCGGATCGCGCTCGACGAGCACCTGGCGCAGCCATCCCGCCGCGCTCTCGCGGCCGTCGGCCATCACCAGGTCGAGGTCGCCGGTGAGCGTCCGCGAACGGCGCCACTGCGGCAACCTGCCGTTGTTGACCATCCAGGCGAGGCCCGGCCGCATGGTCCGGTCGACGGATTCCTGCGTGCGTGCCGCGATCACGAGGAACGAGGGCGAGACCGCCATGCCGAACCCGTCCGCGACGGCGAGGCGGTGCGGCAGCCTGCCGGCGACCGCGCCGACGGTGCCGCCGAACGCGCCCTGCAGCGGGTCGCGCACGAGCTTGTCGAGCAGTTCGGGCGCGTCGGGACGCTCGTGCAGCGACGCGTCCACGACGATCCGCGGGATCTTGTAGTCCGGGTAGGGCGCCAGCCAGCGCTGGGCGGTGAAGCCGGCGGCGGAGAGCAGTTCGCCGAGCCGCTGCCTGCTCCACGTCCGCGCGCCGGAGCCCGGATAGCCGGCGGGACCGACCCACGACTTCCCGCGGTGGTCCTCCGCCCGGCCGAGCAGGTACCCGAGCCCGAGCTGGTTCTCGATCGCCAGCACCAGCGCACCATCGGTGTCCAGCGCCTCGGCGACGTCACCCAGCAGCTGCTCGGGATCGCAGTACTCCAGCACCCCGCAGACCATCGCGAGGTCGAACGTCCCGTGCTTGCTCAGCTCCACGGCAGGGCTGTCGACGATCCGCACACCCGGCAGGTCGCGGCACCGCTCCCGTGCCGCGGCCGCGCGCAACGGCACGCCCTCGACACCGACGACCTCCGCGCCCGCCTCACCCATGGCGCGGCTCAGGACGCCACTTCCACAGCCGACGTCGAGCACCCGTTGCCCCGGCCGGATGTCCAGGGGCGCGAGCAGCCCGAGCCGCTGCGGTGAGAAGTGGTAGCTGAGCTCCCACGAACCACCCAGGTTCGTGGCGAGCTCAGCCGAACCGGCGCTGACGTCCGCCGCCGCGCGGAGCCGTTCGAGAACGGCGTCCTCGGCGCCGTCCGCGTAGTCGACGACGTCGTTGCTCATGTCAGGAGGTCGGGAACTTCTTCGACACCGCGACGCTGTACTCCTGGAACTTCCTGATCAGGTCGGTGTCCGAGTCGCCGATGGGCTCCTGGACCGTCATCGCGCGCACGACCTGCTTGCCGGTCGCGTACACGACCAGGTACGAGCCGCTCTGCTTCGGCTTGATCAGCTGGAGCACGTTGGACTTCGCGGGCAGTGCGCCACGAGCGCCCTCGACCATGCCGGACCTGCCCGCCGCCTCGGCGAGATCGGTCGCGAGCTTCGTCGCCTTCTCCGGGGAGTCGGTCTCGAACACCTCGGCGTGGTAGGTGAACGCGTCCTCCTTGCCACCCTTGAACGCGATCTTCTGCACGCCCGCGGTGGTCAGCGCCTCGGCGTCGTCCGCGGTCAGGAAGCCGGCCGTGACCAGCTTCTCCGCCGTCGCCTCACCGTTGTTCGGGTCGGCCGTGCCGGGAGCCGCCGGCAGCAGTTCGAGCGGGGTCTTGGGCTTGGTGGTCGTGGAGGTCGTCGCCGTCGAGGCGGCGGTCGTGTTCCCGCCACCGCCGGAGCCCTCCCGCAGGCCGAACCACCAGACGGCACCACCGATCAGCGCGACGACCAGCACCACGCCGATGATCGCGAAGACCTTCTTGCCCTTGCCCGACGAGGTTTCGTCGAACACCTCGGGCCCCGAGCGCGACCAGCTGTCGTTCGACTGGGTCAGCCACGGCGGTGCCTGGTCGCTGCTGACCTGCCACGGCGGCGGGGGAGGCCCGGGCTGCTGGAAACCGTGAGCGGGAGAGGGAGGGCCGTAGTTCGGCTGGCCCATGCCCGCGCTCGGCACGGCCTGCGTGCGGTCGGCGTCGGGCGGCCGCGGCGTCACGACCTGCGTGGCGTCGGGGTTCGGCGGCTTCGGCGGCTCGCCGACCGGAGCGATGTACTGGGTCGCCTGGGAACCGGTCGCGGGCCCCGCCGACGGCGGCTGGGCCTGCCAGCGCTGCTGTCCGGGAGCCTGCTGGCCGCCCGCGTTGCTGGAGGACAGCACCTGGTCGCGGCGAACCCGGTAGTCGTCAGCCGAGATCCGGCCGCTCGCAAGCTCGTCGTCCAGCTTGCGCAGTTCGTCCTGCCAGTTCACGCTGACAGCCCCTTTCTCCATGTGCGAACCCGGCCATTGTGCATGTCCTGCCTGAGGGCTGACCGGCCAACCGCCAAGTCGTGATCCGGCCTATCGGACCGTTGGTCCGGATGACCTATAACGCTCGACCTGACTGACCACCCGCAGTATCGCCTTGCGCAGAACCGGTGACACACCTCGCCCTGCCGCCGGTTCCGGTTCGGGAACGACGGCCGGGGCCGGGTGAGAGAGCTCCCGCCAGGCCTGCAACGCGTTCCCGACCTGGTCCTCGATCCATTTCGCTGCCGCTTCGGTGCTGCGCGTGCGACGCAGATGGTCCCGCGCGGCCAGCCCTCGTGCGGCGGCTCGTGCCGGATCGTCCGCGACCTCGCGCATGGCCTGTGCGGCCGCGTCGAGATCCGGTTCGGCCCAGTGCGCGCCAGGCGGATACGGCGCGGCATCCGGTCCGACCTCAACGATCTCGTACGGCACCGGCCAGCAGTTCACCGGGTCCAGGAACTCGGCCGTGCCGGAGTAGTCGGTGCTGATCACCGGGATGCCCATGGACATCGCCTCGGCGACCGTGAAGCCGAAACCCTCCGAGCGGTGCAGCGACACGTAGCAGTCGCTGTTCTCGTAGAGCTCGTGCAGTTCCTGCGCGGACAGGTACTTCTCGATCAACGTGATCCGGTCGTCCAGCGCGACGGCGGCCCGCAGCTGCTCGGCGGCCGGGACGTGCTGCTTGCCGTTGATCACCTTCAGCACCAGCTCGACGTCGTCGCGGCCGGGGAAGGCGCGCCGGAACGCCTCGATGGTGCCGAGCGGGTTCTTGCGCTTGAAGACGCTGTTGAAGTCCATCGCGAAGAGGAACCTGGTGCGGCCGCCCGGTTTCTTCGACACCGCTGCCCGGTCCTTGACCGGGATGGGGAACACCTTCACGGGCTTGGTGGTGTGCGCGGCGATCGCCTCGCGGCAGAACTCGCTGATCGTCCAGATCTCGTCGAGGCTGTCGTAGACGTGCATCGACTCGGGGAACTCGTCGAGCTCCCACGACCACACGCCGATCTTGTGCCGGCCCTCGGCGACCTCGGGGTGTGCCCGCAGCACTGCCTGGGTGAGGTCGGCGTTCACGCAGAGGACGCTGACCGGGAACCGCGGCCTGCTGACGTCCTCCGGGGCGTCGATGCCGAGCTCGTTGACCACGAACTCGTCCTCGATCACGGACGCCGTGGGCACGTTCGCCGCGGCGAGCGCGTCGTGCAGCGACCGGCCCAGCTCACCGACGCCGAGCACCGCGGTGAGGTGACCGAGCAGGTTGACGCCGAGCTCGTCGTTCGCGGGCGCGATCGGCGCGGGCGGCGCCGGGATCGCCCAGGTGGGCAGGTCGCCCGCCGGCACCCCGAACGCCCGCAGCCAGTCCAGGTAGCCGGGGTTGGCCGCGTCGTTGTAGTAGCCGCGCAGGTCGGCCCGGTCGCGCCAGATCGCGGCGGCCCACCGGTTCAGCGTCCCGAGCTCGGGCTCGGTCAGCCAGTCGCGGAACGGCTTGCCGCTGAACGCGTGCGGCGGCTGCTCGTCGTCCTCGGCCGAGGCCTTCCGGTAGATCGCGCGCAGCAACGGCGTGATCTTGGTGCCGTCGCTGAGCTCGCTCAGCCACGACGGCGCCACGTCCTCCGGCGCGATGAACCCGGCATCGGTCAGCGCCGCGGCGTAGCGGGCCACCACCGGTGCCAGGTCGGGACGCGCGGAGAGCAACGTGCGCGGACGCCCGGCGAGGTGCGTGCTCAGCAGCCACGGCCTGGTCGCGTCGAACCCGAGCAGGTCGATCACCTGCGTACCGGCGCCGGCCTGCCGTTCGAAGGCGTTCCAGACCCCGGCCGTCGTGCGCGCCACGTGGTGCGCCCGCTGGCTCACGGCCTGGTCGAACCACGCCTGGTCGGCCCACACGGCACGCCCGAGGTCGATCGCGTGGAAGGTCCGGACGGCCTCCGCCCAGCTGTCCAGGAACTCCGCCGCACCCTGCGAGACCACGACGAAACCGGGGTCGAACACCCCGGTGCCGACCAGCCGGCCCTCGTCCGACTTCACGTCGTCGAAAGGCTGCTGGAAGTGCGGCGAGACCACGAGCGAGTGCTCACCGGTGAGCAGGTCGTCCATCGGCGCCAGCACGAAACTCGACGACGTGAGGTGCACGGCGATGTCGGCGTCGAGAAGGAGCTCCCGCAGCAACAACGGCTTCAGCGCCTCGGCGAGCTGTTCCGGCGGATAGGCGGTGGCCAGGCTGAAGTAGTCGTCCTCCGGCACCCCCATCGCACCCGGACCCAGCAACGTGATGCCGTCCTCGGAGCGGGCACCGGGTTCGGCGTCGAGCACGGCGATGACGAACCGGCTGCCGGGGTGGTGCGCCAGGTAGGACCGGGCGAGCACCGTCGCCAGCGGCAGCCCGCTCTCCCTGGTGATCGTGCATGCGACCGCGTTCATGTCCCTCGGTTCCCCTGACCAATGGCCGGTCTGGTGCTGCGTGCCTTCGTCCGCTTTCGGTACCACTGCTCCACCGGAGTCTCCACGAAGCGGTACATCAGCTCTGTCGCGATGAGCACCACGACGATCGCGATGCACATGGCCAGCCAGTATCCGGTGAACGGGGTGATCAGGCGACGCAACGGGATGCCGACCGGGATGTGCAGCAGGTAGATGCCGTACGTGCGCTTGGAGGCCACCGCGACCCACCGCGCCCGCACCAGCTTTCCGTCGGCTCGGCTGGCCAGCAACACCACGATCAACAGGATGGCGAGCGTACGCGGATAAGCCTCACCGTTCCCGGGCCAGGTCTCGCTGGTCAGGTCCGCCCGGATGAACAGCAGGTACTGCATCGCGCCGAGAGTGACACCGGCGAGCATCGGCAGTCTCCCCGACCGCACGAGTGCGATCAGCTGGCCGATGAACAGCACGGGGAGGAACGTCGCCACCTGGCGAAGGAAGCTGAACGGCGGCCCGCCGTCGGGCGGCACGACGGAGATCAGCACCGACACGAGCGTGACCGCGACGGCCTGCGGCACCCACGGCCAGCGCCTGAGCAGCGGCATGGTCGCGATGACGTAGAAGTAGAAGACGAACTGGAGTGCCAGCGTCCAGTCGATGCCGAGCACCTCGGACGTCCCCGGTACCAGGTAGTTGACCAGGAACGCGTTCAGGAAGAGGTCGTCGAAGTCCGCGGGCAGAGTGGCCGGCAGCAGCCCCAGACTGACCACGGACCAGGCGATGAACACCGCGACCCACAACGCGGGAAGCAGCCGCACCGTCCGCCGCGCCAGGAACTCGGGACCGCTCTCCCGGAACGACGCTCCGGTGATCACCATGCCGCTGATCAGCAGGAACACCGCCACGCCCGCGAACCCGAGGGTGGGGTTCAGGTGCAGGGTGTCGACCAGGAGCGAGTTGACCTCGTTGGCGGTGGCGTACTGCTCGCGATCGAGGTGGATCCAGTCCGCGTAGTGGTGGTAGACGACGGCGACCGACGCGACGACGCGGACGAAATCGAGTCCGGGCATGTATCCCGGCTTGTTGCTCATGCTGGTACTCGCCGCACGAGCCGATGGCAGGCCGACGCGACCGCACCAGTCGCGACCACCGCCACCACCAGCGCCACGCCGACGGGCAAGAACCCGCCGAGCACGTCCAGCACCGCGTATCCCACGACGCCTTGGAGCAGGGCGAGCCAGACGGCGTGGTCACTGAGCCAGCGCACCACGCGGAGGCCCGTGAGTCGTGCGGCCAGGTCACCGCTGAACACGACACCCAGTCCGACCAGCAGCATCGTGAACACTGCCGGGACCGGGTACCACCACCGGGCGAACTCGGGCTTGAGCGTCTGCAGCATCACCATGACGAACACGCTCAGGAACCCGGACGCGACCACGAATCCCGTCTTGAGCCCTGCCCGCTGAGCGAGTGCGATCAGCTGTCCCACGGCCACCAGGGGGAAGAAGACGATCACCCCGGCCAGCCGGCTGTCCGGCGCGATGGCGACCACGGCCGCCGACAGCACGATCTGCCCGAGAGGCACGACCAGCATCGCCAGGCCGCGGTACTCGTTGATCACCGCCGCGGCCGCGGTGCCGGCCAGCAGGAGCAGCACGAACCAGGCCAGCGGCACGAGCAGCTGGACTTCGTTCACCAGGTGACTGACGAGCGTGACGTTGCCGGCGGCCGCGAGGACGTCGGTCATCGGCGCCAGGGGAACGGTCCAGATCTGCGCGCCGAGCGCCGCGACGATCGTGGCGAGGACCGAGCTGACGCCGACCGGGAGGTAGCCGCGCACCAGTTGCCACCGCAGCGGTGCGCGGTCGAGTTGTGCGAGGTAGCCACCGGTCGTCAGCAACAGCATGACGGCGAACACGCCGAAGTCCTCGCCGATGCCCAGCGGCCGGTTGAGCACGTGCCGCACGGCGTCGAGGTAGCCGAGACGGATGTCGTGCTGGGTCGTCCACAACCCGACGAGAAAGCCGTGCAAAACGAGGACAGCGGCGATCGCGCGGATCAGTACGACGCCGGATCTCGGCACCTGTGTCGCCTCGGCGCCCGGCGCCACGGCGGTCCCGGTCGAGATCATTCCGGCTCGGCTTCCGCCGGGGAGTGGGCGAGCTGCCGCTCGAGCAGGTTCATGACCTGGTCCGCGGCGCTGGGACCGTAGCCGTCCACGCGCAGCACGTCCCGGCCGCGGACGTAGTGCGCGTGGTAGACCGCGCTTTGGTCCTCGTTGACGAAACGGCGGAGCAGGACGTCGTCCCCACCGGGGACGAGCTGGTGGTTGCCGCGCTTGTAGAGCCCGTCGAACTCGTCCAGCGCGGTGAACGGGTTCGCGCCGTCCCGGAGCGTGAACCTCCAGACGCCCAGCACCGTGCCGTCCGTCAGCCTGGTCACGCGTGCGTCGATCTTGGCGACGCCGGTCGCCCGGGCGATCTCGAGCTCGTCCTCGGACAACAAGGTGTCACGTTCGAAGATGTCCGTGCGGCCGGTCTTCTTGAACGCGATGTCGCCGGGCGGTGCCACCAGTGGGTCCGTGGCCTCGACGTACGGCAACCGAGGCGTCGGGTCCGGAGTCGTCACGACATCGCTGGCATAGGCGTTCCCGGAGCCGTCTCCCCAGATCGCCCAGGCTCCCGCGCCGATGGCGACGAGCAGCGCGAGCACGGCCACGACGGGCACGGCTCGGCGGGCGCGAGCGGACATGACAGAACCCCCAGCAAACGACGGTCCGGAAATTCTCGCTGATCGTCAGTTGCTTTGGTGCCTGATTGGGATGCTTTCATGTGCCAAGTCACATCGGAGCCGGCTGATCCATACAATGCAGGTCATGGCCCTGTTCGGTCGAGACAAAGCCCACCGGGTGACGGACGCCGACGCGTTGCCAGGCCGTCCGGACCCGATCACCGTGGCCGAATTTCACGCGGTGTTCCCGGACCGTCGCGTTACGCCACCGTTCCCCTCCGGCCACCGCACCGCGGTATTCGGACTGGGCTGCTTCTGGGGCGCCGAACGGCTCTTCTGGCAGACACCCGGTGTCTGGTCCACGGCCGTCGGCTACGCGGGCGGCGTCACCCCGAACCCGACCTACGAAGAGGTCTGCTCGGGCCGCACCGGTCACGCCGAGGTCGTCTTCGTCGTCTTCGACCCCTCCGCGCTGCCGTTCCAGGACTTGCTGCGCGTGTTCTGGGAGGGCCACGACCCGACGCAGGGCATGAGGCAGGGCGCGGACATCGGCACTCAGTACCGGTCGGTGGTCCTGTACGCCGACGAAGGGCAGCGGGTCACCGCCGAGGCTTCCGCGGCCGTGTACCAGCGGGCGTTGAGCGAGGCCGGGCGCGGGGTGATCACCACGGAGCTGGCGCCGCTGAAGGAGTTCTACTACGCGGAGGACTACCACCAGCAGTACCTGTCCGACGCCAAGAATCCCTACGGCTACTGCGGGTTGGGCGGCACCGGTGTGTCGTGCCCGGTGGGGCTGAAGCTCGCGGAGCAGTGAGCCGCAAGGCTGAAAGCGGTTACCGCGATGTTCGGACGACGCAGGACTGCCTGATCAGCAGAAGATGAGACCGCACTGACGTGTGGTGGTCGTCGTCGTAGTTGGTGGCCGCGGTCGCGTGGTCGTTGTCGTCGTCACGGCCGGCGGCGCCTGAGTTGTTGTCGTTGTCGCGGTTGTCGTCGTGGTGGTTGTTGTGGTCGTCGTCTTGGTGCTCGACGACGGTGCGGACGATGAGCTGGACGCCACTGTCTGTGACGGAGGTTCGGATTCCGTGGGAAGCAGCGAAGGCGTGTTGATGAGTGAAACGCGGGCCGGAACGTCGCTGTCCGGCCCGGTCGGATCGCTCGCCACGAGCGATCCGACATACGTCCCCAGCACGCAAAATGCCGCGACGACCGCGCCGATCAACGCTCCGGTTGCAAGCCTGGCAGGCCCACTCATCGCCGCGAACACCCGGATTGACTATCTCGTTCACTCGATTGGGTCAAGCAAACCGGTCTTTTTCTACTCGTTCACACCTTTGTCACTGTGACGCCCACTACGCCCTGTGACAGCGGGGCGATCGTCTTGAAGGCCTTGGGGGTCAGGTCGACGCAGCGGCCGGTGATGAACGGGCCTCGGTCGTTGATCCGCACGGTCACCGTCTTGCCGTTGGAGCGGTTCTTCACCTTGACCTTGGTGCCGAACGGCAGGGTCTTGTGCGCGGCCGTCAGCTTGTTGGGGTCGAAGCGCTCGCCGCTGGCGGTCGTCCCGCCGCCCGAGTAGTAGGAAGCCTTGCAGGTCTCGGCAGAAGCCACGGGGGAGAAGAGCACAGCGGTGGCGGCGAGAGAGGCCAGCGTGAGGCCGGCCGCCGCGAGGGTCTTTGCCATGGTGCAAGCAACTCACGCACCGGCAAAGAGCCGCCTAATGCGCGCCTAACCGGGGAACTGCTCGGCCGCGGACACCAGCAGGTGCCAGTCGCCGTCCGGCAGGGTGCGCAGTCGATCAAGCAAAGCGGACATCCTGGACAGCAACGCTGGGTGATCGGTCCAGAACGAGTGATCTACTCTCAGTAGAGCGGCGAGCAGGTCACCGGGGTACAGGGCGACCGATCGCAACGGGTCGCATTCCACGTGTTCCAGCGCCAGCAGCGCGGTCACGTCCAGGCCCACCTGGTGCGTCACGAGCAGGTGCAACGACGTCGGCGTCAGCTGCCTCACCGGCAGATCGCGCAACGCACACAGGTCCCGGTAGAGCTGGGTCGACGACGAGTCGGGCCTGCCCCAGTCGTCCTCGCTGAGGTGCGCCAGCGTTCTGTCCCGGTCCACGCACCCATAGTCCCCGCAAAGGGAGTCGCTAGCGGGCCGACTGAGGCAACGGTTCGGCATTGGGCGACTGCCAGCCCACGCGGACGAGCACCTCGCCCTCGTGCAGCAACGGTTGCGACGCCAGACCCCACACCGTCGACGCCAGCAGCACGGCGCTCACCGCCTCGCCCACGCTCAGCCAGTCGTGCCCGAGCATCCGCAACAGCACCCCGCTGCGCCGTGCCACCAGCTCCAGCTCGCAGTTCTCCGCGTGGGCGGCGTGCAGGAGCCACGTCAGCGCCGAGTCCGGCACCTCGTCGCCCAGGTAGGGACGCGGATCGGCCCTGCGCAACGAGATCGCCGCCGCGGAGGCCACCTCGCACGAGAACGGGTCCAGTTCCCAGCGCGGGTGCACCGACGCGACCTGGCCGTCCGGCTGAGGAGACCGCAGCACGTGGCAGTCCCAGCCCATCGCCGACAACGCGACCCGCATGTGGTGCAGCACCGCACCGCACGCGAGCAACGCCGTCTGGTCCGTGCGTGTGGTCACGAGCTCGAGACACTCGTTGCCATTCCGCCATCGCCACGGCGGAACGATGCCGAACGACGGTGCCCTGGCTGCGAGTTTCAGCACTTCCTCGACGGTTCCCGCGTCAGGTGTGCGAACGCTGGTCCTCATCCGCACAGCGTCCCGGTGCCCGGCTGCGCGGAACCTGCGTCACGACTGCGCGGCCGCGACCACTGCGGGCACGGTCATCGCCGCACCGCGCGAGAAGTGCTCCTCGTACAGCTCAGGTCCCAACGCCTGCCGGCACAACGCCACGCACCGGTCGTGCGACGCCGCGAAGTTCGCCGACCCGAAGAGCGGCAACCCGACCGACTGCCACACCCGGTCCGCGCCGCCCAGCAGCAACGCGGCGTGCGACGCGGACCCGGTGACCACCGAGATCAGCGCCAGCAGCTCCACCGACACCGCGATGCCCAGCAGGTCGTTGAACTTCTCCTTGATGCGCAACGAAGACATGGCCAGCTCGCGGGCCTCGGCGATGTCGCCACGTCCCATCGCCACGAAAGCCAGGACGTACAACGCGAACGCGCGCGCCCACAGCTCGCCGTTCTCCTCACACACGACCCGTGCCTCGGTGCAGATCTCCGCCGCACGGTCGAGTTCGCCGCCGAACGCCACGGTGATCGCCAGCGCCACCCGCGCCATGACCACGTTGCTGTCCATGTGCCCGAGCTCGGCATGTCTGCGATCGGCTTCGGCCAGCAGCCTCGCGCCCAGCGGCAGGTCGTCGTCGAACACCGCCGCCGCGCCCTGCACGTAGGTCGCGTAGACGTCGGCGTCCTCGTCTCCCAGCGCCGCGGCCTCGGCGCGGCAGGCCTCGAGCAACGCCGGCACCGCGGAGGTGTTGCCCTGCAACGTCGCCAGGTACCCGGTGACCCACAACGCCTTGCAGCGCGCCCGTGACGGCTCGGTCTCCAGGGACAGCGCCCAGTTCAGCCAGTGCCGTCCCTCGGCGAACCGCCCGCAGCCGACCCAGTAGAACCACAGCGTCGCCGCCAGCCGCAGTCCCGAGTCCGCCTCGCCCGGCGTCGTCAGCGAGTGCTCCAGCGCCGCCCGCAGGTTGCCGCGTTCGGCCGCCATCGCCGCGACGGTCGCTGCCTGCCGGGGCGTGAACCAGGCCCGTTCTCCTTGCAGGGCAACGCCTGCGTACCAGTCACGATGGCGTGTCTTCAGCCGTGGCTCTTCATCGCCCGCACGCAACCGCGTCTGCCCGAACTGACGCATGGTCTCCAGCAACCGGTAGCGCGCCACGCCCGCGCGTTCTTCGCGCAGCAGCACGGACTTGTCGACCAGCCCGTCGACCGCGTCGAACATGAAGTCCGCGGTCAGCGAGTCGTCCGAGCACACCGCCTCCGCCGCGGCCATGTCGAAACTGCCGGCGAACACCGACGCGCGCGCCCACAGCAGCTGCTCGCGCGGTGAGCAGAGGTCGAAGCTCCACTCCATCGTCGCGAGCAGGGTCTGGTGCTGCGGCAACGCGGTCCGCCCGCCGTCGGTCAGCACCCGGAACCTGTCGTCGAGCCGTTCCAGCAGCTGCGCCGGAGTCAGCGCGCGCACCCGCATCGCCGCCATCTCGATCGCCAGCGGGATGCCGTCCAGCCGCCGGCACAGGTCGCTGACGGCCTGCTCGTTCGCCGCCGTGATGACGAACGAGCCGGGAATCGCCGCATCAGCACGTTGGGCGAACAACGTCGCCGCCGGATAAGGCACGGACAACGGCGCCACGGACATGACCTGCTCGCCGTAGACGCGCAGCGCGCGCCGGGACGTGGCGATGACACGGAGGTTCGGTGCCACTCGCAGCAGCGTGTCCACCAGCACCGCGCAGTGGTCCACGACGTGCTCGCAGTTGTCCAGGACCAGCAACGCGTCCTTGCCGGCCAGGAACTCCGTGAGCACGCTCAGCTGCCCGCGCCCGGTCTGGTCCACGACGCCCAGCGCCTCGGCGACGGTGTGCGGCACGAGAGCCCTGTCGCGCAACGCCGCGAGCTCCACCAGCCACACGCCGTCCGGTGGCTGCTCGCCGCGCGCCACGTGCATCGCGAGCCGCGTCTTGCCCACCCCGCCGACGCCGGTCAGGGTGACCAGCCGGTGCTTCCTGATCAGGTCTGCGACGTGCGCGGTCTCCGGGCGGTCCACGAAGCTCGACCGGTCGGCGGGCAGGTTGCCGCGCACCACGACCGGCGTGCGCTCCGGCAGGTCGAGGCGAGGATCGGCGGTCAGCACCGCTTGTTCGAGGTCGCGCAGCCGGGGCCCGGGCTCGATGCCGAGCTCGTCGACCAGGACGCTGCGCGCCCGCTGGAACGCGGCCAGCGACTCGGCCTGCCGCCCGGACCGGTAGAGCGCGATCATCAGCTGCTCCCACAGCCGTTCGCGGAACGGATGCCGCTCCACGAGCGCGTTGACCAGCGGCGCCACCGCGGCGTGCTCGCCGAGCGCGAGCGATGCCTCCATCAGCTCCTCGGTCGCGTCCATCCGCAGGTCGATGAGCCGCGCGGACTCGTGCCGCGTCCACTCGCCGGGACGGCAGTCCGCGAGCGGATCGCCCGTCCACAACGCGAGGGCTTCGCGCAGCATCTTCGCGGACGTCAACGGCTCGTCGCTGTGCCGCGCTGCTGTGACGAGCGCCTCGAACCGTGCGGCGTCGACCGTGTCCGCAGGCGCGTTCAGCACGTAGCCCGGCTCACGGGTGGTGATCAGCTCGCCCAGCCCGGCGTCGCGGATCTGACCGCGCAGGCGCGCGAGCAGGCTGTGCAGGGTCTTCGTGGCGGACGCCGGCACCTCGTCCGACCAGAGCGCGTCCACGAGCGCACTCCTCGGCACCGTTTCACCTGGGTTCAGCGCCAGCCGTGCCACGAGGGTTCTCTGTCCCGCACTGCTGAGCTGAACTGCTCCGTTCGGGCCGGTGAGTTCGAGCGGCCCGAGCAGGCGGATGATCACGTTGTTGGTCCTGTCGTCAGCCCCCGACAAAGGCCGGAACCGCGCAAAGATAGCGCAATGGAATTCGACCCGAGAATCAACGCCAAGCGCGTCACCGCATACGCCGACCTGCGTGCCGTGCTGGCTGATCCGGTGACGTTCTCCTCCCGGAACATGGCAGGACCGCAGGTCGCGGCCGTGGCGGCGCTGCTGCCGCCGGAGCAGCGGCGATTACTCGAATTGATGTCGTCGCTCAATGCGGCGGACGGCACGAGGCATGCCCGAATTCGCGCGGCGGCGAATCAGAAATTCACCCCAACGGCCGTGCGCCAAATGGCTGACTCAATCAGGGAACGCGCGAGGACGCTGCTCGACGGACTACCGGCGGAAGCAGAGTTCGTCAGCGAGTTCGCCGCACCGTTCGCGCTCGGAGTCGTCGGTGACGTGCTCGGCGTTCCCGAAGCGGACTTCCCGCTGTTCCGGGAGTTCGTGGCACCCGTGCTGGAACTGACCAGCGGTGAGGAGGTCAGCGAGCGCGCGCTCGGTTCGTACTTCGCCGGGATGAACGAGTTCTGCGCCTACTTCGCGCGCTCGGACGCGTTCCGGGGCGGGCAGCTGTCCGAGCAGGAACGGCTGTCGCTGTGCCTCGCGATCGTCGTGGCCGGCACCGACTCGACGACGAACATGCTGGCCAGCACGTTCCTGCGGCTCAATGCGAAGGAACGGCGGCTGGGCGGCGTGGTGGAGGAGGTGGTGCGGCTCGACCCGCCGTTCATCGGGTTCTTCCGGACGGCGACGTGCCCGGTGACCACGCGCGGGATGCGGATCGAGGAGGGCGAGCACCTGTTCCTCGACTACGCGGCCGGCAACCGCGACCCGAAGGTGTTCGGCGAGGACTTCGACCCCGGCAGGCCGTCCGTGCCAGGGCACCTCGGCTTCGGGCACGGGCCGCACTACTGCCTGGGCGCCCAGCTGGCACGGCTGGAGGGCCGGATCGTCGCCGACGAGCTGCTCGACCGCTCGTCCGAGGTGGCCGAGCAGCCCGGCGACGTGCGCTACCGCAGGCACCTGATCAGTCACGGGCCTGCGGAGCTGCGGTTCAGACCAGGGCAGCGTCGAGGGTGATGTTCTCGACGGCCGCGAGCGCCTTGGAGACCGGGCAGTTCGCCTTGGCGCCCTCGGCGGCCGCGACGAAGTCCTCCTGGGACAGGCCCGGCACGTTGGCGCGGACGGTCAGGTGGATGCCGGTGATGCCGACGCCCGCCTGGAACGAGACCTCGGCCTTGGTGTCGATCGAGGTGGGCGGCGTGCCCGCGCCGGTCAGGCCGTGCGAGAGCGCCATCGAGTAGCAGGACGAGTGTGCGGCGGCGATGAGCTCCTCGGGGCTGGTCTTGCCGCCCGCCTCCTCGGCGCGCGCCTTCCAGTCGATGTCGAAGCTGCCGCTGTTGGAGGTGGCGAGGCTGACGTTTCCCTTGCCCTCGACGAGGGAGCCTTCCCAGTGAGCGTTTGCCGTCTGCTTGATGGCCATGATCTCCAGGTCCTTGTCGAACGGGCTCGATCAGGTTGATTCGAGCGGTCTGGGACCACCTTTTCACGGGCGGGCCCCGAGATCACCTCGAGAACCGCGTGAACCTCGACAACCGCGCCGGGGGGTTGGGGGGTCGTCCCCACCCCAACATCATGGCGAAACGAAGAAGGCCCATGCTCTCCATGAGCATGGGCCTTCCCTGAGTGGAGCGGATGACGAGACTCGAACTCGCGACCCTCACCTTGGCAAGGTGATGCGCTACCAACTGCGCTACATCCGCACTGCCTTACGGGAGAGAACTATACAACAGGCCTTAGACAGCGTCTTGCGAGGGGGGTTCCAAACCGGCCAGCAGTTGATCTACCTCGTCCAACTGCTCCTTCGGCCAGCGCCACTCCCACAACGCCCGCACCTTGGGCAGCACGTCGACCGGCAGCCACGCGGCCACCTCCTCGCGGAGGTCCCAGTCGTCGAACACGTGCTCGTAGAAGCTGACCAGTGCCGCGTTCTCCAGGAACTGCTCCGGCTGGTGGAAGCACCAGTGCGCGAAGCCGTACGCGCGCCGCAGCACCTCGTCGTCCTGCTCGCGATGCGCTTCCTGCGCCAGCTGGGACAGCTCGGAGAAGAAGACGTGGCAGGACCACTCCTCGGTTTCGGCGACAGCCCGGAGTTCCGGCACCAAGGCCGAAGCACGTTCTCGCCAGTCCACCACGTGCGTGACGATAGTCGCTCGATCTTGTCGCGCCGACCGTCCGACGCCCACCTGTGACCGTCCTGTCACCGATTGCGTTGCGCTGATCAGCCCACGCCGAACGGATGGTCTTGTATATCGACCTGTTCTCGTTGAGGAGCAGTTCTGGCCCCTTGTGGCATGTTGAAGCCTGTGATGGTCGACGAGAACGAGGTCGACCGGGACCTGCTCGCCAGGGTGCGCGAGGGAGACGACTCGGCCTACGGCGAACTGTTCTCCCGGCATGCGGACGCGATCCGCCGTTTTTCTCTCAGGCACGTCCGGGAGGCGGCCGAGGCCGACGACCTCACCGCTGAATCGTTCTTCCGCATGCTCCAGGCGATCCGCCGCGGCAGCGGGCCCACCGACCACGTGCGCACCTACCTGCTCACCGTCGCGCGCCGTGTGGCGTGGGAGTGGAGCGGGCGGCGCCGTGACGTGCCGGTGGAGGACGAGGAGCTGGGTCGTCGCGTCGAGCCGGTGAGCGACAACGCGAACAGCAGGGCCGAGCACAACCTCATCACCAGGGCCTTCTCCAGCCTGCCCGAACGCTGGCGGGTCGTGCTGTGGCGCGTCGAGGTCGAGGGCGAGCGCCCGGCCTCCGTGGCACCGCACTTCGGACTCTCGCCGAACGCCATGTCGGCGTTGGCCCGCCGTGCGCGCGAGGGGCTGCGTGCGGCGTACCTGCAGGCCCACCTCGCGGCCGACGACGGGCGTTCGTCGTGCGCGGCGATCCGGTCGAAGCTCGGCACCTACACCGCGGGCGGGGTCCAGGGCGTCGAGGAACGCCGGATCCGCGCCCACCTCGACACCTGTTCCGCCTGCACCCAGCTCTACACCGAGCTGAACGAGGTCTGTGCGACGTTGCGCGCCAGCGCGGCGTACCTGATCGTGCCGTCGGCGCTGGGGCTCGCGTTCGCCGGGAAGGTGTTCCTGACCAAGGCGAAGCTGGCGGTCGCGGCGGCGAGCGTGGCGACCGTCGGCCTGTTCGGGACGATGGCCGCCGTGTTCAACGGCGCCGCGGGTGTCGCCGTGCTGCAGCCGGACCAGAACCCGGTGATCGCCATGGAGACGTCCGGGTCGTCGAGCTCCGAGCACAGCCAGGAACTCGTGGTGGCCCAGCCGCCCGCTCCCGAGCAGCAGCGGGTCGAGCCGCAGGAGAACGTGGTCAACCCCGGCAAGCAGCGCCAGGAGACCGTGCGCAGGACCGCCTCGTCCGTGCCGCCGCCGACCAGCGAGCAGCGCCAGGACCCGCCGGTCGAGCGGGCCGAGACGATCGTCGAGTCATCGGATTCGTCCGGCCTGGTCAGCACGGCGTCGACGACGTCGCGTGACGTCAAGTCGCTCAACGTGCAGTCGACGTCGTCCGAACCGCCGTCGCCGTCCTCGGCGCCGTGCTCGTCGCCGCGGACCACGGTCACGACGGCCACGCTCTACCCGACAGAGCCGCGCCTGAACTGACGGTGACGATCAAGGTCCGGCGAGTTCACCCACAAGGCTCTGCCCGCGCCAGGTACGGTTTCACCAAGACCGACCGAGCGTGGGAGACGGGTACATGACGCGGCTGGTGCGCGGTGCGGACGGGCGGATGTGGACGGTCCACAGCCGCATCGAGTGGCGCAACCCGGTGGAGTCCGACGACTTCGAACACGACGTCAGCGGCGGTGCTCTGCCCGGCATCATGATGGCGGGCATGCTCGTCGTGATGGTGGTCGTGCTGATCGCCTGGACGCCGGAGCAGGTCGTCGTGCCGGCGTGGCTGATCCTCGCGCTGATCTTCCTGTTCGCCTTCTTCCCGGTCCGCTGGGCGCTGCGCCGCCCGCACACGCTGGTCGCGGAGAGCAAGGCCACGGCCGACGAGCTGCCACCCGAGCGGTGGATCGGGTCCGTTCGCGGCCCGATGGCGGTGCGTCAGGAGGCCTCCAGGGTCGCCAGGACGATCGAGATGCACTCGCTGCCGGACGTCGAAGGCCCGTTGCAACCCGTCGACTGATGCGACACTGGACCGGTGCCCGAACTACCCGAGGTAGAAGCACTGGTCCACCACCTGCGTGAGAACGCGGTGGGCCGTGTGGTGCACCGCGTCGACGTCGCATCACTCCAGGTGCTCAAGACGTTCGACCCGCCGTGGACCGCGCTCCACGGCCAGGAGGTCGTGGCCGCGCACCGGCACGGCAAGCACCTCGACCTGGAGGTCGCGGACGGCCTGCACCTGGTCGTGCACCTCGCCCGTGCCGGCTGGCTGCGCTGGGCCGACACCATGTCCGCGCCACCGCCCAAGCAGGGCCGTGGGCCGCTGGCGTTGCGCGTCCACCTCGGTCCACCCGGCCAGGGGCCGGGGTTCGACCTGACGGAAGCGGGCACGAAGAAGGGCCTCGCGGCGTGGATCGTGCGCGACCCGAAGACCATCGCGAGCGTCGCCAGGCTGGGCCCCGACGCGTTGGGGATCACCCGCACGCAGCTGGAAGACCTGTTCGACAAGCGGACCGAGCGGCTCAAGACGTCGCTCACGGACCAGAGCTTGATCGCGGGCATCGGTAACGCCTACTCCGACGAGATCATGCACATGGCGCGGCTCTCGCCGTACGCGACGACGGGCAAGCTCAACTCAGAGCAGCTCGACCACCTGCACGAGGCGATGCTCACGACCCTGACCGATGCGGTCGCACGGTCCGTCGGGCAGGACGCCGCGCGCTTGAAGGGCGAGAAGCGGTCGGGGTTGCGGGTGCACGCGCGCACGGGGCTGCCGTGTCCGGTCTGCGGTGACACGGTTCGTGAGGTGTCGTTCGCGGACAAGGCGTTCCAGTACTGCCCGACGTGTCAGACCGGCGGCAAGCCGCTGGCCGACCGCCGGTTGTCGCGCCTGCTCAAATAACCACGGCTTAACCGGCGTTCCTCAGCCTGTGCTCATGACACGTCTGAGGAAAGCCGTCGCCGTCGTGACGGCCGCTGCCGCGGCCCTCCTTCTCGCGCCGATGAACGCCCACGCTGCCGAGTACGGGTGCACCGGCACGTTGATCGACACCTACAAGGTGATGTCGCGCGTGCCGAACCACCTGAGCACGATCCGGCTCTACTACAACTCCAGCACGGGCTACAACTGCGCGGCCAACGTGAAGACGGCCTACTACTCGCAGTTCAAGCACCAGGCCAGCATCTCCATGTACAACCAGGACTTCCGCGAGGACGACAACAACCGTCCCGGCTACAACAACGACTTCGACTCCGGCAAGTTCCAGTACTACGCCGGGCCGGTCAAGGTGTACGCCAAGGGCAAGTGCGTGACGATCCGCGCGATCACCTACTACTACGACGAGGTGGCCATCAAGGACGCCGTCGGAGTCCACTGCGGCTAGGTGACGATGAGGACCTCAAGGGTGCGAGGGCCGTGCACGCCCTCCACCCGGCTGAGTTCGATGTCGCTCGTCGCCGACGGACCGCTGATGAACGTCAGCGGCCGCGTCGATTCCAGCCGCTGCAACGCCTCCGGCACCGACGCCGCGATCTGGTCCTGGTGGACCACGCACAGGTGGTGGTCGGGCAGCAGGGTGAGCGCGCGGCGTCCCTGGCCCTCGCTGCCGTCCAGCACGATCGTGCCGGTGTCGGCGATCGCGACCGCGCACCCGGTGAGCACACCGTCGGCCTGGTCGAGCTCGTCGATCGTGAGCGGTTCGTGCAGCCAGGTGACGCCGTCGATCAGCCACTCTTCCGGAACGCCCTGGGGCGCAACGATCCTCTTGCCCTTGAGGGAAGCCAGAGCTTCGGGCACATCGCTGACGACGTGCACGATCGCGCGGTAGTCGGCGACCCGTTCGGCGAACAGCTCGATGCCGCCGGGCCCCGTCTGGTTGTAGCCGCGGACGACAGGCCGGGCGGGCGGCACCTTCGCGTCGCGGATGCGCTGAAGGATCTCTTCTCGTGCGCTAGCCACGGTTCTTCCTCCACCAGGAGCGGAACGACTCGGCCGGCGGTGCGGGCACGTCGCGGGAGGACGTCCACCTCGACCCCGGCCACGGCAGTGACGTGATCTTGCCGTCCCTGGCCAGGAACCGCGCCAGGGCACCGGCTTTCTGCGCCTTCTCGTAGCGCGAGGCCTCCCTGAACATCCACGCGGCGGCCGCCATCGCGACGGACTCCGCCGTACGTCCCTTGGCCTCCACGACCTCGGCGCGCAGGTGCGTGAGGACGGTCGGGATGTCGATCCGCACCGGGCAGACCTCGAAGCAGGCGCCGCACAGCGAAGAGGCGAAAGGAAGTGAGGCCGCCTGCGGGTCGTGCAGGTCGCCGACCAGCTGCGGCGTCAGGATCGCGCCGATCGGTCCTGGGTAGACCGAGCCGTACGACTTGCCGCCGGTGCGTTCGTAGACGGGGCAGACGTTGAGGCACGCCGAGCAGCGGATGCACCGGAGTGCCTGGCGCCCGACGGAATCCGTCAACGTCGCGGTGCGGCCGTTGTCGATCAGCACGAGGTGGAACCGCTGCGGGCCGTCGCCAGGGGTCACGCCGGTCCACACGCTCGTGTACGGGTTCATCCGTTCCGCCGTGGACGAGCGGGGCAGCAGCTGCAGGAAGACTTCGAGGTCCTGCCACGTCGGCACGAGCTTCTCGATGCCCATCACGGTGATCAGGGTGTCCGGCAGCGTCAGGCACATCCGGCCGTTGCCCTCGGACTCCAGCACCACGATCGACCCGGTGTCGGCGACGGCGAAGTTCGCTCCCGAGATGGCCACCTTGGTGGTCAGGAACTTCTCGCGCAGGTACACCCGCGCCGCCTCGGCGAGGTCCGCCGGTTCGTCGGAGACCTCGACCCCCATGCGGCGCTGGAAGATCTCGCGGATCTCCGAGCGGTTGCGGTGGATCGCGGGCACCAGGATGTGCGACGGCCGGTCGTCGCCGAGCTGCACGATCAGCTCGGCGAGGTCGGTCTCGATCGCGTGCACGCCACCGGCTTCGAGGGCCTCGTTGAGCCCGATCTCGGCCGTGGCCATGGATTTGACCTTGACGACCTCGTCCGCCTGTTCGGCGCGGCAGAGGTCGAGCACGATCCGGTTCGCCTCTTCGGCGTCCCGCGCCCAGTGCACGACGCCACCGCGGGCCGTGACCGACTCCTCCAGCTGGACCAGGAGCGTGTCGAGGCGCGCCAGGACGTCGTCCTTGATCTGCTCGCCGGCGACCCTGAGCATCTCCCAGTCGGTCATCTCGGCGACCGCGGCCTCCCTGCGCCCCCGGATGGTGCCGGTGGCCCTGCGCAGGTTCTGCCGCAGCTGGGTGTCCTGCAAGGCCTCTTTCGCGGCCTTGGGGAACGTCGGGCTGCCCAGCCACGTCACCGGGTTGCGAGCCACGGGTCCTCCTCCGTCGAAGCCAGGATCTCCGCCAGGTGCACCGGCCGCACGCCCGCGCGCAGCCGCGAGAGCCCGCCTCCGATGTGCATGAGGCAGGAGTTGTCACCGGCGGACAGCACTTCGGCACCGGTGTCGAGCACGCACCGCATCTTGTCCGCGAGCATCGCCGTGGACGTCTCGGCGTTCTTCACCGCGAACGTGCCGCCGAAGCCGCAGCACTGCGTGGAGTCCGGCAGTTCCACCAGATCGAGTGCCTTCACGGCCCTGAGCAGCGCCAACGGCTTGTCGCCGACACCCAGCATGCGCAGCGAGTGGCAGGTGGGGTGGTAGGTGACCCGGTGGGGGAACCAGGCGCCCACGTCGGTCACACCGAGCACGTCGACCAGGAACTCCGCGAGCTCGAACGTCCGCGGCGGGGACTCACCGAGGGCGGGATGGACCTCCCGGACCATGCCGGCGCATGACCCGGATGGCGCAACCACGTAGTCGTAACTTCCGAAGACGTCGGTGTACTTGCGGGCCAACGGCTTCGCATGCTCCCGATAGCCGGTGTTGAAGTGCATCTGGCCGCAGCACGTCTGGTCGAGCGGGAACTCAACCGAACAGCCGAGCCGCTCCAGCAGACGCACCACGGCACGGGCCGTCTCCGGGAAGAACGTGTCCGTCAGGCAGGTCGCGAACAGTGCCACTTTCACGGGCACACCCTCTCCCCAAATTCATCGGATGTCTACCCGGGCCGGTGGACCGTACGGGGGTACGCCGGGCGCGCCTCTTGCTATAGGGGTGCCCCACAGCACAGCATGTGCACCGTGGGCGACCTGTTGACCGAGCGCGCCGTGCTCGGTGTCATCGCGACCCTGGCCGTTCTGGGCCTCTTCGTGATGCTGTGCCGCGCTCGACGAGTCAGCACCTCCGTCGAGGATGCTGTGATGGACATGCTCGACCGCATGTCCAAGGCGTCGAGCGACCTCCGCGCGGGCCTGACCCAGGAGGCCGCCGACAAGGCCACGCCCCACCTGCGCGAGATGCTGCGGTGCGTCGCGGTCGCCATCACCGACGAAGAGGGCACCGTCCTGTCGTGGGACGGCGGCGCGAACGACCACTACGAGTACCTGCGCGACACGGTGGCCCGTGCCATCAACAACTGCCACAAGGAGCACGTCGACCACCGCAAACTCGGCTGCGAGCTGCAGGGTCCGTGCTCACTGCACAGCGTCGTCGTGGTGCCCCTGGTCGTCGAGGGAGACGTCGCCGGCACGTTGATCGTGGTCTCCGGCGTCGCCTCGAAGCGCCAGATCCGCATGGCCGAGGAGACCGCCCGCTTCGTCTCGACCCAGCTCGAACTCGAAGTCGTCCAGAAGCAGCGCCAGGCGCTCGCCCAGGCCGAGGTGAAGGCCCTGCGGGCCCAGATCTCGCCGCACTTCGTCTACAACGCGCTGAACACGATCTCCTCGCTGATCCGCACCGACCCGTCGCACGCCCGTGAGCTGCTGCAGGAGTTCGCGGAGTTCACGCGCTACTCGTTCCGCACCGACGGCTTGTTCACGACCCTCGCCGATGAGTTGACCAACATCCATCGCTACCTGACCATCGAACAGGCCCGCTACGGCGCGCGACTGAGCGTCCGGCTGCGGATCGCCCCGGAGGTCCTGCAGGTCGTCCTGCCGTTCCTCGTGCTGCAGCCCCTGGTCGAGAACGCGGTGCGCCACGGCCTGGCCAAGAAGCCCGGCGGCGGCATGCTCACCATCACCGCCGAGGACAACGGCAGCGAGGCCCTGATCAGCGTCGAGGACGACGGCGTCGGCATGGACCCCGACCGCCTCGACGACATCAAGGACGCCCACCAGACCGGCGCGCACGTCGGCATCGGCAACATCAACGACCGGATGCGCACGGTGTTCGGCGCCGAGTACGCGCTGGTCGTCGAGACGGCGCCGAACGCGGGCACCAAGGTCATCCTGAAGGTGCCGAAGTTCGCCCGCAACGTGCTGCCGAACCTGAACATCGGTTCTCAGATGACCGACGAGCCGATGACGGCGGAGCAACCAGCAATCCGCGCCTGACCTGCACTGATGGCCGGGTGAGAAGTTGCAAGGTCAATCATGCTCAACCCCGGCGTGGAACGTGCCGATTGTGGTGTTGACCAATGAACTGCCGGCCGTTTGAGCAACCAGGGGCCGGCCGGGAGCAAAGGCCACATCCAGTGCAGGAACAACAAGCACCCGAGCGCGTCCGCGTCTGCATCAAGTGCACCGCCAAGGGGTTCAGCAGCTGCAAGTGCTGACGAGCACCCGGCTCAGCGAGAGGCGACCGCCAAAGTCGTGATCAGCACGACGGCGCACACGCTCCAGCTCACCCACATCCAGTAGATGTGCATCGGCGTCGGCCCGGCGGCGTTCTGCCTGCCCCGGTCGTCCCACCACTCGACATACCGTTCGAGCCAGCGGATCGGGTTGAACGTCACAACCCGAACCTAGCATCTTGTGTTCCAGGTCACGCGGGAGCAACCGACAGCGCAGTTGGGCTCCCGCGTGTCCGCGAAACGCACGTACTGTCGAGTACATGAGCGTCACGGACAAGATCGCGGCCCGGCTCCCGAGGGTCATGGACCGGGGTGAGCGGCCGCCGGTGGTCGCGGCGGTGCGGTTGCACGGGGTCATCACCCCGCAGTCCTCGCCTGTCGCGCGCAACACGATCAACCTCCAGAACGTCGAGTCGGCCATCAACCGGGCGTTCGACAACGAGCGCCTGATCGCCGTGGCCCTGCTCATCAACTCTCCTGGCGGCGCGCCCACCCAGAGCGCACTGATCGCCGAGCGCATCCGTGAGCTCGCCACGAAGAAGCACGTGCCGGTGCTCGCGTTCTGCGAGGACGTGGCGGCGTCCGGCGGTTACTGGCTGGCCTGCGCTGGTGACGAGATCTACGCGCACGGCACCTCTCTCGTGGGCTCCATCGGTGTCGTGAGCGCCGGGTTCGGGCTCAACGGCCTGCTGGACAAGGCCGGCGTCGAGCGCCGCGTCTACACGGCGGGCGAGAACAAGGTCCGGCTCGACCCGTTCCAGGCCGAGAAGCCCGAGGACGTCGAGTGGCTGAAGGGCCTTCACGCGGATCTGCACGAGCAGTTCAAGGCGTGGGTCACCGAACGCCGCGGCGCCAAGCTCAAGAGCGAGGAAGACCTCTTCAGCGGTGAGATCTGGACCGGCACCAAGGCCCAGCAGCTCGGCCTGATCGACGGCATCGGCACCATCCGGACCGTCATCGCCAAGCGCTTCCCGGACGCCGAGCTCACGATCGCGGAGCCGCGCAAGCCCTTGCTGGCCAAGCTCGGACTGACCGGGGCGTCCACCCGATCGGGCGATCTCGTGGCGCAGGTGCTGGCGAGTGTCGAGGAACGTGCTCGCTGGTCCCGATTCGGGCTGTGAGCATCAGTTCGGTTTCACAGGGCGTGTCGAGACCTACCCCGGCGTAGACATGACCGCACATTGATGGGCAAGATGCCCGACACAGTGAGTACCCAAGACAACGCCGGTCTCCTCGTCCTCGCAGTCGATGACGAGGCTCCTGGCCTGAGCGAGATCAAGTTCCTGCTCGAGAGCAGCCCTCACATCAGGCGCGTCCTCACGGCATTCGACGCCGCCGAGGCTCTGCGCATCCTGAGGGGTGACTACGAGCAGGAGGTCATGGCGCGGACCAAGGCCGGCCTGCCGCCGGTCGACGCGGTGTTCGCGGACATCAACATGCCCGGACTGTCCGGAATGGACCTCGCGCGGGTGCTCAGTGCGTTCCGGTATCCGCCCGCGCTCGTCTTCGTGACAGGCGTTGAGGAACGAGACGCGCTCGTCACGGCGTTCGACGTCGGCGCGCTCGACTTCATCAACAAGCCGATCAACGAGGAGCGCGTCCTCAAGGCGATCTCGCGGGTCGCGGACCGGGTGGGCCGCACGGCAGCGCCGGCGAACCCGTCGGGCCCGGCCGCGCAGAACCCCGCCGAACCGACCGACGACGAGGTCATCCCCGTCGAGCTCGGCGGCACCATCAAGCTCGTGCCGCGGGCGTCCGTGCGGTACGTCGAGGCGCAGGGCGACTACGCCCGCCTGCACACGCAGGACGGCAGCCACCTCGTCCGCATCCCGCTCGCGCAGCTCGAAGAACGCTGGGCGAACGCGGGTTTCGTGCGCATCCACCGCTCGTACCTGGTGGCGTTGCCGCTGGTGAGCGAGCTGCGGATGACGGCGAACGGCTACGCGGTCGTCATCGGCACCGGTGACGGTGCCAAGGAGCTCCCGGTGAGCCGCCGGCACACCAAGGAGCTCAAGGAACGGATCGTGCGACCGCCGAAGAGCGGCTGGTGAGCAGGCACGACGCGGGAAAGCCCGAGCCACCCGCCCGGGAGGCCTGGCTCGGCGAGCAGGGCAGCAGGCCTCGCCGCCGCAGGGTCGTGCTCGCGGACTCCACGAAGAAGAGCGGCAAGGCGTTACGAACGATCATCGAGCTGGAAGAGCAGACCAGCGTCGGTGAGAAGCTGGTCCGGGACCTCATCCGGCAGCAGCTCAAGTCCGCGTTCGGGCTCGCGTTCGCCGTCCTGATCGGGATGTGCCTGCTTCCGATCACCTTCTACCTGGTTCCCTCGATCGGGGAACTGAAGATCCTCGGTATTCCCATCCCGTGGCTCGTGCTCGGTCTTGCGCCCTTCCCGATCCTCTACGGCGTCGGGTGGGTCTTCCGCAGGCAGGCCGAACGGCACGAGCGCGACTTCGTGAACATGGTCGACCGCTGACGTGAACGCCACCATCTACAGCCTCAGCGCCATCGTCGCCGTTGCGGTCGTGACGTTCCTGCTCGGCTACGTCGGGTCGCGCAAGGCGAACACCACCCCGGACTTCCTGGTGGCGCGCCGCGCGATCCCGGCCACCCGCAACGCCGCCGCGATCTCCGGCGAGTACCTGTCCGCGGCGTCGTTCCTCGGTGTGGCCGGACTCGTGCTCAAGGACGGCGTCGACGCGCTCTGGTACCCGGTCGGCTTCACCGCCGGCTACCTCGCGCTGCTGCTCTTCGTGGCCGCGCCGCTGCGCAGGTCGGGCGCGTACACGCTGCCGGACTTCGCCGAGGCCCGGCTCGGCTCGGCGAACGTGCGGCACTTCAGCACGTTCTTCGTGGTGTGCATCGGCGTGCTGTACCTGGTGCCGCAGCTGCAGTCCGCCGGCCTGACGCTGACCACGATCACCGGCCTGCCCGCGTGGTTCGGCGGCCTGATCGTCACGGTCATCGTGGTGATCAACGTGCTGGGCGGCGGCATGCGCGCGATCACGCTCGTGCAGGCGTTCCAGTACTGGGGCAAGCTCTTCGCGATCGCCGCGCCCACGTTCGTGCTCTTCGTGGTGTTCCTGGCCTCGCCGGACCGCGGCACGCAGCCGATCAGCGACGACGGCGTGGTCCGGTTCCCGAAGGCCGAGTCGGTCACCATCGCCGAGCAGGTCGTGAAGGTCCGCGTCGACGAGCCGTTGACGCTGGAGGTGCGCGGCCAGATCGACGGCAGGAACGCGGACGGGGCGGTGTTCTGGGGCCGCGGCGTCTACGAGCTGAGCCCCGGCACGACGATGGAGTTCAAGGCGGGCAGC
Organism: Lentzea kristufekii; assembly: GCF_033949925.1. Lineage (NCBI taxonomy): Bacteria > Bacillati > Actinomycetota > Actinomycetes > Pseudonocardiales > Pseudonocardiaceae > Lentzea > Lentzea kristufekii. The sequence goes on from NZ_JAXAVV010000003.1 coordinate 433,178, forward strand.
CCGGTGCCGGTGGTCGAGGGCTCGCCGACCAGCAACTTCGACTGGACGCGGCCGCAGACAGGCGGCATCTCCGAGCTGATCGAGACGTACTCGCTGATCTTCGCGACCTTCCTCGGCACGATGGGCCTGCCGCACGTCCTGGTCCGCTTCTACACCAACCCGGACGGCAAGGCGGCCCGCCGCACGGCGCTGCACGTGCTCTACCTGCTGGGCCTGTTCTACATCTTCCCGACGGTGCTGGGCGTGCTGTCGCGGCTCTACCTGCCACAGCTGCTGGTGAACGGCAAGACCGACGCGGCGGTGCTGATGCTGCCCGAGACGATGCTGCCGAACCTGGGCGGTCAGATCGTCGGTGCGATCGTCGCGGCGGGCGCGTTCGCGGCGTTCCTGTCGACCTCGTCGGGACTCGTGGTGTCGGTCGCCGGGGTGGTCTCGACGGACATCATGCCGGGCAAGGTTCGTGACTTCCGGTGGGCGACCGTGTTCACCGGACTCGTCGCGATCGGTCTTGCCCTGCTGCTGCCGCGCTCCGACGCGTCACTGACCGTGGCCATGTCCTTCGCCCTGGCGGCGTCGACGTTCTGCCCGCTTCTGGTCCTCGGCATCTGGTGGCGAGGACTCACGTGGGTCGGCGCCGTCTGCGGCCTCGTGGTCGGTGGCGGCATGGTCATCACCGCTCAGGTCGTCAGCGTCGTGAGCTCCTACACCGGCCGCTGGGCGCCCGGGTTCATCACCCAGCCTGCGCTGATCACCGTGCCGGCCGCGTTCGTCATCATGATCGTGGTCAGCAAGGCGACCCGCAGACGGGTGCCGACGGACGTCAGCCAGATCCTGCTCCGGCTGCACGCGCCGGACCCGCTGGGCTTCATCCAGGACCGCTCCATCGCCCGCTTCGGGACCGCCGAGGAGAAGGCCCGCCTGGCGGACGACAAGCGCAGGGGAGCTGGTCGGACACGGTAGGTAGTCACCGTTTCAAATGGGTGAAAATTGGTCACTCGAATCGGTGAACGGTGAACAAGGTCACGCACAGTGCTGTTCGTCTACGCATACTGACCGTTCGTCGCATCACCCGACTGCTGGGCGCAACGGCACGATCGGGGACTTACCTGAGTGACTCAAGTCTCCATACGGTCTCGGACCAAGAACAGACCGCACCTGGAGGCATTACGTGCACGTCACGTTGCTGACACCTACGACGAGTACCGCGAGGAGGGGACTGTGAGCTCCGTTGACCACACCCCGTCTGAGTCGGCCCCGGACGCGCAACAGTGGGTCGATGTCCAAGCGAGCGATGACTTCATCGAGCTGAAGCACCGACTGCGCAAGTTCGTATTTCCCGTCACCGGCCTGTTTCTCGCCTGGTACCTGCTGTACGTGCTGCTGGCGGACTACGCGCACGGCTTCATGTCCACCAAGGTGTTCGGCAACATCAACGTCGGGCTCATCTTCGGTCTGCTGCAGTTCGTGTCGACGTTCGTCATCACGACGCTGTACGTGCGGCACGCGAACAAGAACCTCGACCCGCTGGCGGAGAAGCTCCGCAACGAGATCGAGGGAGACGGCAAGTGAACGAGTCCAGCCCGATCCTCAACATCAGCATCTTCGGTGTCTTCGTCCTGATCACGCTCTTCGTGGTCATCCGGGCGAGCCGCAACACCAAGACCGCTGCCGACTACCTAGCCGCCGGTCGTGCCTTCACCGGTCCGCAGAACGGCATCGCGATCGCGGGTGACTACCTGTCGGCCGCGTCGTTCCTCGGCATCGCGGGCGCCATCGCCCTCAACGGTTACGACGGCTTCCTGTACTCGATCGGCTTCCTGGTGGCGTGGCTCATCGCGCTGCTGCTGGTCGCCGAGCTGCTGCGCAACACCGGCAAGTACACGATGGGCGACGTGCTGAGCTTCCGGATGCGCCAGCGTCCGGTCCGCGCGGCCGCTGCCACGTCGACGATGGCCGTCTCGTTCTTCTACCTGCTGGCCCAGATGGCCGGTGCCGGTGGTCTCGTCGCCCTGCTGCTCGGCATCACGGGCGCCGGTGGCCAGGCCCTCGTCATCGCCGTGGTCGGCGCCCTGATGATCGCCTACGTCCTCATCGGCGGCATGAAGGGCACCACCTGGGTGCAGATCATCAAGGCGGTGCTTCTGATCGCCGGTGCCGGCATCATGACCGTCTGGGTGCTCGGCAAGTACGGCTTCAACCTCTCGTCCCTGCTCGGCGCCGCTGTCGACGCCGCGCCGAAGGCGGGCGAGAAGCTGCTCGGCCCCGGCCTGCAGTACGGCAAGACCGGCACCAGCAAGCTGGACTTCCTCTCGCTGGCGCTGGCCCTGGTGCTCGGCACCGCGGGTCTGCCGCACATCCTGATGCGCTTCTACACCGTGCCGACGGCGAAGGAAGCCCGTCGCTCGGTCGTGTGGGCCATCTGGCTGATCGGCATCTTCTACCTGTTCACCCTGGTCCTGGGCTACGGCGCCGGCGCGCTCGTGGGCCCGGACGCGATCAACGCGGCGCCCGGCAAGGCCAACTCGGCCGCTCCGCTGCTCGCGCTGGAACTGGGTGGCCCGATCCTGCTCGGCCTGATCGCGGCCGTCGCCTTCGCGACGATCCTCGCGGTCGTGGCGGGCTTGACGATCACGGCGTCGGCGTCGTTCGCACACGACATCTACGCCAACATCATCAAGAAGGGCAAGGAGGAGGACAAGGACTCCGAGGTCAAGGTCGCCCGCCTCACCGCGATCGTGATCGGCCTGGTGTCCATCGGTGGTGGCATCGTCGCCAACGGCCAGAACATCGCGTTCCTCGTGGCGCTGGCGTTCGCGGTCGCGGCCTCGGCGAACCTGCCGACGATCCTCTACTCGCTGTTCTGGAAGAGGTTCAACACCTCGGGCGCGCTGTGGAGCATCTACGGCGGTCTGGTCGTCACGATCACCCTGATCGTCCTGTCGCCCGCCGTCTCCGGCTCGCCGACCTCGATGTTCAAGAACGCCGACTTCGCGCTCTTCCCGCTGTCGAACCCCGGCATCGTGTCGATCCCCGTCGCGTTCCTGCTCGGCTACGTCGGCACGATCCTGTCCAAGGAGAAGGCCGACCCCGTCAAGCAGGCCGAGATGGAGGTTCGCTCCCTCACCGGTGCGGGCGCCGAGAAGGCCGTCGCGCACTAGTTCCTGTTCGACGAGAACGGGCCGTCCCTCACGGGGGCGGCCCGTTCTTCGTGTTGTGCAACCCTGCCGGTGCTGTCCGCGTACTCACTGCGAACGCGGCACGAGCTTGGGGGACCGGAGTGCGACGAGACGAGGAGTTCTCGGAGTTCTTCACGAGCAGATTCGACTGGGCACGGCGCACGGCGTATGCGCTGTGCGGCGACTGGTCGGAGGCGGAAGAACTCGCGCAGAACGCTTTCGTGAAGGCGTATGCGAAATGGCCGGGCATCAGGCGTGAAACGGCGGAGGGATACGTCCGCACCATCGTGACGCGTCTGTTCCTCGACAGCAGGCGCCGTGGCCGAGAGCGCGAACGCCCTGTCGCCGACCTGCCGGAACACGGCGTCGGCGGTGGTTTCACCGATCCGGACGCCCGGTTGAACGCGGCGCTGCAGCAGCTGGGGCCGAAACAACGCGCCGCGGTCGTGCTGCGGTTCGTGCACGACCTGTCCATCGAGCAGACCGCGGCAGAGCTCGGTTGTTCGGTGGGCAACGTCAAAAGTCAGACAGCCAGGGGTTTGGCGACGCTCCGCGAGGCGTACGGCGAGCCGGTGAATTCGGAGAGTGCCTGATGGACATCGAAGAGAAGCTGCGCGGAGCTCTCAACGTTCCCGCCCCGCCCCCGACGACCACGCTGGACACCGTGCTCAGGCGCGGTCGCCGCAGGGTGTTCGCCCAGCGCGTCGGGGCGGCGCTCGGCGTGGTCGCGGTGGTCGCGGGCATCGGGTTCGGCGCCGCGACGCTCAACCAGGCCGCGCCGCAACCACGGCAGGCGGACCGGCCGGACGCGGGCCCGGCGACCGTGGAGCACGCGCTGACCTGGCCGCGGGTCAACACGCCACCGCAGACGCCGTACGGGACGTATTCGCCCGCGTCCACCGCACCACCTCCCCCCGGACGGGCGATCATCTCGATGCCGCGGTGCAACATCGGGCAGCGGAAGTGGGCGATGAAGGTGCCCGTCGGGGGAGTGAAGCCGACGGACGAATTCGTCCAGAAGTGGATCGGCACCGTGCGCGCGCAGCTGCCGGAAATGCGGGTCAGCGACCTGTCGCCCAGGCTCGACAAGGCGCCGGCCCTGGATTACTCGGTCGACCTGACCGATGCCGGTGGTACGGGCAGCGTCCGGCTGAGCCTGGGCAGGTTCGCGGGCACACCGCTCGAGTACGCCGACGACAACCTCTGGACCTCCGGCGACTGCGCGCCGCCGTACCGGACCACGTTGCCGGACGGCACGATCGTCCAGCTCCACAGCGTGCGCGCGGCGGAGCCGTTCCAGACGCTCCTGCAGGTCATGGAGGTGTTCCGGCCGGACGGCCTGATGCTGCAGCTGGATCTGGCCAACTACGGCAGCGCTGACCTGCGTCCCGCGGCGCAGGAGGGCTACTGGGAGCGCACCGGTGCAGGCCGGGCGACCATGCCGCTGACCGACGAGCAGTTCTCGAGGCTCGGGCCCGCCATCGCGGAGGTGGCCTGAGGGTGTCCCGTGCCGGAGGTTCACGTGAGTGCAACCTCCGGCATGGGAACATCTACGGCGTGACTGTTCCAAGCGTGGAGATCGCCGGCGTGCCGGTGCAGCTGCCCGAGGGCGCCGTCCTGCTGGACGTGCGTGAGCAGGACGAGTGGGACGCCGGCCACGCACCCGGCGCGCTGCACGTCCCCATGAGCGAGATCGGTGCCCGGCTCGGAGAGGTGCCGAACGACGTGCAGCTCTACGTCGTGTGCCGTGCCGGTGGGCGTTCCGCCCGCGTCACCCAGTACCTCAACGAGAACGGCTGGGAGGCCGTCAACGTCGAGGGCGGCATGCAGCACTGGGAGGCAGCCGGTCGTCCGCTCGAGGGCGGCACCGACGGCATGGCACCCGAGGTCATCTGATCGTGCAACCGCTGCAGCCGATGCGCGTGGACTGGGTGGCGACTCCGCCACCCGGTGCGTACCCGCAGCCGTCGCACCGGTCGCAGCGGCCGTCCTACGGTGGCCCCCCGAACTACCCGGTCCCGCCGCGCTGGGGCTTCCCGCTGCTCGCGTGGCGCTGGCCCACGGCCGTGCCCGGCACGGTCGAGCAGGCCGACTCCGTCGACGGCGTGCGCCGGCTGGGCCGGACCGCGCAGAACTCGCTGTGGCTGCTCGCCGCCGTGGCCGTGTGGGCGGCGTGCTCGGAGATCTGGCGTTACGTGCTGGTCGCGCTGAGCCGGTTCGGTGCGTTGTCGGCCGGGGTCGTGAGCGCCTCGGACGCCATGGTGGTGGCCTCCTCGGCGATCACGATCAGCGGCTGTTTCCTGGCGCTGATCCTCAGCATGCTGTGGGTGCGGCGGGCGCGGAACGTGGCCGCGACGCTCGTGGGCTACGGGCCCTCGCGCCCGGACCGGGACGTGCTGATCGGGTTGATCGTGCCCGGCGTGAACCTCGTGGTGCCCGGTTCGGTGCTGGCCGAGCTCGAACACGCCGTGGCCCGCAGGCCGGCCGGCGAACGTCCCACCCCGTCGAAGCTCCTGCGCTGGTGGTGGGGTCTCTGGGCCGGCTCCGGGGTGATGGTCGTGGTCGTGGTCCTGTGGTCGTTCCGCTCCAGCACCCAGGCCCTCGCGGACGGCGTGCTGCTGCACGCGTTCGCCGACCTGCTGCTCGCCGGTGTCGCGGTGACGTCGGCACTGGTCGTCCGCCGGATCACCACCCTGCTGCTGCCGGTGGACGCCGCGTCCGTCCGGCTGATGCGCGTGGTGGAGGTCAAGGACGCCCCCCAGCCGCCGCTGCGCTCGGTCCGCGCGTCCGGCTCGCCCCGCTGATCTGTTCAGGCGACGTTCGCCCTGGCGGACCTTCCCGCGTTCCCCGCTGAGTGCCAGGTTGGAGGAATGCGGACACTCATCGGGGCTCTGGTGATCGCGCTGCTCACACCAGGCGCCGCCCAGGCACACCACCGGGACTTCGACCTCCAGGCCCACCGCGGCGGCATCGGCCTGACCGTCGAGAGCACGCTCAAGGCGTTCGGCAAGGCACTCGAACTCGGCGTGACGACCCTGGAACTCGACCTGCAGATCACCAGGGACGGCCGCGAAGTCATCACCCACGACCGCAGGACGAACCCGGCGAAGTGCCTCGACACCGCGCCCGCGTTCCCCGGCGACCCCGAGTTCCCCTACGCCGGCAAGTACGTGAAGGACCTGACGTTCGCCCAGGTGCGGACGCTCGACTGCGGCAGCACGAGGTGGTCGCAGTACCCGGACCAGGAACTCTCGCCGGGCGCCCGCATGCCGACCCTGGCGGAACTCTTCGACCTCGCGCGCAGGCACCGCGCCTGGGGCATCCGCTTCAACATCGAGACCAAGGTCGAGGCCGCGGCCCCGCACGAGACCGCGCCGCGCGAGCAGTTCGTGCAACGCGCCGTCCGCGAGATCCGCCGCTCGGGCTTCATGCCGAACGTCACCGTCCAGTCCTTCGACTGGGGCACCCTGATGCGGCTGCGCGAGGTCGAGCCGCGCATTCCGCTGGTGGCGCTGACGCAGCCGGAGATGCTGCGGCCGGGCTCGCCGTGGACGGGCGGTCTCGAACTCGCCGACTTCGGCGGCAGCGTGGCGAAGGCGGTGAAGAGCTTCGGTGCCAAGGCCTTGTCACCGGTGCACGGCAACCCGCAGAACGGCAAGGTCGGCGACCCGGGCTACGTCCCGTTCACCACCAAGGAACTCGTGGCGGACGCCCACCGCCACGGGCTGAAGGTGATCCCGTGGACGGTGAACGACCCGGCGACGATGCACAAGCTGATCGACGACGGGGTGGACGGCATCATCACCGACTACCCGGACCGCTTGCGCACCGTCGTGAAGGAGCGCGGGTTCAAGCTCCCCAAGCGCTATCCGAAGCGCTAGCTGATGCCGATCGGGCTGGCGGAGTGGTTGCCGGCCTGCAGGCCGCCGCGCTGACCGGTCGCGATGCCGCACAGCGCGGCTTCGCTCAAGCCGGCGGTGGTCGCCTGTGCCGAGGACAGCGTGTTGCCCGCGGCCTGGCCGTCGATCGTGACCGGGCTCGGGTGCAGCGTGTTGCCGGCCTCGCGGCAGACGAGCACGATCACCTTGAAGGTCCTCGGGTTCGTGAACGCGAGGTTCTTCGTCTCACCGCGGACGACGGTGAAGGTCAGCGGAAGTGAGCTGTCCTTCGCGTAGCCGGTGGGTGTGGTCGTCTCGTCGATCGTGTACGTGCCCGCGGCCAGGCCGGTGAACGGCGGCTGGCAGACGCCTGCGGCGTCCGTGGTGCAGGTGCCGACCGCGGTGCCACTGGTGTTGGCGCCTGTGTAGAGGGTGAAGACGGCGCCAGGTACCGCGGCTCCGGCGTCGTCGGTCTTCCGCACGTTCGCGGTCGCCGGTCGTGCCGGGTCGGTGAACGTCAGCGCCTTGCTCTCGCCGGCCGCGACGCTGAACGAGAACGGCAGCGTCGGGTCCTTGTCGTACCCGGCGGGAACCGTTGTCTCGTCGAGGGTGTACGTGCCGACGGGCAGCTCGGCGAACTGCGGGGTGCACGAGCCGCTCGCCTGCACGGTGCAGGTGCCGACCACCGTGCCGCCGGTTCCGGTGCCGGAGTACAGCGTGAAGACGGCGCCGGCCTGGCTGCCGCCGTCGCTGCCGAGCTTGGTGACGGCGACGGAACCGCAGTTGCGGATGTTGACGTTGCCCGGCCCGACCAGGTCCTTCATCTGGGCGGTCGAGGACTGGCCTGAGCTGCGGCTGACCGCGTAGGCCTTGCCGAAGCCCTCGCACACGCCGGGTGCGAAGACGCCGGCGGCGGTCAGGTTGATGCCGGCCTCGCCGAACTCGTGCAGGCCGAGCGTCTCGGTCGTCGGCGCGACGGTGTCCTGCGGGGTGCCACCGGTGTTCACGGCCGCCTCCGCGACGCCGCTGGACAGGGTGGTCGCGACGTTCCAGCACGGCGGGGAGTTGCTGCCGACCTCGCATGAACCGGACGTGATCCAGCGCGAGAGCTCCAGCACCGGTGTGCCGCCGCCCTCGAAGTCGTAGACGATCAACATGTCACCCGCGGTCCGCTGCACGAGCCCGGACGCGCCGCAGGACGTCGTGCCCTTGTTGAACTCGAACGCGATGTGCGCCGAGGGCGACGTGGTGTTCTGCGGGATGCGGACCCATGCGAGCGTCAGGAACACGTTGCCGCCCACGGTCTTGCTCGCGACGTACACGCGCTTCAGATCGTCCTTGTTGGACGCCTTCTGCGTGCCGACGGCCGGACAGACGTTGTCCTGCTTGGTGCCGCCGGCGAAACCGGAGTCGGTGGTGGTCGCCTGCCGGTCCTCCAGACCCGTGAAGGTCCAGCCGGAGGTGACCTTGCTCGCCGTTCTCGTGCCGGCGGTGCCCGTCCAGGTGGCGGGCGAGAAGCTGTTCCAGTCGAAGTTGATCGGTGCCTGCGGGGCGAGGTTGGCGTCGTCGTCCTCGAACCCGGCGGCGACTCCGACCGGGCCGGCGGACGCGACGCCTGCCGGACCGAGCAGGCCGAGCACGAATGCGGACACCGCGGCGCCCGCGATCATCAAACGTCTGCGCATGGTTGGTCTCCGGTGCGCTGGGACGTCTGCTGCGGCCCCCGCCCCGTGCGCCGACGTCCAGATGGACGGGTGGACGGCCGGGCGGGAGAGTCGCTATCAACGGTCGAGCGAGGCCGAGTCGTCAGGGTAGGCACACCGGTGGGTGAACCGCCCACCCACTGACTCATTCAAGGCCGATGTACTGGCCGAAGTGCTCGGGTCAGCCGGTCACGCTCCGTTGCCGAGGGGCAGCGAGTGCAGGCCGCGGATCACGAACTCCGCGCGCCGGTTCGGTTCCTCGGCCAGCACCGCGCCGGGAAGCTTGCGGTGCAACGAGGACAGCGCCGCCTCCACCTCGATGCGGGCCAGCGGCGCGCCCAGGCAGTAGTGGATGCCCATGCCGAAGCCGAGGTGCTGGTTCTTCTCGCGGCCGATGTCGAGGACGTCCGGGTTCTCGAAGACCAGCGGGTCGCGGGCGGCGGCGCCGAGCAGGGCGGCGATCTTCTCGCCGGGTTCGACGACGTGGCCGGCGATCTCCACGCGTTCGGTGGCGGTGCGTTCGAAGAGCTGCAGCGGCGAGTCGTAGCGGATGAGTTCCTCCACGGCCGTGGGCATCAACTCCGCGGAGAGGCGTTCCCACTGCGAACGGTGCTGCATCAGGGCGTAGACGCCGTTGCCGATGACGTTGACCGTGGCCTCGTGGCCCGCCATCAGCAGGAGCACAGCGGTGGCGACGAGTTCGTCCTCGGTGAGTCTCGCGCCGTCGGTGTCGGTAACGGCGACGAGGTCCGACACCAGGTCGTTGCCGGGGGAGACGCGGCGCAACGCGATCAGCTCGCGCAGGTAGGCGACGAACTCGGTGGCGGCGCGTTCGGCCAGGGCCTGCTGGTCGGCGGGCAGGCCGTACTCGTACATCTTCACGATGGCGTTCGACCACGGCTGGAGCAGGTAACGGTCCTCACCGGGCACGCCGAGCAGTTCCGCGATCACCTCGACCGGCAGCGGCGCGGCGACGTGGGCCAGCAGGTCCGCCTGACCGTTGTCCTCGATCTTGGCGACGAGTTCGTCGACGAGCTTGTCGGCCAGGTCGGCGACCCACGGGCGCAGGCGCTCGACGTGACCGCGGCCGAACGCGGCGGCGACCAGGCGGCGCAGGCGCGTGTGCGTGGGCGGCTCGTTCTCCAGCAGCGAGTTGCGGTGCAGCAGGTTGAAGGCCATGAACTGCTCGACCGGCTTCACGTCCGACCAGATCCGGCCGAGCGAGCGGTGCCGCAGGACCGCCGAACAGGCGGCGTGCGAGACGGCGACAGCGACGCCCATCTGCTCGTGGTGATGCACCTCACCGGCTTCGCGCAGGGCGGCGAAGGCCGGGTACGGGTCGGCGATGAACGCGGGATCACGCTGGTCGAACGTCACAAGGCGGGACGGTAGGTCGCGATCCGTGTTTCGTCCACGTCGATTTGATTGATGACTCAAATTGTTGCCAAGGAACTATCGTTCGGGGTGTGCAGCAGCCTGCGATCGTCGCGCACCGCGGCGCGTCCACAGACCGTCCCGAGCACACCATCGGCGCCTACGAGCTCGCGCTCAAAGAAGGCGCTGACGGCCTTGAGTGCGACATCCGGCTGTCGAGGGACGGCGAGCTCGTGTGTGTGCACGACCGCACGCTCGCCCGCACGTCGAACGGCCGTGGCACGGTCAGCGCTCTCACGCTCGACGAGCTGAAGAAGTTCGACTACGGCAGCTGGCACCGCCACGGCCAGCCGGCCGGGTTGCTGGTGCTCGACGAGCTGCTGGAGCTGGTCAAGGGCACGAACGCGGAGCTCTTCGTCGAGACCAAGCACCCGGTCCGGTACCGCAACGAGGTCGAACGCAAGCTCGCCGAGGCGCTGAAGAGGCACGGGCTGAACTCGCAGATCGTCATGATGTCGTTCTCGCCGACGGCGGTGAAGGCGTTCCGCGAGCAGGCCCCGGACATCCGCACGGTGCTGCTCCTCGACCGCCTGGGCCGGTACCGCAGCGGTGCGCTGCCGTCGTTCGCCGACTACACCGGGCCGGGCGTGCACGTGCTGCGCAACGACCCCGGCTACGTCGATCGGGCCAGGCGCGCGGGCCACGAGACCTACGTGTGGACGGTGGACGGAGCCGAGGACGTCGCGCTGTGCCGTGACCTGGGGGTCCGCTACCTCGCGACCAATGCCCCGGCGAACACCCGCCGCCTGCTGACGGCTAATTTGGCCACCTAGACAAGCCTGAGCACGAGGAGGGCCAAGGTGGCCAAGCGGACCGCGGTCAAGGACGCACCGAAGGACGGCATCAACCCGAAGCAGCCCTGCCCGTGCGGGTCCGGCAAGCGCTACAAGGCTTGCCACGGCGCGCCCGGCGGCGCGACGGACGTGATCGTGTCCCGGCCGTTCGAGGGCCTGGCCGCCGAGTGCGAGCTGATCGCGCTGCGCGAGTTCGTACCTTCCGCGATCGTGAAGCTGCCGGTCAAGGAGGGCCGCGAGGTCACGCTCGCCACCGTGCTGCCGATGGCCGCCGCCGGTCTGATCCGCGGCGACGACGTGCCGTTCGTGGGCCTGCAGGTGCAGACGCGGTCCGGCGACATCAGCCGCGACCTGGCGCGGGCGCTGCGGTGGGCGCAGCACGCGAAGACCGGTGACGTGCTGCCGGTGGTGGGCCCCGACAACAACGAGGACCCCGTCCGCCTGCAGGACCTGCTCGACCCCGAGGCCGACATCACGCCCGTGCTGCACACCGACTTCATCTGGTGGATGCCGGAGGGCACCGAGCCGACCGGTGAGGTGGCGCTGTCCCTGGAGCGCGCGAACGCCGCGATCCTGCCGACCGAGCGCCTCGACGCCCCCGGTGTGAAGGCCGCCTACTGGGTCGACGCCGGCGACAAGGCGCACCTGCGCTGGGTCCGTCCGGAGCCCGAGGAGAAGTTGCTGCCCGCGATGGCCAGGCTGGCCGCCCGCGGTGAGCTCGACCTCGGCGAGGGCTCGCGCTACGCCGGTTCGTTCCGCGCGCACGGCCTGCTTGTGCCAGTCTGGGACCTCGACCGCGAGATGCACGCCCGCGAGTGGGCCGAGCCCGCCGAGGCACTGGGCAAGCGCCTGCTGGAGGCCCTCGCCTCCGACGAGCCTCTGTCCGACGCCGAGCGCCGCGCCCGCGACGGCCTGCGCGGTCGTCAGATCACGCTTCGCTGAACCCTGTCCACAGGGTTGTCCACAAGGAGCTGTGGATAAGTGCTGCTGCACATCATCTCGACGGCCGACTGGGCAGCTGCCCGGTCGGCCGGCTCGATCGCGCCCGCCGGTGAGGACTTCGTGCACTGCTCCGATCGGGGAGTCGTGCACGTGACGGCCGGGAAGTTCTTCCACGGGCAGAGCGGGCTGCTGCTGCTCGTCATCGACCCCAAGCTGCTCGACGTGCCGGTGCGGTGGGAGGCCGTGCCGGACTCGCCGTTGTGGTTCCCGCACGTCTACGGACCGATCCCGGTCGCCGCGGTGGCCGAGGTGCACGACTTCCCCGTCCAGGCAGACGGTTCGTTCGTTCTGCCGGAGGCCGTTGCCGTTCTGTGATTGAGTGAGGCAACCGTCCGGCGTGTTCGGGCGTGGACTCCTCGGGGCCAGTTCGCTGGTTCGGGGAGGGGGTGCGCCGTGACGGCGGTGCTGAGACGGGTGTCGGCCGCCGAAAGCGGCGGGGAAAGCGCGGAAGCCGTGGGGGACTTCGCCGAGTTCGTGCGCGTCTCCATGCCCGGCCTCCTGCGATACGGCCACGCGCTGACCGGTAACCCGCACGACGCGTGCGACCTCGTCCAGGCGGTGCTGGAGAAGGTCGGCTCCCGCTGGGCGACCGTGCAACGCAAGGGTGACGACCCGCTCGCCTACGTCCGGCGGGCGATGGCCAACACGCACATCAGCATCTGGCGCCGCCGTCGCCGTGAGAGTCTCGTGGCGGAGTTCCCGGACTCCGGTGTCGTACCCCCCGAGCTGAACAGGCTCGAAAACGAACCGCTCTGGCAAGCACTGCGGGCCCTGCCGCCACGGCAGCGCGCGGTGGTCGTGCTGCGCTACTACGAGAACCTCTCCGAGGCGGAGATCGCCCACGCGCTCGGAATCTCCTGCGGCACCGTGAAGAGCCAGAGCAGCAAGGCGATGGCGAGTCTGCGGACACGCCTGGGAAAGGACTGACCGGTGGATGCCCTCGACGACGATCTGCGCAGGCTGTTCAGCGACGATCGGCTGGACGTCCAGGTGGCGCCGGAGGTGGCCGACTCGGTCGTTCGCGGTGCGGACCGCCGCCGGCGGCGCCGCACCGCCGTCGCCAGTGCGTTCGGAGTGGTGGCCATGGCGGGCGTGGGGCTCGGCCTCGTCGACCTCCGGCTGCCGAACCCCAACGACCAGGCCGGTCCGGTCCTGCAGACCGCCGCGCCCAGCACCTCGACGTCCCCGCCGCCGATCTCGGCCAGCACGGTCCCCTCGGCCCCGACGGTCACCACCAACCCGCCGCCGAACTCCAGCGTCGGCAATCCCGGCACCAACACCAACCCGGGGAGCACGGGGAAGAAGAGCACCACCCCGCCACCGCCGGCCACGCCGGACGCACAGCCGGGCATCTACGGATCGCTCGCGCTGGGGATGTCGGAGGCGGACGCGCTGAAGACCGGATCGCTGGTCGTGCCGAGCAGCCCCGCCGACCCGGAGAACCGGTGCAAGGCGTACGCCACGCAGTCGGTGCCGGACTCCGACGCCGTGGTGGTCTCACCGGTCAAGGGGATCGTGCGGATGACGCTCGCGACTCCCGCCAAGACGCCCAAGAAGGTCGGCGCCGGCTCCACGGTCGAAGCCGTGAGGACGGCCTACCCGAACGCCACGCTGAGCGGCTCCAACGTCATCGTGCCCATGGCCGCGACACCCCGGTGGGTGTACGTCTTCGAGACCGACTCCGCCACGGTGACCGTGGTCCGGATGCGCCTTGCCGACAACGACTGCTCCTCGGTCTGAACGAGACGCTCGGCGATGTCGAGAACGCCGTTCCGGCTCCGTCCCCGGTGGTGAAAGCGGCCATGATGGGTCGCGACAGCACCGAGGGAGATCACCGAGATGGCCAAGTACCTGCTGCTCAAGCACTACCGCGGCGCGCCTGCCCCGATCAACGACGTCCCCATGGACCAGTGGAGCCAGGACGAGATCTCGGCGCACATCAAGTACATGAACGACTTCGCGGACAAGCTCAGGGGCACCGGGGAGTTCGTCGACGAGCGGGCGCTCGCGCAGGAGGGCACCTGGGTCCGCTACGACGGCGAGGGACGGCCACCGGTCACCGACGGCCCGTTCGCGGAGACGAAGGACCTCATCGCGGGCTGGATGATCATCGACACCGACAGCTACGAGCGCGCGCTCGAACTGGCGGCGGAGTTGTCGGCGGCACCCGGCAAGGACGGCAAGCCGATCCACGAGTGGCTGGAGATCCGCCCGTTCTACGGTCACGCGCCGACGATCACGGAGTGAGAAGTGGACGAGGCACTGCTCAGGAGCCTCACGCCGGCCGTGCTGGGCATCCTCGTCCGCCGCGGGGCTGACTTCGCGGCGGCCGAGGACGCCGTGCAGGACGCGCTGGTCGAGGCCGTCCGCGTGTGGCCGGAGGATCCGCCGCGGGATCCGAAAGGCTGGCTGGTCACGGTGGCCTGGCGCAGGTTCCTCGACGCCACGAGGGCGGAGACGGCGCGGCGCCGGCGTGAGGACCTCGTCGACGCCGAACCCGAGCAGGGGCTCGCGCCGGACACCGACGACACGCTGCAGCTCTACTTCCTGTGCGCGCATCCGTCGCTCACGCCGTCGTCGGTCGTCGCGCTCACACTCAGGGCCGTCGGCGGCCTGACCACCCGTCAGATCGCGCAGGCCTACCTGGTGCCGGAGGCCACGATGGCCCAGCGCATCAGCCGGGCCAAGAAGACGGTCGGCGACGTCCGGCTCGACCAGCCCGGCGACGTCGCGACCGTGCTGCGCGTGCTCTACCTGGTGTTCAACGAGGGCTACTCCGGTGACCTCGACCTGGCCGCCGAGGCCATCCGCCTCACCCGTCAGCTCGCGGCCGCGATCGACCACCCCGAGGTCGCGGGCCTGCTCGCGCTCATGCTCCTGCACCACGCGCGCCGTGCCTCCCGGACCACGGCGGGCGGAAGCCTGGTGCCGCTCGCCGAGCAGGACCGCGGCAGGTGGGACACGACGCTGATCGCCGAGGGCGTCGAGATCCTGCAGGCGGCGCTCGCGCAGGACCGGCTGGGGGAGTTCCAGGCGCAGGCGGCCATCGCGGCACTGCACGCGGACGCGCCCGCGGCCGAGGAGACCGACTGGGTGCAGATCGTCGAGTGGTACGACGAACTGCTCGCGCTCACGGACAGTCCCGTCGTCCGGCTGAACCGCGCGGTGGCCGTGGGCGAGGCGGACGGACCGCGCGCCGGGCTGAAAGCGTTGGCGGAACTGAACGAAACGCTTCCCCGCTACTCGGCCGTGGCGGCTTACCTCCACGAGCGCGACGGTGACCGGCAAACGGCCGCCAAGCTCTACACCGAGGCCGCCGGGAAAGCGTCGAACCTAGCCGAACGGGAATTCCTCACCCGGCAGGCCGCCCGGCTCAACAACTGAAAGGACCGCCTGCCCCGAACGGGTCAGGCGGTCCTTTGTGATCAGGCACTCAATCGTGCGAAGAAAAAATCAGATCGTGCCCCCGGCGGCGGTCGGAGCGCTGGAGTCGCCACCCTCGTCACCGACGCTTTCGCGGGTGAGGAACGTCTCCACGTAGAACATGTTGCCGTCCGCGCGGTCCATGATCGTGAGCAGCGTCTTCATCGAGGAGACCTCCTCGACCTGCTCCTTCAGGAACCACTGCATGAACTGCTCGCCGATGTAGTCGCTCTCCTCGCGGGCGGCCTTCGCGAGCGCGATGATCTGGTCGGTGACCTGCTGCTCCTGGCTCAGGGCCAAGGCGACGAGCTCACGCGGGGACTTGAACTCGTTGATCGGCGTCTCGACGCCGGGAATGGCGACCGCGATGTCGTTGTCCATCAGGAACTTCACGATCATCATGGCGTGGTTGCGCTCTTCGAGGGCCTGCTTGTAGAAGTGCGACGCGAGGCGCGGCAGGTCCTCGTTGTCGAACCACACGGCGAGTGCGATGTACTGCTGCGAAGCGGAGAACTCGTTGCCGATCTGAGCGCGCAGCAGCTCGTGGAAGTTCGACTTTCCGGACAGGATCTTCTTCACGTTCGAGGCCATGAGGAGTACGTTAACCCAAAACGCGGTCATTTGCATTCGAGGAAAAGCTAACCTTTGTTTGGAAAGGTAATCCAAACAAAGGTTAGGCATTCCTAACGGTTTAGTGGTGTGGCTCGGAAGGTTGCCGGGGGAATTCGCGGTCAGACGGGTGCATCGTGGTGTCGCCCCCACGTCCTCGTACTGGTTGTACGGGGGCGTGGGGGCGGCGCCGCGAGGCGCCCTGCTGAGCGTGGATTACCTCGCCAACGTTCCGAGTCGCACCACTAGTAGAGCGTCGCGGCTAACTCTTGGATTAGTGACGAGCGGGAGGGACGCCGGCAGGTGGCCGGGCTTCGATCATGAAGATCGCGCTCTCATGGCTGTCACCTGCACGGTTGGCGGTACTTGAGGTGATCAGCAAACGATTGCGCCGGCAGTTTTCTGCCGCCAACTCGGCGGCAAATGTGCGTGAGAGCGCGACCATTCGGGGCTTTCGGTAACGAGCGACCACACCGCCCAGCCCTCTGCCCTGCTCAACGGAGCACAACTTAGCCGCGACGCTCTACTAGACCAATGGTGCGCGGTCGATCGGGCACGACATGCAGCGGGGGCCGCCGCGGCCGGAGCCCAGTTCCGAACCGGCGATCCGCAGCACCTCGACGCCCGCGTCCTCCAGGCGCGCGTTCGTCTCGACGTTGCGCTCGTACGCCACGACGAGACCGGGAGCCACCGCGAGGGTGTTGTTGCCGTCGTCCCACTGCTCGCGCTCGGCGGTCACGACGTCGAGGCCGGTGTCGATCACCCGCAGCCGTTCGATGCCCATCGCCTCGGCCGCGGCCTCCAGGAACGGCACCGGGCCGTCCACCCGCACGCCGCCGTCGCCGTCGGACCGCAGCGGGTAGGCGGTGAGCGCGTCGCTGATCGCCGGGTACATCACCACGGCGTCGCGGTCGACCATCGTGCAGACGGTGTCGAGGTGCATCGTGGCCCGTTCCTGCGCGATCGGCACCGCCAGCACCGTGTGCGCGAGGCCGTCCGCGAGAGCGGAGCGCGCGAACGACTCCGCGCCCGCCGGAGTGGTGCGCTCGCCGACGCCGATGGCGATCACGCCGGGTGCGAGCAGCAGCACGTCGCCGCCCTCCAGCGGTGCCGAGTGCGCGCCGTACGCACGGCCCGTGCGGCGGAACCGCGGGTGGTAGGCGTAGATCAGGTCGGTCAGCGTCGTCTCGCGGTCACGCGCGGGCAGTGCGAGCGACGTGATGGCCACGCGGTCGCCGACCCACACCGACGAGTCGCGGGTGAAGAGCAGGTTCGGCAGCGGGTCGACGGCGAAGTCGATCGGCAGGTGCATCTTGCGCACCAGCGACGCGCCCTCGGCGGCCGGCAGTTCCTCGAACGTCATGCCGGTCATCAGCACCTGCGCGAGCGTCGGTGCGTCGAGCGACGTGAGGTGGCTGCGCAGCGCGTCGGCCAGGTCGATGCCCAGGCGGCGTTCGTTGACGGCGCTGTGGATGCCCGCGATGCGCGCGCGGTTGTCCTCCAGCGCCTGCACCAGCACGTCGGCCAGCAGCAGGACCTCGACTCCCTTGGCGGTCAGCGTCGCGGCGAACGCGTCGTGCTCCTCCTGGGCCCTGCCGACCCACGGCACGCCGTCGAACAGCAGCTGGTCGTTGTTGCGCGGGGTGAGCCTCTTGAGCTCGTTGCCCGGCCGGTGCAGCAGCACCGTGCGCAACGGGCCCACCTCACTGTCCACACGGGGTGCGGCGTCCGGAAGTGCTTCGGTCTCAGCGATCGTGTGCGCAGTCACCGATCGAGCGTAACCCTGAACAGCACAAATCGTCGCTCCAGAGCTCCAAAACGCAACGAATGGGGTGTGAATTTACGTTCATACCCCTAATCATTAAGGCAACCAGCTCACTTTGCCGCGCAACATTGTGTAGCCCACGAACGCGACCACGTCGAGGATCGTGTGGGCGATCACCAACGGCCACAGCCGCCTGGTCCGCTGCCAGTAGAGGCCGAAGACCAGCCCCATGACCAGGTTGCCGACGAACCCGCCGAAGCCCTGGTAGAGGTGGTACGAGCCGCGCAGCACGGCCGCCGCGAACAGTGCCGTGTACTGCCGCCAGCCCAGCTGCTGCAGCCGCGTGATCAGGTACCCGACGACGAGCACCTCCTCCGCCCACGCGTTGCCGGCGGCGGCGAGGATCAGCGCCAGGCTCATCCACCACTGGTTGTCCAGAGTGGACGGCTGGACGGCGAGGTTCAGCCCGAGCGCCCAGGCGGCGAAGTAGAACGCCAGCCCGGGGATGCCGATGATCGCGGCCAGTCCCAGCGCGCCCAGCGAGTCCGCGAGCTTGCGGGTGCCGTCGAGTCCGATGACGCGCAGCTTGATCCCCGTGCGCCACAACAGGTACAGCCCGATGCCGCCCCACGCGGCGAGCTGCAGCACGCCCAGCAGCTGGGCCACGAGGTCCAGCAGGTCGGCGCGCGCCTGCGGGACGTTGATCGCGACGGACTGCTGGTTGAGCGGCGTCGGCTGCAGCAGGCTGTCGATCAGCCGCACGAGACTGCGCAGGCCGGACAGCCCGAGCGTCATGCTGAAGACGATCAGCAGTTCGAGCTGGTAACCGCGCTTCTCTTCGGCGGGGATCAAGGTCACCAGCCAGACGCTACCTCTGGGACAGGAAGGGGCAGCCCATCAACCGCCGCAGCTCCACGGCGAGTTCCTGCGGCGTGCTGACCGGCTTGGAGAACGCGATCCGCACGTCGTGGTCCTCGCACTCCGCCTCGACCCGCAGCCGCAACCCGAACCGGTCGAGCCCGAGCGGCCGCACGGTGCCGGTCCGCAGCTCCTCCGGCAGGTGGCGGGCGAGCTGGCCGACGACGTCGCGGTGCGCGGCCTCCAGGTGCCGCAGCCAGTTGTCCTCGTTGCGGCAGAACGGGTCCGGCCTCGCACTCGCGAACTGCTCCGGCCTGATCGACGAGGTGCCCTCGGCGTCCGCGATCACCATCGACGCGGGTGTGAGCCTGAGCACCGAAGCGCCGTGGCCCGCGTCGAGCAGCCGGTGGTCCGGCCGCACGTCGGCGATGGCGAGAATCTGCTCGCGCGCCTCCTTGCCGTCCAGCGCGGAGACCCAGCCGGTGAGCCACAGCAGGCCGCGCACGGGTTCGCGCAGCTGCACGGGCGCCTGGTCGGCGATCTCCAGCATCGCCGTCACCTCGGTCCGCGGGGTCTGCCACAGCTGCCCGACCAGCGGGTGTTCATCGGCGAGCAGCAAGATCGTGGTCCCGCACGGGTGCACGTGGTGGAACAACGGGCTGGTGCGCGATCCGGACTGAGGAAGCAGTGCGGCAGAACCGTGGCGAGCCGCGATCGTGCGAGCGCGCTCTGCGGCGTGCGGCGCCGGCGGGCGCTTGATCTGGGTGTCGGTCACCGCTGCACCTCCTCGAAGGTTAGGCAAGCCTAACTTAGCTTTGCTCATCAAGGGAAGCACCACCTGTACCTTGGACGCGTGGTCGTGCCCAACAAGCCGTCCACCGAGGTGACGGCGCTCGACGATCGGTGGACCCGGCACTGCGTGGACCGGGCGAGTCGTCGTGCCCTGGTGTGGACGGTGCTCGCGGGCGCGGCCTTCGCGCTCCAGTTCGTGCTGGTACTGGTGTGGTCCTGGTCCTCACCGGTGGCGCTGGTGCTGCTCTTCTTCGCCGCGGCCGTGCTCTGGTGGGTGACACGTAAGCGTCCGGTGCGTTTACCGGAAGGCGAACCGTGGCATTTCGCCCATGTGAAGTGGGAAGGAGGGCGTCTGGTCGTGTTGTCGTCGCCGCCTCTGTTGCTGACCTTGAGCGTCGGTCCTCTCCTTCGCGGACGGATCGCACGTCACCGGCGTGTGTGGTTCGTGCCACCGGATTCCGCCGGGAACACCTTCGTCACGTTCCGAGGAGTACCGCGGTTGATCCCGGCGCGTGTGCAGAGATGATCATCGAGAACTGGAGCGACACCTGCCTCGCGCGGGCGGACCGCCGCGCGGTCGGCCACATCTTCTTCGCGCTCGCCGCGCTCGGCGTCGTGCTCTTCATCGGCTGGATCTGGCTCATCGTGCTGTCCGTGCCCGTGGTCCTGGAACTCGCCGCGCCGGGGCTGCGGCACTTCCTCACCCGCCGCGGCACCCTCGAGCTGATCGAGCGGTTCCCGTGGCGTCCGGTGTCGGTGAGCTTCGTGCCGGGCCGGCGCATCGGGCGGCAGGCGTACCTGCGGGTCGAGGACTCGGAGAAGCACCTGCGGCTGCCCGAACTCCCCGAACGGGCCCGGATCCTCGTGCGGCACACCGGGCGGATGTGGATCGCCGGTCCGGACGACCGCGGGCGCGTGGTCGCGATGACGCGCGGGCTCGCGTTCCTCACCCGCGGCCGGGTCATCGACCGCTAACGGCCGCCCGTCGCGATGCCTTCGGCCTCGGCCCACTGCGTGAGGTCGTCCTTGCGCAGCGCGGCCGCCAGCAGTTCGGGGAACTTGTCCGGGGTGCAGGCGAACGCGGGCGCTCCCAGGGCGTGCAGCTTCGCGGCCAGTTCGTGGTCGTAGGCGGGCGTGCCGGAGTCGCTGAGCGCCAACAGGTTCACGACCGTGACGCCGCTCGCCACCAGCTCGCGGACGCGGCGCTGCAGTTCGCTCTCCGAACCGCCCTCGTAGAGGTCGCTGATGATCACGAGCACCGTGTCGGTGGGCCTGCGCACCTGCGTCTGCGCGTAGGCGACCGCGCGGTTGATGTCCGTGCCGCCGCCGAGCTGGGCGCTGAACAGCAGGTCGACCGGGTCGCTGAGCTGGTCGGTCAGGTCGGCGACCTCGGTGTCGAACACGACGAGCTTCGTCGAGACCGACCGGATGCTCGCGAGCGCCGAACCCAGCACCGCCGCGTGCACCAGGGACTCCGCCATCGAGCCCGACTGGTCGACCAGCAGGATCACGTCCCGCATCGCCGCGGTCCGGCTGCGCCTGCGGTGCCCGATCAGGTCCTCGACGATCACGGTCTTGTGCTGCGGCTGGTAGTTCTTGAGGTTCGCCTTGATCGTCGTCGCCCAGTCGACGTCCTGCAGCTGCGGCCTCCTGGTGCGCCGCGACCTGTCGACCGCGCCGCGGACGGCCTCGACCAGCCGGTCCGTCAGGCGCTTCTCGATGTCCTCGACCACCTTCCGCACCACGGCTTTCGCGGTGTCGCGGGTGCGGGCGGGGATGGCGCGCGAGAGCTGCAGCAGGGTGCTGACGAGGTTCACGTCCGGCTCGACCGACTGCAGCAGCTCGGGTTCGAGCAGCAGTTGCTTGAGGCCCAGCTTCTCGACCGCGTCGCGTTGCATCACCTGCACGACGGAGGTGGGGAAGTACTTGCGGACGTCGCCGAGCCAGCGGTGCAGCTGCGGGGAACTGGCGCCGAGGCCGGCACCGCGATCACCGCCGCCGCCGTACAGACCCGTGAGCGCGCCATCGCGCCGTTGGTCGTCCTCGCCGAGCTCGGACACGTCTTCCGCGCTCGGACCCAGGAGCAACCGCCAGCGCCGTAGCCGCTCTTCGGTCATTTGAGCGCGGCCGCCACTTCTTCGGCCGCACGCACGACGTGAGGGCCTACGACGTTCGCATCGAGCTTCTCCAGCGCCACGACACCGACGGACGCCCTGAGGCCGGGAACGCCGCGCACAGGCGCCGCGACGCCGTACGCGTTCGGCTGCAGCTCACCGGCCGAGACGACCCACGGCTCGCCGGGATGCGAGATGGCCTTGCCGGCCGCCCCGCGGTGCACCGGGTGGCGGGAACCCACCCGGTACGCCACGTGGAAAGCGGTCCACGACGGTTCGACGACGGCGACGGCCTGGGCCTCGGTGCCGTCCGCGACCGTGAGGTGTGCGGTGGCGCCGACCTTCTCGGCGAGCTCGCGCAGCGCCGGGTTGGCCGCCATGCGCAGCTGGGGGAGGACGTTGGAGGCGAGGCGCAGCACGCCCAGGCCGAGCCTGACCTTCGAGCCCTCGCGGCGCACGAGACCGCGCGCCTGCAGGGGCACGAGAAGCCGGTACACGGCCGCTCTGGACGCGCCGATGGCGTTGGCGAGCTCCGAGATCGACGGTGCCTCGGACTCCGCCTCAGCGACCGCCTGGAGCAGCGCCAGACCCCTTTCCAGGGTCAGCGAGCTCTCCTTCGTCGCTCCGACCATCACGCACTCCGAACTGTTCCCACCACCTCGGCGAGTCCGACCACCGAGCCGCCTTCACCGGGGGCGGTCGCGGTCAGCTTGACCGTGTCGCCGTCCTCCAGGAAAGACCTCGTGGAGCCGTCGTCGAGCTTGAACGGTTCCTTGCCACCCCAGCTGAGTTCGAGGAACGAGCCGCGCTCGTCCTTCTCCGGTCCCGAGACCGTGCCGGAGGCGAACAGATCACCTGGGCGCACCGTAGCGCCGTTCACCGTCATGTGCGCCAGCTGTTGCACAAATGACCACGACATCTCGCGGAACGGAGGCCGCGCGACGATCGTGTCGTTCAGCTCCACGGTGATCGTGATGTCCAGGCCCCAGGGCTGATCGCACGTCAGGTAGTCGTGCAGCTTGTTCGGCAGCGGCGGCGTCGGGACGCGTGCAACTGAGAACGCCTCCAGCGGCGTGATCCACGCGCCGATCGACGTGGCGAACGACTTGGCCAGGAACGGGCCGAGCGGCTGGTACTCCCAGGCCTGGATGTCGCGCGCCGACCAGTCGTTGACCAGCGTGACGCCGAAGACGTGCTCGGCGGCCCTGCTGGTGGACACCTTGGCCGCCTGCGGGCCGCCGCAGACGAAGCCGACCTCTGCCTCGATGTCGAGGCGCTCCGACGGTCCGAACTTCGGGCCGTCGCTGCCGCGCTTCTGGCCGTTCGGGCGGACGATCTCCGTGCCGGAGACGTACACCGTGCCCGCGCGGCCGTGGTAGCCGATCGGGAGGTGCGTCCAGTTCGGCGTGAGCGCGTCGCCGTCGGGGCGGAACATCCTGCCGACGTTCTCCGCGTGGTGCCTGGAGCTGTAGAAGTCCACGTAGTCGCCGACCGTGAACGGCAGCTTCGCGGTCTCGATCCCGACGAGCTCCGCGCCCTTGGGAGCGGAGCTCGACTGGACGATCTCCTTGAGCTTGGCGCGCAGCACGCTCCAGATCGGCCGTCCGGCCTTCAGCAGCGGGTCCAGGGAGTCCTCCTGGACGTACTCGCTGCACTTGCCCAGCGCGAGGCTCTTGAGGAGCAACGCCCGGTCGCCTACGCGGACGGCAACGCCCCCGTCGACGACGCCGTAGGGCAGCGTCTGAGGTCCGAACGGCTGGTCCTCGGTGAAGTTCGGGTCGCTGATCCAGCTCACAGCAGGCCCAGCCCCTCCAGGTCGGTGACGGGTTCGGAGAGCGAGCACGAGCCGTAGCTCGCGAACACGCCTCGCACGGCGTGCGCGGCCTGATCGCTGAGCGCCTTGGCCTCGGCGGTGAGAGCCTCGGCATCGGTGCTCGCGAGCGCCTCGCGGACGTCACGGCCGCTGAGGGACCGCGCGGTGGCCACGAGGAGGTTCAGGAAGCCGTGGTGGGTGAAGCCCTGCTCGTCGGTGTGGCGGACGGCCTTGTGCAGACCCGCCGTCGCCTTGAACGCGACGCCGCCGCCACTGACGACGCTGAGGAAGTCGGCGACCTCCTGGACGCTCGGGAAGTTCTCCTGGGAGAGCCCTCCGCAGCGCAGCTTGGGCCAGCTGCCGTGCTCGATGACCCGGCGGACGCCGTCGAGCCACTCGGCACCGCCGCGGCGGGGTTCGACGACGCGGATGACGTCCTCGGGGACGAACTCCGACACGCGCTCGAGCCACACCTCGTCCACATCGGACGGTGCGGGCATCTCGACCATGCGCAGAGCAAGGAGCTCGCTTCTGCTCTCGACGATCGACACGGCCTTCGGCACGCCGCCGAGGCCGGTGTCGATCACGAGGCTCAGTGCTATCGGTTTGGCCGGCTTGACCTTGATCAGTTCGGTGATCAGCTCGGCGAGACGGGAGGCAGGACAGAGGAAGAGACCCATGACGCCGGACCACTCGCCGACTCGTCCGTCGAGGTGGCCGCGCACCGCGTCGGGCATCGACGCGCTCCCCGGAGGGAACAGCGCGGCATCGTCCACAAGCCTCGCGAGCAGGGGCGGAGTACCGCGCGGACCGGGCGCACGGAGTTCGACAGCGCTTGACACGGCTGACACGCTAGCCGTGTACCGCCAACTGAACAAAGATGTCCGATAATCGAACGCCTTGGAAGGACCCGGAGAGCAGCCATGGCTTACTACCGCCAGGTGGGAGAGATCCCCCGAAAGCGCCACACCCAGTTCCGCAAACCGGACGGTGGCCTGTACGCGGAAGAGCTCATGGGGGTCGAGGGGTTCTCGGCCGATTCGGCACTGCTGTACCACCGCCACCTGCCGACCGCGATCGTCAACGCGGAGACGGTGAAGGACGAGCGCGGCACCGTCTCGCCGAACCTGCCGCTGAAGCCGCGGCACTTCAAGACGACCGATCTGACCTGGGCTTCCGACGAGGTCGACGCGGTCACCGGGCGGCGGAAGCTGTTCGGCAACCCGGACGTGACCATCGGTTTCGTCGTGGCCACGGTGCCTTCTCCGTTGTACCGCAACGCTTTCGGTGACGAGCTGCTGTACGTGCAGACCGGTTCGGGTGTCATCGAGACGATCTACGGGGCGTTGCCGGTCGGCGACGGCGACTACGTCGTGATCCCGACCTCGTGCACCTACCGGGTCGTGCCGTCCTCGCCGATGTCGTTGCTCGTGCTGGAGGCGACCGGCCACGTCGGGCCTCCCAAGCGCTACCTGTCGAAGGCCGGCCAGTTCCTGGAGCACTCGCCGTACTGCGAGCGGGACATCCGGGGCCCGGAGGAGCCGTTGCTCGTCGAGGGCACCGATGTCGACGTGCTCGTGCGGCACCGTGCGGGGCTCACGCGTTTCACCTACGCGAACCACCCGTTCGACGTCGTCGGCTGGGACGGGCACCTGTACCCGTGGGCGTTCAACATCCGCGACTTCGAGCCGATCACCGGCCGCGTGCACCAGCCGCCGCCCGTGCACCAGACGTTCGAGGGCCCGAACTTCGTCGTGTGCTCGTTCGTGCCGCGCAAGGTCGACTACCACCCGCTGTCCGTGCCGGTGCCGTACAACCACGCGAACGTCGACTCGGACGAGCTGATGTTCTACGTCGGCGGCAACTACGAGGCGCGCAAGGGGTCGGGCATCGGCATCGGCTCGATGTCGCTGCACCCGTCCGGCTGCACGCACGGCCCGCAGCCCGGTGCGGTGGAGGCGTCCCTGGGCGCGGACTACTTCGACGAGACCGCGGTCATGGTGGACACCTTCCGCCCCTTGGAGTTGGGGGAGGCGGCCGAGGCCACCGAGGACCCGGCGTACGCGTGGACTTGGGCCCGTCGCGGTCCGGCCTGATTTTCTGTCGGTGCCCCTCGCTAGTTTGGTCTCGTGAGGACAAGAGCCGTTCCGATGCGCTGGCAGGGCCTGGGCAAGGCCCTGCCGGTGCTGTGGGGCCTCTACTCGGGCTCCGGCTCGATGCCGTACCGCGTGTGCGTCGACCTGGCCGCGGGTACCGCCAAGTGCACGTGCCCGTCCCGCAAGTTCCCCTGCAAGCACGCCGTGAGCCTGCAGGAACTCGACATCCCGGACGCCCTCCCGCCCGACTGGGTGGAGGAGTGGACCGTCCGCCGAGCAGCCCGCGAACTCGACTCGTCACCCGAGGCCGTCGCCCGCCGCGTCCGTGCTCGCGAGAAGACGGCGGCCAACCGAGCCGCCGCCATGTCCGCGGGCATCGACGGCCTGCGCGACTGGCTGCTGGACGTCGCCTCCGCCGGCATCGCGTCCCTGCCAGGCCGCCCCGCCTCCTGGTGGCAGGCGTTCACCGCCCGCATGATCGACGCCCAGGTCCCCGGCGTGGCCGCCGCGGTGGCCGAGATCCAGGAGATCGTGGCGCGCTCGGGCCCGCGCTGGACCGCCGACGTGGCCGACCGCCTGGGCGGCCTGCACCTGCTGTGCTTCGTGCAGCCGCGCACCCGCCTGGGCGTCACGATCCCCGAGGAGACGGTGAAGGCCGCGCCGGGAATCTCCGACCGCTGGGTGGCCCTGCTGCGCCTGGAGACCGACGACGGCCGGGTCCGCACCGTCCGCCAGTGGTGCTGGGGCCGCCAGACGTCCCGCTGGGTCGTGGCCATCCGCCACTCCGCCGTGGGAGCCCCCGTTCCGCTGCTCCCACACGGCCTGGAGTCCTCCGCCCTGGTCCACCCCTACCCGGCCTCGGACCGCGTGGCCCTGGGCGAACTGGAAGGCTCCCGAGCCCCAGACCCGGTCCCCGCCCCGCAGTCGTGGCGAGCGTCCCTGGCCTCCCTCGAACCGATGCTGACCGCAGACCCGTGGCAACGCCTCTTCCCGCTGGGCTGCACCTCGGTCCGCCTGCACGGCACCACCCTGGTCGACACCTCGGGCCACGGCCTGCCAGTCCGCGACGACACAGGCCTCGACATGGCCCTGGCGCTGACCGGCGGCCTCCCGTTCGACGCCTGGGGCCTCTGGGACGGCCACGCCCTGCGCCTGGGAGCGGTGTCGCTGAACGGCACCCTGGAGGTGGTCGCATGACCACCACCCCAACCACCTCGGACGTCGCGCTCGGCGCGCGGCAGCGGGTCCACAGACACCACCGCACAGCCCCGGCGTGCTTCGAGGCCGTGCCACCGATCCGCTCCCTCCGCACCCTGGCCGCACTGTTGGCCCGCCTTCATCCCGCGCCAGGCGAGTCGGCCTGCTCATTCCGCACCTCGGCTGCTCGCCGCATCCCGGCTTTGCCGCCAACCCGTCTCTGTCCCACCACAGCCGGGTCGGCACGCCCGCGCCACGCGTCGGCCGCCCTCCGCACCGCGGCCGCGCCGCCCGCCCGCTTCCACCGCGTCCCGGCCGCACCACTGGCGTGCTGCCGCTCCATCCCCGGCGCCCCAGCCCGTCCTGCCTCGCCCAACCACCCGACCCCCGCCACGCCACCCGCCCACCCCCGCGGCACCAGGGGGGCGGCGTGAAAGCCGACTGGTCCAAGACCGTCCAAGACCTCCTCATCGGCACCACGAGGGGAGGCGGCGACCCGACGGCCCTGCTGGCCGACTGCGCCGCCCTCGGCGTGGCCGCGTTCGGCGCCACCCTGCCGCAGGAGGCCACCACCGACCCGCTGCCGCTCGCCCCGCCCGAGTCCGCCGCCCTCCCCAGGCCTGCCGCCCGAGCGGTCCTGGAAGCGATCATGAGCCTCGACGACGAGGTCCTCCTGACCGAGTGGTGCGCTCTCGCCAAGGCCAACGGCGTCGTGGCGGAGCACCGCATGCTCCCGGCAATGCTCGCCCTCGGCACGGCCCGTCCGGGTCTGCGGTCCGCGGTGGTCGAGGTCCTCGGCACGAGGGGCCGCTGGCTCGCGAACACGCGGCCCGGCTGGTCCTGGGCGAGCGGCGCCGCCCCGCTGGTGGACGAGGTGCCGCTCGAGGAGATCCTCGACCTGCCCAGCGCGCAACGGGTTCGCGCGCTGCGCCGCAAGCGCAAGACGGATCCGGCCCAGGTCGGCGCGTTCATCGCGCGGGAGTTCGAGGAGTCCCGCCGCTCGGCCGACCGGCAGGTGCTGATCAGCGCTCTCGAGACCGGCCTGGGGCCGCAGGACGAGGCACTGCTCGAAGCCGCCCTCGACGACAAGGCGGCGGCCGTCCACGACGAGGCCCTCCGCCTGCTGCGCAACCTGGGGCGCACGCGCCTCGCCGCTCGCGCGGCACACCGGCTGCGCCACGGTCTGCGCCTGACCGGGGACGGGCTCGACGTGCGGCCCGACGAGCTCTGGACCGGGCCGCCCGACGCGGCCGAGTTGCGCGACCTGATGCGCGACGGCTCCGAGAAGGGTGTGGCCGGGCGCATCCGGGCCGCGGCCGCGAGTGTTCCGCCGTCGTACTGGACCTCGACGCTCAAGGCCGACGACGCCAAGGCCGCCGACATCCTGCGGAGGGGGCCGTGGGCCGGCGCGCTGCTCAGGGGTGTCGCCGACCAGCTCGCCGCGGCGAAGGACCCCCGTCCGTGGGCCGTTGCCGCCGCCGAGACGCTGACCGGCATGGAGCAGCTGGAGATGCTGGCCGCGTTGCCCGCCGCGGTCGCCGAGCAGGCGGTCGTGGCGGTGTCGAAGGGCTGGCACTACGACCTGCTCGACCACGCCTGCGCCCAGCTGCCCGCCCCGTGGTCGGCGGAGACGACCCGCGCGCTCCTGCACCGGTACGCCGCGTTGCCCGACCCTCGCTGGCGGTCGGGGCGTCCGCCTGCCGTGTTGCTCGCGCGGGGTGACGCGGACCTGCTCGGCGCGAGCTGGGAGGCTCTGACCCGTCGCTGGCCGGAGAACTCCCTGGAACTGGAGGTCCTCCGGCTCCGCATCCGCCTGCGCGAATCGTTCGCACCAGCACCGCCCCAGGAGGCCCAGTGACCGCCGTGCTCAGGCCGACGGCCGAACAGCAGTACGCCGCCGAGCTCGAGGCGGTCGCTGCCCAGGACGACCGGGAGCGGCCGCCCAACTGGCGTCTGTCCCCGCGGGCCGTGGTCACCTACGTCCTGGGCGGCACGCTCAACGACGGCACGGTGATCTCGCCGAAGTACGTGGGCTCGCGCAGGCTCGTCGAGGTCGCGGTGGGCACGCTCGTCACGGACCGGGCGCTGCTGCTCGTCGGCGTGCCGGGCACGGCCAAGTCTTGGCTGTCCGAGCACCTCGCGGCGGCGATCAGCGGCAACTCGACGCTGGTGGTCCAGGGGACGGCCGGCACGAGCGAGGACCAGGTCCGCTACGGCTGGAACTACGCCCGCCTCATCGCCGAAGGTCCCAGCGAGAACGCCCTCGTGCCGAGCCCGGTCATGAAGGGCATGCAGCAGGGGGCGGTCGTCCGGGTCGAAGAGCTCACCCGCATGCCGTCCGAGGTGCAGGACTCGTTCATCACCGTCCTCAGCGAGAAGTCGCTGCCGGTGCCGGAGCTGAACTCGCAGATCCAGGCCGTCCCCGGCTTCACGGTCATCGCGACGGCCAACGACCGCGACCGCGGTGTGAACCAGATGTCGTCGGCGCTCGCACGGCGCTTCAACACCGTCGTGCTGCCGCCGCCCGCGACCGAGGACGCCGAGGTCGAGATCGTCATCACCCGAGCCCAGCAGCTCGGCAAGGCGCTCCAGCTGCCCGCCGAACCACCCGCGCTCGACGAGGTGCGCCGCGTCGTGCGGATCTTCCGCGAGCTGCGCAACGGTTCCACTGTGGACGGTCGCACGCAGCTGAAGAAGCCGAGCGGCAGCCTGTCCACCGCCGAGGCGATCTCGGTCATCGCGAACGGGATGGCGCTCGCCGGCCACTTCGGCGACGGCACGCTGGGCGCGGACGAGCTCGCGAGCGGCCTCATCGGGTCCGTGATCAAGGACCGGGTGTCGGACGCGACGGTCTGGCAGGAGTACCTGGAGACGGTGCTCAAGGAGCGCGCCGAGTGGCGTGACCTCTACCGGGCGTGTCTGGACGCCAGCGGTGACTGAGCCGGTCCTCCTGGGCATCCGGCACCACGGCCCCGGCTCGGCCCGGATGGTCAAGCGAGCCCTGGAGCAGACGAGCCCGGCGCTCATCCTGATCGAGGGGCCGCCGGAGGCGGACGCGCTCCTCGACCACGTCCACGCCCTGACGCCGCCGGTCGCGATCCTGCTGCACGACGAGACCGAACCCGAGAGCGCGGCGTTCTGGTCGTTCGCGGAGTTCTCGCCGGAGTGGCAGGCGCTCAGGTACGCGGCCGAGAACGGTGTCACAGCGCGTTTCTTCGACCTGCCGGCCGCGGCGTCGATCGGCGACGACGGCCCGAGCGGCAACGTCGACCCCATCGGCCTGCTCGCCGAGGCCGCGGGCTTCGACGACCCGGAACGCTGGTGGGAGGACGTGGTCGAGCACAGCGCGTCGGACCCGCTCGAACTCGCGGGCGCCATCGCCGAGGCCATGGTCGCCGTGCGCGGGGAAGTCGAAGGCGAAGTCGGCGAACGCACGCTGCGCCGAGAAGCGTTCATGCGCCAGACGATCCGCAAGGCGCGCAAGGAGACCGACGGCCCGATAGTCGTGGTCTGCGGCGCGTGGCACGTCCCCGCACTGCTCGCCAAACCGACCGTCGCCGCCGACACCGCGCTGCTCAAAGGCCTGCGCCGCCGCAAGATCTCCGGCACCTGGGTCCCGTGGAGCCACGGTCAGCTGGCCGCCGAATCGGGCTACGGCGCCGGTATCGACTCCCCGGGCTGGTACGCGCACCTCTGGCAGCACCAGGCCGACGTGGTCCCGCGCTGGTTCGCCAAAGCCGCCGCCGTGCTCCGGGAGGAAGATCTCCCGGCGTCGACGGCGAGCGCGGTGGAAGCCGTTCGCCTGGCAGAAACCCTTGCGGCCCTGAGGGAACGCCCCAGCGCGGGCCTGAGCGAGGTCAACGAGGCAGCGCTCGCCGTCCTCTGTGGAGGCGAGGAGATCCACCTCCGGCTGGTCCACCGCAAACTCGTCGTGGGCGAACGCCTGGGCGAGGTGGGCGACGCCGTCCCGCGCTCACCGCTGGCCGCGGACCTCCAGCGCCTGCAACGCAAACTCCGGCTCCCCGCGGACGTCCAGCCCAAGCAGCTGAAGCTGGACCTCCGCAAGGACACCGACCGCGAGCGCTCGAAACTCCTGCAACGCCTGGACGTCCTGGGCGTGCCGTGGGGCAAGCCGGACCGCTCCAACTCCCTCGGCACCTTCGCCGAGGTCTGGCAACTCCGCTGGGACCCGATCTTCGCGGTGTCCGTGGCGGTGGCCGCCCGCCACGGCACCACCGTCCACACGGCAGCCGAGACCGTCCTCGTCCAGGCCGCCAAGGACGCCACGCGTGTGGCCGACGCCGCCGCGGCCCTCACCAAATCCGTGGGCTGCGAGCTCCCGGCGGCCGTCGCCGAGGCCCGCAACGCCCTGGACCGGTGCGCCGCGATGGCCACCGACGCCCTCGAACTGCTGGCCGCCCTCCCGGACCTGGCCAGGACGGTCCGCTACGGCTCGGTCCGGGGCACCGACCCGGAACTCCTGCGGGTGGCCCTGCACGGCCTGCTCACCCGAGGAGCCGTGGGCCTGCCGATCGCCTGCCGCAACGTCGACGACGAGACGGCGGAGCACGCGCTGCAGGTGGTGGACGGCGCCCACGAGGCCACCCGCCTGGCAGCCGACGACGACCACCAGAAGACCTGGTGGCGAGCCCTGCACGCCCTCGTCAAGGCGGAAGCCCACGGCCTCCCGACGGGCCGGGCCACCCGCCTGCTGTGGGAAGCAGGCGAACTGACCAGCGACGACGTGGCCGCCCGGCTGCACCGCTCGGTCGCCACCGCGTTCGTGGCCGGGTTCCTGCGCGGCTCGGCGACCCTCCTGGCGGCGGACCCGCGCCTCTTCGGCCTCATCGACGAGTGGCTCAGCGGCCTGCGCGGCGAGGCGTTCGACGACGCCCTGCCCCTGCTCCGCCGGGCCATCACCGACTTCACCCCGGCCGAGCGCCGCCTGCTCGGCGAACGCGTCGTCGCGGGCGAGACCCCGCAGCCGGCCGCCGACGACGAGTGGGACCTGGAGATCGCCGAACGCCTCGCCGCCCACGTCCGCGGCTTGATGGCCGGAGTTTCACGACCGCCGGATCCGGCGATCCCAGAGGCGTGACCGCACCGGAAGAACACCGCCTCACCGTCCCGGACGAAAGCCGCCTCGACGAGACCCAGCACCTCATCGACGAGGCCAAGAAGATCGCCCACGACCTGCGCGAAGAGGTTCCGGACACCACTCCCGAGCCTCCCCGCGAAGAAGGCTCCCCTGCGAACTAGCGCGAGCTAGACCGACCAGGGCGGCGTGATCGTCTGCCCGTCCGCCAGCGTGCCCTGGATGCCCACCGACGTGGCCACCAGCACCCGCGCCGGCCCGCCGGTCAGCGACAGCTCGGTGTTCGGCGGCACCACGATCGCGTCGCCGACGCCGGCGGTCTGCCCCTGGATCGTCACCGAACCGGACAGCACGTAGAACACCGCCTCCTTCGACGCGCGGTGAGGCGTTCCGTCACCCCCTTCCGGCACGTCGACGGTCCACAGCGCGATCTCCGCACTGCCGCGTGACGGCACGGCCAGCGGCCTGAACTCGAACCCGCCGAACTCGAACAGCTCCGCGGAATCTCCGGTCACCAGCAAGACAACCTCCAAAGTAGTCAACCAAGTTGTCTAACCTTAGAATAAGGTCAACCAGGTTGTCTACCCGAAAAGGGAAGTCAGAGATGGAACCGGTGCCGATGCTGCTGGCGATGACGTACCGCGCCATGGGCGACCAGTTCCACGACCGGCTCAGGCAGATCGGCCTCGAACCGCTCCGGCCCGCGCACGGCTACGTCTTCCGGTTCCTCAAGGAGAAGCGCGCCACCACCGTCGACATCGGACAGCACCTCGGCGTCACGAAGCAGGCGGCCGCGAAGATCGTCAACGAGCTGGACGACTGGGGCTACGTCCTGAGGGAGCCGCACCCGACGGACAAGCGCGCCCAGTACGTCACGCTGACCACGAAGGGCCGCGACTACCTGAAGTTCGCCGACAACCTGTGGTCCGACCTCGAAGGCGAGATGGCCGAGGCGATCGGCGAGGACACCCTCGCCACCATCAGGCAGGGCCTCGCCGCGTACCTGCAGCACGTCCACGGCGAGGACCAGCCAGGGCTCCGGCCGGTCTGGTAGACCTAGAACACCTGCGTCAGAGCGATCACGCCGAACACCGCGAAGATCACCCCGGCCACCCGCTGGATCCAGTGCGTCGGCAACCGCCCGGCGAGCTTGCGTCCCACCAGGACGGCCAGCCCGGCCACGGCGACCAGCGCGAGCCAGGCACCGAGACCGACGGCCAGCGGCGCGCCGTACCTGGCGGTGATGCCGGCGGTCGCGAGCTGCGACGCGTCACCCCACTCGGCCGCGAACAGCACGCCGAACGACGTCAGCGCCGCACGCCAGAACGGCACGCTGGCGCTTGTCCCTGCCTCGTCGGCGGAGTCCTCGTCACGCGAGAAGCCCTCCTTGAGCAGCATGAACGCACCCACGCCGAACAGCAGGGCGACCACCCCGGCGACCACGCGGTCGGGGAGCAGGGTGATGGCGGAACCGAACGCGGCGGCCACCACGCTCTGCACGGCGAACGCGGCGACGACGCCGACGAACACCGGCCAGGCGCGGTAGCGCGTGGTCAGCACCAGGGTGGCGACCATGGTCTTGTCCGGGAGCTCGACGAGGAACACCACCGCGAAGGCGGTGATGAACGCGAGCAATGAAGTGGCCACGAGGTCCTCCACGTCCGAATACGAACCCGGACGGAGGCGCGACAGACCCCGACCGGGCATGCTGCAACCCGGCCGGAGGTCTCGTTCGCCCGACGAGTTCATCGGGTGTGGGACCGGATCCACTCGAAGGCGGATCAGTATGTCGATCTCCACGCCACCGGCTGCGAACTCCGGCGGGAACTACTCCCCTCTGGCGAACACATCGTATCCGACGCATGTCACCCACAAGGCGTGACTTCGCGCACGGGACCTTGGTCCCGCGTGTGGACAGGACCGTCGTACCTGATGGTGGCCTTGATCCACACCTACGCTCCAAGACGTGGAAGTACTCGAACTCGCGCGGTGGCAGTTCGGCATCACCACCGTCTACCACTTTCTGATGGTGCCGCTGACGATCGGCCTTTCCCTGCTCGTCGCGGGGATGCAGACCGCGTGGGTGCGCACGGGCAACGAGCGCTACTACAAGATGACGAAGTTCTGGGGGAAGCTCCTCCTGATCAACTTCGCCATGGGCGTCGTGACGGGCATCGTGCAGGAGTTCCAGTTCGGCATGGCCTGGAGCGCCTACTCGCGGTTCGTCGGTGACGTGTTCGGCGCTCCGCTCGCGATGGAGGGGATCGTCGCCTTCTTCGTCGAGTCGACCTTCCTCGGCCTGTGGATCTTCGGCTGGGACAAGTTGCCGAAGAAGGTCCACCTCGCCTGCGCCTGGGCGTTCTCACTCGCCACGATGGCCAGCGCGTACTTCATCCTCGCCGCCAACTCGTGGATGCAGCACCCGGTCGGCATCGAGATGCACGAGGGCCGCCCGCGCCTCACCTCGATCTGGGCCGTGCTGACGAACAACACGGTGCTCGCCGCCTTCCCGCACACCATCGCCGGTGCGTTCGCGGTGGCCGGCGCGTTCCTCGTGGGCATCGCCGCCTGGCACCTGCACCGCAAGTCGCAGGACGAGAGCGTCTGGCGCGGCTCGCTCAAGCTCGGCACCTGGGTCGGCGTGGTCGCGTTCGCGGCGCTGAGCATCAGCGGTGACCTGCAGGGCAAGCTGATGTTCGAGCAGCAGCCGATGAAGATGGCCGCCGCGGAAGCGTTGTGCCACACCGAACAGCCCGCGAGCTTCAGCATCTTCGCGGTCGGCGACGTCACCAGGCCCGACTGCGAGAACGTCAAGAGCATCACCGTGCCCGCGCTGCTGAGCTTCTTGGCGCACAACGACTTCAGCAGCGAGGTCAAGGGCATCCAAGATCTTGTCCCGATGTACCAGGAGAAGTACGGCGAGTTCTACCCGGTCGACGAACGGCTGGGTGAGCTCAGCGGCAAGCCGATCGACTACGTGCCCGCACTTCCCGTGACGTACTGGGGTTTTCGGTTGATGATCGGGTTCGGCGGCATCTCGGCCGGCCTGGGCGTCTTCATGCTGTGGCTGACCCGCAAGAACCGGACGCCCACCGGATGGTGGTTCCCGGCTCTCGGTCTCGCCGGCATCGCGACTCCCTTCCTGGCCAACAGCTTCGGCTGGATCTTCACGGAGATGGGCCGGCAGCCGTTCGTGGTCGTGCCGAACCCGACCGGGATCGACGGGGTCTGGATGTTCACCGCGCAGGCGGTCTCGAACAGCACGCCCGGCGAGATCCTGACCTCGCTCATCGCGCTCACCGCGGTCTACAGCGTGCTGGCGGTCGTGGAGTTCTACCTGATCCGCAAGTACGTCAGAGGCGGGATTCCCGGCGTGCTGCCGCAGAAGACCGACGACGGCGCCCTGGCGTTCGCGTACTAGGGGAGAGGCGACGTGGAAACGCTCTGGTTCGTGCTGATCGCCGTGCTGTGGCTCGGCTATCTGTTCCTCGAAGGTTTCGACTTCGGCGTCGGCATGCTGCTGCCCGTCCTGGGCCGCGACAACACCGAACGCCGGGTCATGATCAACACCATCGGGCCGGTCTGGGACGGCAACGAGGTGTGGCTCATCGTCGCGATCGGTGCCACGTTCGCGGCCTTCCCCGGCTGGTATGCGGCGCTGCTGAGCGCCGCGTACCTGCCGCTCACTTTGTTCCTCATCGCGTTGATCGGCCGTGGAGTGGCGTTCGACTACCGCGGCAAGGTCGACAACCCGCGCTGGCGCAAGGCCTGGGACTTCACGATCGTCGCCGGCTCGTGGATCGCCACGCTCTGCGTAGGCCTGCTGATCTCGACGACGGTGCTGGGCCTGCCGATCGACGCGAACGGTGACCGCGTGGGCTCGCCCTTCGCGGCCATCCGGCTCGAGACGATCGTTGGCGCGCTCGCCTTCGCGGGCTACGCGCTGGTGCACGGCGCGGTGTTCACGGCACTCAAGACCGAGGGCGAGATCCGCGAACGGGCTCGCCGCGTCGCGGCAGTGCTCGCGCCCGTCGCACTGCTGCCGCTGGTCGCGCTGCTCGCAATCGTCGCCGGACTCTGGGCGGGCGTGGTCGCGCTGATCCTCGCCGCCGCGATGTGGCGGCTGCTCGCGAACCGCGAAGGCCAGTCGTTCGCGTTGATGGGCCTCGCGATCGCGGCGAGCGTCGCGATCCTGTTCGGCTCGCTCTACCCGAACGTCCTGCCGTCGACGCTCAACGACGCGTGGTCGCTCACGGTCGCCAACACCGCGTCGAGCCCGTACACGCTGCAGGTGATCACCTGGGTCGCCGCTTTCGGCACGCCCGCGGTGCTCGTCTACCAGGGCTGGACCTACTGGGTGTTCCGCAAGCGCATCGGCGTCAAGCACATCCCGGCAGCGCACTGACATGAAACGAGGCCCGCTGGGAGCACTGCCCCAGCTCTCCAGGAACGCAAGGCGCGCCCTCGTCGGGGTGGGCGCGCTGGCGTTCCTCAACGCCCTGGCGCTCGTCGCCCAGGCCGTCGCGCTCGCGTCGGTGATCACGACCCGCGAAGGCCTTCCGCTGCTGGCCGTGGCGATCCTGGCGCGGGCCGGTCTGTCGTGGGCGACGGAAAGCGCCGCCGCCCGTGCCGCCGCCGGCGCGAAGGAGGAACTGCGGACCCAGCTGCTGGCCAAGTCGTTCGAACGCGGTCCCGGCTGGATCGCCGACCGCGGCACGGCCGAGCTGTCGGTGCTCGCGACCAAGGGCCTCGACGCGCTCGACGCCTACTTCACCCGCTACCTGCCCGCGCTGGTCACGGCCGTGATCGTGCCGCCGCTGGCCGGTGCGTGGATCCTGTTCACCGACTGGCCGTCGGCCGTGCTGATCGCGGTCACCGTGCCGCTGATCCCGGTCTTCGCCGCGTTGATCGGCTGGTACACCGAGAAGCGCGTCCGCAAGGCCGCTGACGTCACGGAACTGCTGAGCGCCCAGCTCCTCGAACTGCTCCGCGCCCTCCCGGTCCTGACCGTCTTCGGCCGCGCCGAGCAGCAGGCCGGCGCGGTCAGGCAGATCGGCGAACAGCACCGCAAGGCCACGATGGGCACGCTCAGGATCGCGTTCCTGAGCGCGTTGGTGCTGGAGATCGCCGCGTCGCTGTCGGTCGCGTTGATCGCGGTCGGCGTCGGCATCCGGCTCGTGCACGGCGACATGACGCTGATGACCGCGCTGGTCGTGCTGATCCTGGCGCCCGAGTGCTACCTGCCGTTGCGCGCCGCCGGTGCTGCCCACCACGCCAGCGAGGACGGCCTGGAAGCGGTCCGCCGCGTCGCCGAGGTGGTCGAGCACGAGGACAAGGCCCGGCCGAGGCTGCCCGGTGGCTCGGTCCACGTCGACAACCTGCGTGTGCTCCGGCGCGGTGGCTTCGCTCCCGACGGCGTCAGCTTCGACGTCAGGCAGGGGGAGATCCATCGGCTCGAAGGCGCGAGCGGTGCCGGCAAGTCGACGACGTTCCAGGCGCTGCTGGGCTTCGTGGAGCCGACGGACGGCACCGCGTTCGTGGCCGGGGACATCGCGTACGTACCGCAGAAGCCCGCGTTCGCCGCCGCCACGCCCCGCGCCGAGCTGGAGCTCACGGTTCCCGGCGCCGAGGACGTCGAGCAGGTCGCGGACGAGGTCGTGGCCGTGCATCTGCTCGATCGTCAGATCACCGACCTGTCGACCGGTGAACGCCAACGCGTCGCAGTCGCGCGCGCCCTGCTGAGGGTTCGTCACGGCGCGACGGTGCTACTTCTCGACGAACCGACCGCGCACCTCGACCCGGTGACAAGTCGCAAAGTCGACAAAGCGATCAAGCGAGCCAGCGCCACGGCCGCGGTCGTCCTCGCCTCGCACCGCGACAAGGAGACGACCGAGGACGAGACGTTCGCCAGGGTCGTCACCGAGGAGACGCAGGCCGAACGACCGAAGCGCCTGCCGATCCCGTGGAAGGGCGCAGGGCTGGGCATCCTCGCGGCCGTCGCCGGCATTGCGTTGACCGCCCTGGCGGCCCACCTGATCGCCCGTGCCGCCGAGATGCCGCCGATCCTGACGCTGTCGGTGCTGGTCGTGGGTGTGCGGACGTTCGCGCTGAGCAAGGGCGTGCTCCGCTACATCGAGCGTCTGGTCACCCACGACGAGACGTTCCGTCTCGCGAACGGGCTCCGCGCCGAGCTGTGGTTGCGGCTCGTGCGGACCCAACGGCGCGACGGACTGCAACGGCTCGTGGAGGACACCGACACGGTTCGCGACCTGGTGCCGCGCGTGCTGGTGCCGCCGATCGTGGCCATCGGCGCGGGCATCGCGACCACGATCCTGTTCGCGTTCATCGACCTCGGCGCCGCGCTGACGTTGGGCGGTCTGCTGCTCGTCGCAGGCCTGGCGGCACCCGCCGTCGCAGTGTGGACCGAGCGGCGGGCCAGCACGAAGCTCGCCAGGGGCCGCCGCAAGGTCGCCCGCGACACGATCAACGCCCTCGCCGCCGCACCGGACCTCATCGCTCACGACGCCCACCACCGCCTGCTGGCCCAACTGCACGCCGAGGACGTCGAGCTCGCGGGCCAGACCCGCCGGCAAGCGTTTGGCACGGGCGCGGCCACGGCGATCGTCCTGCTCGCGACCGGTGCGGCTGCCCTGATCTGCGCCACGACCGGCAACCCGGTGCTGGGTCTGGTGCCGCTCGCGCTCGCCGAACCGCTGGCCGCGTTGCCGCTCGCCGCCCAGCAGCGCAGGGCGTTGCGGGAGGCCGGCGCGCGGCTGCAGTTCGACGCTCCGGAACGTCCCGAACAGCCGCGCGGCAAGCGGATCAGGCTGGAGAACGTCGACGTCCGCTGGCCCGGCGCGACCGAACCGACCCTGCGGGACCTCCACCTCGACATCGAACCCGGCACGCACGTCGCGATCGTGGGACCGTCGGGCAGCGGCAAGTCGACGCTGTTCGCGCTGCTCCTGGGCTTCCTCCAGCCGGAGCGGGGAATCGTCGAACTGCCGCGCGCCACCTGGTGCCCGCAGGAGCCGATGCTGGTCAGCACGACCGTGAGGGAGAACCTGCGGATGTCGGGCCAGCACGACGACGAGGCGCTGCGGGAGGCCCTGCACAAGGTGTGCCTGCCGGAGTGGGCGGACCGGCTCGACACGATGATCAGGCCTGACCAGGTGTCGGGCGGTGAGGCGCAACGGCTGGCGCTGGCGCGGGCGTTGCTGCACGACGCCGACGTGGTGCTGCTCGACGAGCCCACCGCGCACCTGGACGAGCCGACCGCGCGCAAGCTCCTGGAGCAGCTCAGGCAGGACGGCAGGACGATCCTGCACATCACGCACCGCCCGGACGAGGCGGCGAGGGCGGACCTGGTGCTGGACCTCGGCACACCCGCATACCGTTGAGAGCCATGGACCCCTCTCTGGCGCGGCGCGTGCTCGTCGCGTCCACCGAGATCACCTCGGCGGCGCTGGAAGACCCGGAGAGCGTGCTGCGGCTCGTGGTGGAGGCAGCCGCGGAGATCGCAGACGCCGACCTCGGCCTCGCCATGCTCGCCACGGAGGACGACGACGGCACGTTGACGGTGGAGGCCTCCAGCGGCGAGCCGATCGTCGCGACGCTGAGCCCGCGCAGTGCCGCCGCCAAGGCCGCGCGCACGGGCGTCCCGGTGATGGCCGACGACGTCACGAACGACCCGCGCACGGCCCCGTACGTGCCACAGCCGTTGCGCGTCTACGGCCCGTTCGCGGTGGCGCCGTTCGGCACCTCGGACCGCAAGATCGGAGCCCTGGCGGTCTACCGCCGCAGGGACAAACCGCCGTTCACGCAGGAGACGGTGGACGTGCTGACGGCGTTCGCGGCCCAGGCGGGCCTCGCGGTCGTGCTGTCCGAGGGCTTCACGGCACGGCAGCGCGTCGCGGTCTACGAGGAGCGCGAACGCATCGCCCGCGACCTGCACGACGTGATCATCCAGCGGCTCTACGGCGCCGGCGTGCAGCTCAGCCTGCTCGAACGACGCCTGGGCAAGAAGCTCGACAACTCGCAGCGCGCCCGGATCAACGAGGCCGTCGACCTGGTCGACGAGACGATCGCCGAGGTCCGCGCGACCGTCCGCAAGCTGCGCAACACCGACCCGGCCGACTCCGCCGACCTGCACGACTCGATCAAGGCCGAGGTCCGCACGGCCGGCGAGCTGCTCGGGTTCGCGCCGCGCCTGCACGTGGCCGGCGACCTGGCGAACGTGCCGCGCAAGCACGCCGACGACGCGCGGGCGGCGTTGCGTGAAGCGTTGTCGAACGTCGTGCGGCACTCAGGTGCGACGAACGTCCAGATCGACGTACGGCGCGATGAGAAGCACCTGCTGCTGCGCGTCGCCGACAACGGGTGCGGCATCCCGTCCGGCGTGACTCAGCGCGGGCTGCGGCACCTCGCCGAACGGGCGAAGTCCGCGAGCGGGGATTTCCGCGTGGTGAGTTCGCCGAACGGGACGACGCTCACCTGGTCCGTCCCCGTTTAGCCACCCACGCGGCGGCCTGCGTCCGCCGTTCCATGCCGAGTTTGGAGAGCACGGACGTCACGTAGTTCTTCACGGTCTTCTCCGCGAGGAAGAGCCGTTCACCGATTTGGCGGTTGGTGAGGCCCTCGCCGATGAGGTCGAGCACGCGCTGTTCCTGGTCGGTGAGGCCGACCGGGGCCGGATTGCGCATCCGTTCGAGTACACGGCTTGTGGTCGCGGGATCCAGAAGGGACCGTCCAGCTGCGACCTCGCGCACGGCCGTGACGACGTCCTGACCCCGAACCTGCTTGAGCAGATACCCCGAAGCCCCGGCCATGATCGCGCCGACGAGCGCTTCTTCGTCGTCGAATGCGGTCAGCACGAGGCAACGAATGCCAAGGTCCCGCAACGACCGGCACAGGTCGACGCCGCTGCCGTCCGGCAACTGGACGTCGACCACCGCCACGTCGGCGGGGGTCTTCCGAGCCCGCGTCACCGCCTCGTCGACGGAACCGGCCTCGGCGACGACCGAGATGTCCACCTCGTCGTCGAGCATCTCGCGCAGTCCTCTGCGCACAATTTCGTGATCATCAACCAACAGAACGCGCACTGGCACGAATCCACCGTACGTCGAATGGCTGTTCCTGAGTGTGACTCGAATTGGCACAGTTCTTGTCATGGCAGAAGGCTCGGTACGACCGGTCGAGGAAGCAGATCGCATAGTTGTCGCCCGACTGGTTCTCGAGCTATGGGGAGCGCACACCTCCGTCGCGCACGGAGAGGTGTTCTTCCCGGCGAGTCTGCCGGGCTTCCTCGTGGAGAAGCAGGGCCAGGTGCTGGGTCTGCTGACCTACGCGGTGGCGAACCACCAGCTGGAGATCGTCACGATCGACGCACTTCGGCGAGGCCGTGGCGTCGGCACCGCGCTGGTCGACGCCACGGTCCGTCAGGCGCGCGCGCTCGGATGCAACCGGGTGCGCCTGACGACCACCAACGACAACCTCGACGCGATCCGCTTCTACCAGCGCCGTGGCTTCAAGCTGGTGGCGTTGAGACCGGACGCGGTGCGTGAAGCGCGCAAGCTCAAGCCCGAGATCCCTGCGGTCGGGGAGTTCGGCATCCCCATCACAGACGAGCTCGACCTGGAACGATGGGTCGCGCCACGGCAGTAGTCCACAAGCATCCACAACTTTGTCCACAGGGTTGTGCACAAGGGGTGTGCACAGCTAGACGTGTAACGGGTTGAACGCCTCGTCCCACGCGGCGGCGACCTGATGGGCGCACGTGGACGGTGCGACGCCTCCCACCCCGGTGCCGAGTCCCGGCATCGCGATGGTGTGGACGGCGTCGCGCACCAGCGTGCCGTCCTCCAGCCGACCGGTGAGCCAGAGCATCAGCACGGCCCGTGCGGCGAGGTACGGGTGGACGGTGTCGACCGGCAGCCGTTCGCCGGGCCGGCGCATCGTCGGAGCGCTGATGAGCCAAGCCGGCTC
This sequence comes from Lentzea kristufekii, assembly GCF_033949925.1. Lineage (NCBI taxonomy): Bacteria > Bacillati > Actinomycetota > Actinomycetes > Pseudonocardiales > Pseudonocardiaceae > Lentzea > Lentzea kristufekii. The sequence goes on from NZ_JAXAVV010000003.1 coordinate 474,911, forward strand.
GGTCTCGCCGGTCGCCACGATCTGCGCCTCGCCCACCGGGAGCTCACCGCCGTGCAGCGCCAGAACGGTGCTGCGGACGTTGTTCTCGACCTGGGGGAAGGCCGTGGCGTAGACGGCGTCGATGCCACCGCGCATCCAGCCCTGCGAGTTCGCCGGACTGACGATGGCCTGCGCGTGGATGTCCAGAACGGACCCGCGGTGCACCCGCACCCCGTCGCGGCCGTCCGCGACGGCGAGCCAGGCGTTCGCCATCGGTTCGTCGACCGCGCACAACACGAGTTCTGGCGCTAGAGCGGGCACGCCCCAAGCATTCCAGTTCGAACGGTCCCGGCGGAACCCAGGATTGGCCCCCGACACAGGCGTGATTCGCGCCTCCCCGCCCGCACTACGCTGACTCGGTGCCTCGCATTGCGTACTTCGGACCACAGGGGACGTTCACCGAGCAGGCCGCCTCGCGGTTCGAGGGTGAACTCGTTCCGTTCGAGACGATTCCGCTCGCCGTCGCCGCCGTGCGCGACGGTTCCGCCGACTTCGCGTGCGTGCCGATCGAGAACTCCGTCGAGGGCGCCGTGCCGGTGACGCTCGACGTCCTCGTGCGCGACGAGCCGGTCGTCGCCGTGGCCGAGACGGTGCTGGACGTCAAGTTCAGCGTGCTGGTCCGGCCGGGGACCACCGAGATCCGCACCGTCGCCTCGCACCCGCACGCACTGGCCCAGGTCCGCGAGTGGATCGCCGCCACGCTGCCCGGCGCCACCTCCATCGCCACGTCGTCGACCGCGGCCGCCGCCGCCGCCGTCGAGCGCGGCGAGTTCGACGCGGCCGTCTCGGCCCCCGTCGCCGTCAACCACTACGAGCTGGACGAGTACGCCACCGACGTCCTGGACGTGGCCGACGCGCGCACGAGGTTCCTGCTGCTGCGCCGTCCGGGTCAGCTGCCTGAGCCGACCGGCGCAGACCGCACGAGCGTCGTCGTGACCACCCCGAACCGCGTCGGCGTGCTGTCCGAACTGCTCACCGAGCTGGCGTTGCGTGGCATCAATCTCACAGGCCTCGAATCGCGCCCCCAGAAGGGCAAACTGGGGACGTACCGCTTCTACATCGACGTCGAGGGGCACATCGCAGAGCCGAGGATCGGTGACGCGCTGGCCGCGCTGCACCGACACTCGCGTGAAATCCGGTTCCTCGGGTCCTTCCCGAAGGCCGACCACGAGCCCGTCGAGGCTCACAACGCCGAGTTCGCCGCAGCCGCCTCCTGGGTCGATGCTGTCAGAAAGGGCGAGCGCGGGTGAGGTTGCTGCTGGTCAGGCACGGTGAGACGGCGTCGAACATCGAGCGCAAGCTGGACACGGCCATGCCGGGCCCCCCGCTCACCGAACTGGGCCTGAAGCAGGCCCGCGAACTGGCAGACACCCTCGCGGGCGAGAACATCACCGCCGTCTACGCGAGCATCGGCCTGCGCGCCCAGCAGACCGCAGCCCCGACCGCCGAACGCTTCGGCCTGCCCGTCCAGATCCTGGAGGGCATCGAGGAGATCCAGGTCGGCTCGCTCGAAGGCCGCAACGACACCGAGGCCTACAAGGCCTACCTCGACACCGTCATCGCGTGGGCCGAAGGCGCCCTGGACGTGGCGTTCCCCGGCGGCGGCGAGACCGGTCAGCAGGTGCTGGACCGGTTCCTCGGCGCCATCTCGACCATCAGGGCCAACGGCACCGTCATGGTCGTGACGCACGGAGGCGCCGGTCGGATGGGCGCGCTGGCTCTCGCGTCGAACGTGCCGGTGGAGCTGGCCGAGAACCTGCTGCCGAACACCGGGGTCGTGGTGCTGGAGTCCGAGGGCGACGGCTGGGCGTGCCGGTCCTGGGCGGGCGTGGAGATCTCCTAGGAGAACCCGTCGGGCGATCGACCAGTCCTGACCCAGATCCCCCTTGCGGGGGAGGCCGCTCAGCCCCAGCCGAGCTCGTGCAGCTTGGCGTCGTCCACCCCGAAGTGGTGCGCGATCTCGTGCACCACGGTGATGATGACCTCCTCGACCACGTCCTCCTCGGTGTCGCAGATGTCGAGGATCGCCTCGCGGTAGATGAAGATGTGGTCGGGCAGCGTGCCGCCGTAGTCGGAGTTGCGCTCGGTCAGCGCGATGCCCTGGTAGAGCCCGAGCAGCGAGGGCTCCTCGGGGTTGCGGTCCTCGACCAGCACCACGACGTTGTTCATGGCGTGCATGAAGTCCGGCGGGACCAGGTCCAGGGCCTCTTCGACCAGCTCGTCGAAACGAGCCCTGGTCATCTCGACGGTCATCGGTTCTCGGTGCTCGACGGGGGCGGGCTGGAGGAGGGCTTGTCGGGCTTGCCGGAGTCCGAGGGCTTGCCGGACTCCGACGGCGGCTTGCCCGATTCGGAGTGCAGCGGGGCGCCGGTGGGCTCGTCCTGGGGCCTGACCGAGGTCGTCTGCGGCGGGTTCGCGGTGGTCAGCGGCGCGCCGTTGGGGTTGCGGACGCTGCCCTCCCACGCCACGAGGTTGTTGCCCTGGGGGACCGCGCCGATCTTGCAGTTGGCCTTGCGGGAGCCGACGGCCCAGCTCTCCTCGGCGCGCGTGTCCCAGGTGACCAGCAGGTTCTTGGCCTTCAGGTCGGCGCCGCCGGTGTACTCGGCGGCGATGGCCGCGCACTTCTCGGACATCGCGGAGTCCTGCGCCTCGAGCGCGACGAACGGGCCCTCGGGGTGCTGCACGACGCCGACGATCTCGAACGCGTGCGGCTTGGCGCAGTCGATCGGGTCACCCACCGTGTTGTTCTCGGCCAGGGCGACGCAGACGCCGGGGTCGTAGACGGCGGACTGGTCCTGGGTCTTCGCGCTACCGAACGACGGCAGGGCGGCGCCGGACGGGGCGGTGACCTGCAGGCCGCACCTGAGCTGGCGATACCCGCTCGACCAGCGGCCTTCGTCCGGGTTCAGGGTGCTGACGCCGTACTTGCCCTTCGGGTCGAGCTTGCCGCCCATGTAGGTGGTCGACGCCTGGGCGCAGTTGTCCTGCGCGATCTTCTCCCAGGCCTCGGCGTTCGGGAACGGCGCTTCCTTCGGGTACGCGGCGGAGATGTCGGCCGTGCCGGTGACCTCGAACTTGTGCGCGGCCGAGCAGTCGACCTTCTGCGCGTCGGACAGGTCGGCCTTCTCCCAGTTCAGGCACTCGCCGACGACGGCCTGGTACGCGGCGTTGACGAGCTCGCGTTTGGTGCTGAGCGGGCCTCCTGCCAGCACAGACGTGAACGCGGACAACATCAACAAGCCGAAGGCGCCCACGAAAGCACCGGCCATCACGATCCGCGTTTCGCGGATGTGACCGGATCGACTCAACCAACCGGCGCTCGGAGACATCTCATCCATGATGCCCGTGCCGTGTGAGACGGCTGTGCGCCGGGTTGGGTCGAGTGTTGCTATTAGGACACTCGTCACTGAATTGGCCATGTTTCAGCTGTCTCGCTAGGTACCTTGCCCGCGGGAGTGGTGATGACTGACAACAACCTGCCAGGACCTGGCCAGCCGACGCCCCAGCCTGGGTCGCCGTCGGGACAGCCCGGCCAGCCGCAACAGCCCGGCCAGCCACAGCAGCTGCCGCCGTACCGGCCTGCGCCGCAGCAGGCCGGCCCGAACCAGCCGCCCGCCAAGGGCAAGGTGCGCCAGCAGCAGGCCGGCGTGACCAAGCCTCGCCAGGCCACGGTCGCCGAGCAACGCGCTCGTGCCGCCGCGCTGAAGGCGCAGCAGGAGCGGTTCGCCGCCGAGTCCGCCGCGTTCGAGAAGAAGCGCAAGACGCGCAAACGCCTTCTCATCGGCGGTGGCGTCACCGTCGGCGTGGTCGCGCTGGTCGCGATCTGGTACGCGGCCGCCAGCCCGAAGAACGTCACCGCGCAGTGCACCGACTCGAACAACGTGATCGTCGACGACGACTACTGCGACGAGTCGTACTACCGCAGTCACGGTGGGTACAGCAGCGGTGGCTTCATCTACATCGGTGGCACCTCGTACCGCTACAACTACGGCGGCACGGGCGCCGTCGGCCAGAAGGCCGTCGGCGGCAGCTACACGATCCCCAAGGGCGCGAACGTCACGACGAAGTCGGGCACGTCCGTCCAGCGCGGCGGCTTCGGCGTCAGCAGCGGTTCGAAGAGCACCGGAGGCTGAGCACACTTGCGTCGTGAAACCTCCCAGCCGCGGCCGAACTGGCAGCGGACGGTCTCGGACCAGGGGTTGGTGTTCGGCTCACCCGCGAGGTACGCGAACGGCGCTGACCGTCCGTACTGGGACGAGTCGGTGCACTACGTGTTCGAGATGAGCGAGGTCCTCTCGCTCGAAGCCGACGTCGAACTTCTCCACTCCATGTGCCTCGACGCGGTCGACAACGTGGTGCTCACCGAGCGGTACCGCGACTTCGGCATCCCCGAATGGGTGTGGCCGCACATCGCCGAGTCGTGGCGCCGCCGCGACCCGCACGTCTACGGGCGCTTCGACCTGCGCTACGACGGCTCGGGCCCCGCGAAGCTGCTCGAGTACAACGCCGACACCCCCACGTCGCTGCTGGAGGCCGCGTACGTCCAGTGGTACTGGAAGGAAGACGTCTTCCCGGACGGCGACCAGTGGAACTCGCTGCACGAGCGCCTGGTCGAGCGGTGGACGGAGATCGGCACCAAGCTGCCCTCCAGCGAACTGCACTTCACCTGGTCGGGCGCCGACCCGTCCGGCGAGGACCATCTCACGATCGCCTGCCTGCAGGAGACCGCCGCCGAAGCGGGCCTGAACACCGTGGGCCTCGCGATCGAGGAGGTCGGCTGGGACACGCTGCTCAACCGGTTCGTCGACCTCGAAGAGTCACCGATGGGCACGGTCTTCAAGCTCTACCCGTGGGAATGGGTGGTCGAGGAGCAGTTCGGCCGCCACGCCGTCGAGTCGCTGCCCGGCACGCTGTGGGTCGAGCCGCTGTGGAAGATGCTGCTCTCCAACAAGGCGCTGCTCGCGATCCTGTGGGAGATGTACCCGGGCCACCCCAACCTGCTCCCCGCCTACCTGAACGATCCCGGCATGCTCACCGAGTACGTGCGCAAGCCGCTGCTCGGCCGCGAGGGGTCGAACATCCAGATCGTCGCCCCGGGCTACGAGACGCAGACCGGTGGCGTGTACGGCAAAGAAGGCTTCGTGTACCAGCTGTTCGATCCGCTTCCGGAGTTCGACGGCTACCGCCCCGCGTTGGGTGCCTGGGTCGTCGGCGACACGTCGGCGGGCCTCGGCATCCGGGAAACGGTCGGTCTGGTGACCGACGATGGCGCGGCGTTCGTGCCGCATCGAATTGTTGAGTAAGACTCCGAAAGGGAACAGGTAATGGACTACACGACGCTCGCGTTGGACCCCGGCTTCGGCTCGGCCATCGGCCGGGGCATCGGCGCGATCGCGCTGTACGCCGTCGTCGGTCTGGTCCTCATGGTGTTCGGCTTCTACGCGATCGACTGGACGACGCCGGGCAAGCTGTCGATCCTGGTCCGCAACGGCGCGCCGAACGCCGTGATCGTCACCGCCTCCGGCCTCGTGTCGATGGCGTTCATCGTCGTCGTCGCCATCCTGAGCGCGGTCGGCAAGCTCGACGAGGGCCTGCTCACGTCGCTGATCTACGGCATCGTCGGCATCATCGTGCAGGTCGCGGCCGTGCGGCTGCTGGAGTGGGTGACCAAGCTCGACATCGGCTCGATCATCGAGTCGGACAGGTTCGCGCCCGCCTCCGTCGTCGTCGCGGCGGCGCACGTCGCTCTCGGCCTCGTGGTGGCGTTCGCGATCTACTAGGCCGTTCGGCTGTTGAGGGACCCGGCGCCGTGTTCGGCGCCGGGTCTCTTTCGTTCGCGGGCGCCCGCCACCAATGGAGCAACCCTGTCCAACCGCCCCCTTTTGCGAACGAGAAGCGTGACCACGCGTCCACATCTGGTGCATTCTCCTAACTCGAAGGGGTGGACTTCGGGGGGATGCATTGCGTGTGCTCGCATTGGGGCCGGTCGAGGTGTGGGACGGCGACAGACAGGTGGCCCTCGGAGGGCCCAAACCCAGAACGTTGCTGGTGGCGTTGTTGCTCCAGCTGAGGCAGGTCGTCACTGCCGACCGGCTCGTCGACCTGATCTGGGACGAGTCGCCGCCACAGAGCGCAGCCGCTCTCGTTCACACCTACGTGTCATCCCTGCGGCGGGTGGCCGGACAGGCGCTGGTCACCCGAGCACCGGGCTACCTCCTCGACGTCGAGTACAGCGACGTCGACGAGTTCACCCGGCACGTGTCGCTTGCGCGGCAAGCCGAGCGGGACGACGATCCCGCGACCGCGTTCCGCCACTACGAGCGAGGACTCGCGCTCTGGCGAGGCCCCGCGCTGCACGGGATCGAGGCGAACTTCGCCAGGGGCCACGCCCTCGCCCTGGAGGAGTCACGTCTGTCCGCCCAGGAAGGTCTCGGCCGCTGCGAGCTGGCCCAGGGCCGGTTCGAGGACGCGATCGGTCGCCTGTCCGCGTTGGCGCACTCCCACCCGGCGCGTGAGGACACGCGGTTGTTGCTGATGAGCGCGTTGTACCGGGCGGGCCGGCAGGCCGACGCGCTCACCGTGTACCGCGAGGCGCGGGCCTACCTCCTCGACGAACTGGGGATCGAGCCGGGCGAGAAGCTCCAGACGTTGCACCGGCAGTTGCTGGCCGGGGCGCTCGAGATGCCGCCGATCGCCGCCGCACCCGCGCGGAACGTCGTCGTGCCACACCACCTTCCGCCGGACATCAGCGACTTCACCGGACGTCAGGACGCGTTGGCGCAGGTGCTGGCCGTCGCCGACGCGCCGGCGAACACGACGTCGACCCCGACCGTCGTCATCTCGGGCTTCGGCGGCGCCGGCAAGTCCGCGCTCGCCGTGCGCGCCGCTCACCTGCTGCGCCGCGACTACCCGGACGGTCAGCTCTTCGCCGATCTCCGCGGCGCTGAGCGGGATCTGCAGTCACACGAGGTCGTGGGTCGGTTCCTGGGCCTGCTCGGTGTGCTCGGCAAGGACCAGCCGGACGGGATCGACGAACGCGTCGAGCTGTACCGGCGCCTGGTCGCCGATCGCAAGCTGGTGATCGTCCTCGACAACGCCCGCAGCGAGAGACAGGTGCGGTCGTTGTTGCCGGGCAACCCGAACTGCTTCGTGATCATCACGAGCCGCTCACGCCTGACCGGCCTGGAGGGCGCGGACCCCGTCGAGCTGGATCTCCTCGAGCCCGAGGTCAGCGCGGAGATGCTCAGGCGCATCGCAGGCGAGCAGAGGGTGCAGGCGGAGCCGGAGGCGGCCCGGCACATCGTCGAACTGTGCGGAGGTGTGCCGCTGGCCCTGCGCGCGGCGGCGGCCAAGCTGCTCGCCCGCCCTCACTGGCCGCTGCGCACGCTCGCGAAACGCCTGTCCGACGAGCGGCGAAGACTCGACGAGCTCACCGTCGGTGATCTCGCGATCCGCTCCAGCCTGCGGTTGAACCACGCTGACCTCGACGACCTGCACCGCACGGCGTTCCACCTCCTCGCGATGCTCGACATGCCCGACTTCGGCGCATGGGTCGCCGCGCCGCTGCTCCTCGTGGACCTCGACGAGGCCGAGGACGTCGTGGAACACCTGGTCGAGCTCAGGCTTCTCGACGTCGCGGGGGTCGACCACATCGGACGTGTGCGTTACCGCTTCCACGACCTGGTGCAGCTCTTCGGCGCGGAGCAGGCGCCTCTCGACGACGGCGTCACCACTGCGGTCGGCAGGCTCCTCGCCACGTGGGTGACGCTCGTCGAAGCGGGTTCGAAGCGGTTGCCACGAGTCACGCTGGGCCTGCGTCCCCGGCCCGGTGTGGAGGAGGAGGTCGATCCGCGCCTAGTCGAAGAGGTCGAGGAGAACCCCATGGGGTGGCTGCACTCCGAGACGAGTGCGGTCGTGCGGGTGGTCGAGCGCGCGCACGACCTCGGGGTCGACGAGATCACGACGACGTTGATCACGTCGCTGCTGTCGTCGTCGTTCTCGGCCCGCAACGAGTTCGACGGCTGGCAGCGGACACACGACGTCGCACTCCGTGCCACGCGTGCGCAGGGCAACACGGCGGCCGAGGCCGTCGTCCTGGCCGGGCTCGGGCAGCTGCGGTACGAGCAGGACGACTTCGACGCGGCTCTGACGAACTTCCAGCAGGCGGCCGACGGTGCGGAACTGGTGGGCGACGACGCCACGTTGGCGGTAGCGCTCGTCGGACTCGGCACGGTGTACCGCGACCTCGCGTCGTTCGATCTCGCGCGGTCGATGCTGAACCGGGCCGTGCGGCTGGGTGACGACGAGATCGTGGCCGCCGCCGCGTACGGCCTGGGGGCGATAGACCGAGACCTGGGAGATCTCGCCACCGCGGAAGCCGCCCTCGAACGCAGCCTCTCGCTCTACCAGAAGCTCGACGACCAACGAGGTACCGCACTCGCTCTGCGTGGCCTGAGCCTGTGCCACCGGGCGTCGGGGAAGTTCCTGGAGGCGGTCGAGTCGAGCCGGGAGGCCGAGGCACTGCTGCGAGCGGCCGGTGACGAGCTCGGGGCCGTGTACGCGGTGCAGTCGCTGGTGAAGGCCTCGCTGCGAGCCGGGTTGTTCGAGGGCTTGGACGATCTGCTGGCCGAGTGCACCGAGGTCTGCGACAGGCAACGGGACCGGTTCGGCCTCGCCCTGATGACGAGGACGAGAGGAGAGCTGTCCCTGAGCCTGGACAGGCCTGACGCCGCCGCACTGCTCTCGGAAGCGCTGGACCTGTGGACGGAGCTCGGCGCACCGCTCTGGCGCGCACGGACGATGCGGGACCTCGCCGCAGCCACCTCGGACGCCGGCACCTGGACAGCGGCACTGGAGCTCTTCCGGTCGCTCGGTGTTCGCGAGGCCGTCGAACTCGAGGGGATGACCGCGGCCGAATGGCTGTCGTCGACACGTCTGCCGTAGTGCCGGGCAATATGCGCTGGCGACAGCCCACTACTCTGTTGAGGGTGATTGACCTCAAGGTGTTGCGCGAGAACCCGGAGACAGTGCGCGCTTCGCAGCGTGCCCGTGGCGAGGACGAGGGCGTCGTCGACAGCCTGCTGTCCGCGGACGAGCGCCGGCGGACCGCCATCTCCCGCGCGGACACCCTGCGCGCCGAGCAGAAGGTGCTCGGCAAGGAGGTCGGCAAGGCCAAGGGCGACGAGCGCGCCGCGCTGCTGACCAAGGCGAAGGACCTGGCCGCCGAGGTCAAGGCCGCCGAGGCCGAGCAGCACGCCACCGCCGACGAGGTCAACGAGCTCCTCGCCAAGATCCCGAACCTGGTGCACCCGGACGCACCGGTCGGCGGCGAGGACGACTTCCGCGTCATCAAGACCGTCGGCGAGCCGCGTGAGTTCGACTTCGAGCCGGTCGACCACCTCGACCTGGGCACGAGGCTCGGCGCGATCGACATGGAGCGCGGCGCCAAGGTCGGCGGCTCGCGGTTCTACTTCCTCCGGGGCGTCGGCGCGCAGCTGGAGCTCGCGCTGCTCAACATGGCGGCGGCGCAGGCAACGGCCAACGGTTTCGAGCTCATGATCACGCCCACGCTGGTGCGGCCGGAGATCATGGCGGGCACCGGCTTCCTGGGCGCGCACTCGAGCGAGATCTACCACCTGCCCGCCGACGACCTGTACCTCGTCGGCACGTCGGAGGTGCCGCTCGCCGGCTACCACGCCGACGAGATCCTCGACGGCGAACGCCGCTACGCGGGCTGGTCGTCGTGCTACCGCCGTGAGGCCGGCTCGTACGGCAAGGACACCCGCGGCATCATCCGCGTGCACCAGTTCAACAAGGTCGAGATGTTCTCCTACGTCAAGCCCGAGGACGCCGAGGCGGAGCACGCCCGGCTGCTGGGCTGGGAAGAGGAGATGCTCGCCAAGATCGAGGTGCCCTACCGCGTCATCGACACGGCGACGGGCGACCTCGGCACGTCGGCGCACCGCAAGTTCGACTGCGAGGCCTGGGTGCCGACGCAGCAGAAGTACCGCGAGCTGACGTCGACGTCGAACTGCACGACGTTCCAGGCCCGCCGCCTGAACGTCCGCTACCGCGACGAGAACGGCAAGTCGCAGATCGCCGCCACGCTCAACGGCACGCTGGCGACCACCCGGTGGATCGTCGCCATCCTGGAGAACCACCAGCAGGCAGACGGCTCCGTGGTGGTCCCGAAGGCGATGCGGCCGTTCATGGGCGGCCTGGAAGTGCTCAAGCCGAAGTAGTGGCGGGGACTCCTGGCCGTCGCACTACCGCGACGGCCAGGGACCTGTAGAACCTGGAACGATCGTTGGAGTCGTCTTGGAGACGGCTTGAAGACGTGAACGACAACCTTTTGATGCAAGGGAAAACAGTCCCGACATCAAGGGGTTCACATGCTCCGGAACACCGTCGCCGCTGCGCTTTCAGCCGCAGCCGTGGTTCTGCTCACCGCTCCGGCCGCGCTCGCGGCCGCTCCCGCAGCGCTCAACGACGACTTCCAGATCCTGCTCTACTGCCAGGAAATCGGCGTTCCCGGTGGTGTCAGCCGCGCTGACATGATGGTCAGATCGCAGCCGTGGATCGACGCCCGCGTTCCCTACAGTCAGGCGGGCTGCCACTCCAACCAGTACGGCAGCTACCGCACCGACTGCTCGGGGTACGTGTCCCTGATCTGGGGCCTCGGCCGGTCCGAGACCACCCTGACGCTGCGGAACTTCTCTTCCCTGATCAACCGCGCCGACCTGCGCACCGGCGACGCCCTGCTCAACGACGGCCACGTCGCGCTCTTCGTCCGCTGGGCCGACGGGGCGCGAACACAGCCCGTTGTCCGCGAGCAGGCGGGGCCGAACGGTGCGCCGACCGTCGAACGCACTTGGTCGGCGGGCACCGCGAGCACCTACGAGCCGCGCCGCTACCACAAGGTGATCGAGGCACCCACGCCTCCTCCGC